>JBFKII010000008.1:0-33977 GCA_041632295.1 Anaerolineales bacterium | reverse complement strand
AACGCCAGCCGGGCAGTCGAACTGGGGGCCGGGCTGATGCTGAGGCCCGGGCAGGTGCAGGTGGAAAGCATCCGCCGGCTGGCGGACCGGCTGCTCGCGGAGCCCGCTTTCGGTGCCAAAGCCCGCCGGATCGGGGAGACTTTCCGGACGGCGGGTGGAATGTCCAAAGCGGCCGATGAAATCGAAACTTTAATCGGGAGGGATCGCCAATAAGCTGTTGCCTGGTAACCTTATAAAACGAATGTGCAAATTTCAGCAAATCAAGCATCCTGAGCGGAAAACGGCTGATTTTTTAGCTGTTTGCAGTCGAAGGAGCGGGAAATATCCGCTCTTACTGCATTCTTCGACTGCGTGAAAGCCAAAAAGCAGCTTTCACTCCGCTCAGAAAGCTTGAAATTGGTGAATACTAGAAAAACCTTCCCTCAGGTTTATTAGGTTTTTCTGTTTGTGAAACGCTGTTTGAGATTGCAGTGTGGAAGTGCCAGATATGGCTGAACGCTGTGAGGTCGATCATGAGCAGACGATTTACCCCCTTTTTGCTCCTGTTGGCAGCGCTGACAGTTTTTGGAGTGGTGGTTGGTGTGGTCCTGTATAACTTTTTTGTTCCCAGAAATGAATGGGTCCAGGTGGGTGCCCGCTCGGATTTTCCCGTCGACTCATCCCCTTACAGGCTGGCCGATCCGTATGCCTTCATCGTTCATCTGGAGGATGAATGGATCGCCTTAAGCGGGCGGCCTCCCAACCCTCGTTACCAAGACACATGCCTGATCGATTGGGACTCGACAAGAAACCGCTTTGCTGAGCCCTGCGGCGGGGCGTTCTTCGCCCTGGACGGCCGCTACCTTGGCGGACCTTCACCCAGTGGTATGGACAGGTATGCCCTTGAAATCAGGGGTGATGAACTCTGGCTGGAGACGACCCGCGTGATCCCAGGAGAACCTGTTCCAACGGCTGAAGCAGACACGCCTGTCCCCGTGACGCCGCCGTGAGTGCTGCCCGAACCAGAATTCGGAGCACCAAATTCGACTTGGATAAAAAATCGACTTCACAACTGGTTTGGATGCTGCTCTTCGCCGCGCTGTGCCTGCTGCCGACGCTGGGTTTTGCCGCCTTCCACCTGCGCAGCCCCTCGGACGGCGCCCGTCTATCCCGGCAGCTGGGGATTTTCACCTCCGAAGGTGCGATCGTCTCCCCGTATGCCGGTCACCTCAGGCTGCTGCAGGAGGGGGACGTGGTGACTGCCGTCGAAGGGGTCTCTATGGAAGATTGGGCCGGCGCTCTATTTTCCGCACGGGCGGACCGTCCGGATTGGATCGCAGGGCGCACCGTGGCATACCAGGTCCTCCGGGACGGAAATATCATCACCCTGGATGTCCCCCTGGGCCCGCTGCCCTGGCCGGGGATCCTGGGCAGGCATTGGGGCGTCCTGCTGTTTGCCTCCGTCTCCCAGGTGGTGGCGGGATTTGTTTACCTGCGCCGCAGGCACGACCCGGCTGCGCAGGCCCTGTTCCTCTGGGCGTTCAGCGGCAGCCACGCCTACGCCTGGTCCTTTTTTCTGGACATCGGAGACATCGTCGGCGGGGCCGGCTTCTGGCTGTTCCGCCTGGGCACGCCGCTGCTGTGGTTGATCTACTGGCCGGCCTCCACACACGTGGCGCTGGTCTTCCCCAATCCCCTGCAGGTGGTGCGGGAAAACCGCTGGCTGCTCCCCGGCCTGTATGCCTTATCGTTTTTCCTCTTCGGCGCGCTGCTGGCGGTTGCCTGGGGCCGGTCGGAAAACCTGCTGGTCTGGCTGGATGCCTGGGGGCCGGTGGACAGCATAATCGCTTCCCAGTTTTTGGTCGCCACGATGGTCTTGATCGGCCTGCAGTACCGGCGATCCCCGCCCGGGATCCCCCGCCGCAAGCTGCGGATGGTGATCTTTGCCGCCGTCCTGTCTGGGCTGGGGGTCTTTGTCTTATGGATCGGCTTCCCGCTGCTGACCGGCCGTACGGTCATCAGCCCCAACGTCCTGGGTTTGATCGGATTGCCCTTTCCGATCGCCCTGGCGCTGGCGATCTGGCGCCATCAATTGTTCGATATCGATGTCGTCATCCGGCGCACGCTGCAATACTCCATGGTCACGCTTGTGCTGGCGGGAATCTATTTCGGGGTGGTGGTGACGCTGCAGCAGGTCTTCCGGCTGCTTATCGGCAGTGCGGAGTCGCCGCTGGTGACCGTGCTGTCCACGCTGGTGATCGCCGCCCTGTTCAATCCCCTGAGAATTCGTGTTCAGGCCTTTGTCGACCGGCGCTTCTACCGCACCAGCTACGATGCGGGGCAGATCCTGGCGCACTTCGCCGCCACGGCGCGTGACGAGGTCGACCTGGAGGCCCTGACCGTCGCGCTGTTGGGTGCGGTGGACGAGAGCATGCAGCCCGAGCGGATGAGCCTGTGGCTGAAGCCGGCTTCGCGGGTGCGGGGGGATGCGATTCTAAGGGAGTGACTGTCACCTTAAGGTGACAGTCACTCCCTTAGAATCCACCAATCCGGCGCATAGCCATTCAAGTATTATGAGGGGGGGCGGCCTGATCTGAGAGCATTTCCTTCTTTATCTCCACCCCATAATCCCGGCGGGCGCGCTTCCGTGAGACCCTACCTTCCAGGATGTCGTTGACCAGCGCCTGCCACTCCCGCTCGCGCGGCTCGCCGTAGCCGCCGCCCCCGGCGGCATCAATCGTCACCACGTCGCCGGGGAACAGGCGCGTCAATCCGTACGGATCCCCCGGCTTGCCGTTGACCAGGAACTGCGCCCGTGCCCCGGGCAGCCCGCCAAACAAGCCTTCCGGTGGCAGCCGGAAGCGTCCGGACTGGATGCCCAGGTTCACCGGCGGAAGCGGGGCGCCCTCGTCGTCGGGGACGATGAACACCACCCGGCGGCCCATCCCACCGCGCATCCGCCCGGGACCCCCGGAATCCGCCAGCAAAGCGCGCTCCGCGATGATCAGAGGGGTATCGCTCTCAAAGATCTCGACCGGCGTGTTCGCGCCGTTGGCCGGGAAGATATAGCACTGCGCCCCGTCCCGCACGCTGCCGGCGCCCATCCCGCCGCCTCGGATCAGCACCGAATGCCATGACTGTCCGTCGTGCCGGCGCCCGTAAAAGACGTTCATTGTCGCCGGGGTGCCCCCGCTGCCGGCGATGACCCGTTCGGGGAGCGCGCCGGCCAGCGCCCGGTAGATGATCTCGGTCAGGAAGTGGCCCACCTGCATGCGCGCCGCCACGGCGGCCGGGAAGCGGCAGTTGACCACGCTCCCCTCAGGGGCCAGCAGCCGGATCGGGCTGACACTGCCGTCGTTGTTGGGGATCTCAGGGTCGAAGATGCTCTTGATCGCCATGTGAACATAGGCGAAGGTAAAGTTGTAGACCACATTCCCGCCCCACTCAACCTGGGGCGAGGAGCCGGCCAGGTCAACGGTGATATCGCTGCCCGCCACTTCCACGGCCGCCTGAATGATGACGTCCTCCCGGCCCTCCATCTGCTCGATCCTGCCGCTGCCACGATACACGCCGTCGGGAACTTTGGCGATCTCCGCCCGCAGGCTGGCCTCGCTGCGGTAGATGATCTCATCCGCCAGCACGTCCAGGCTCTCGAGGCCGTATTCCGCCAGCATGCCCTGGACCTTCTCGGCGCAGACGTGGTTGGCAGCGATTTGCGAGCGGATATCGCCGATCACGTTCTCGGGCGTGCGCACGTTCCAGCGGATCAGGTCCATCACTGGCTGGTTGAGGGCACCGCCTTCGTAGAGTTTGACCAGTGGGATGAAAAGGCCCTCCTCGTACACTTCATGGTTGTCCGAGGCCACCCGCCCACCGATGTCCGAGTGGTGCAGCACGCAGGCCGTGAAGGCGACCAGCTTCTCGGCGTAAAATATCGGGCTGAAGACACAGATGTCGTTCAAGTGGCCGGCCAGCGCCCAGGGGTCATTGGTGATGAAAATATCCCCGGGTTGAAAGGTTTCTTCCGGCAGCATCTGCACCAGCTTCTTGATACCCAGCGCCATGGCGCCCGACTGTCCGGGCGTGGCCAGGGAGCCCTGCGCCAGTTCGCGGCCGCGGCGGTCGGTGAACATGCAGGTGTAGTCATGGGCATCCCGCAGCAGGCTGGAAAAGGCAGTGCGCGCGACGGCCGCGTCCGCCTCGTCCACAATGGAGATTAACCTGCGCCACAGGATTTCAAGCGTGATGGGGTCGAATGCTCGTCCGGTCATATTAAGGCTCCAGCTCCATCCACAAAAAGCCGTAATCATCGACAGAGATGGCAGCGTCCTCCCCGGCGACCACTGTCGACTCGCGCTCCTCGACGATCGCCGGTCCCCGGAACGCGGCGCCCGGGAACAACCTGTAGCGGTCGTACACCTTGAATGGCACATAATCGCCGGCTATGCCAGAGTAGGCCGGACGCTCCCCCTTGCAGGCCGTTTCCAGGTCGCGTGCGCCGGCCTCCAGGCGGGGCAGCTTCAGGGCCTGCATCGGGAGACTGGCGCGCAGGCGAAAATGGACCAGTTCCACCGGGATGTCGGGATAGGTGCGCCCATAAAGTCGCCGGTAGGTTTCGTCAAAGCGCCGGCGCAGCTCGGCCGGGTCCAAGGCGCTGAAACGGCCCGGTGGGAGGGGCAGGCTGGTTTCCGAGCCCTGGCCGACAAAACGCGCCTCCAGCGAGCGGGTGTAAGTGATTTCCTCGCCGGCGCCGGCGTCGCGCAGGGTGCGCTGCCCCTCCTTTTCCATCTCCCGATACAGGGCTTCAATTTCCTCAAAATCCGCCCGGTCCAGCGGCACTTTGTGGCTGCGCACCAGGTCGAAGGCGCGCGGGGCGGTGAAAAAGCCCAGCGCCGAGCCCACGCCGGCATTGGGCGGCACGATCACGCGCGCAGCGCCCAGTTTTTTGGCCAGGCCATAGGCGTGCACCGGGCCGGCACCGCCGAATGCAGTGACCGTCACCAACCGTGGATTGCCGCCGCGCTCGGCGATGTGGGTCTTGGCGGCCGCGGCCATCGTCTCGTTGATCAGATCGTGGATGCCCCAGACTGCCTGGATGGCGGGTACGCCCAGCGGCCCGGCAATTTTTTCTTCAATGCCGCCGCGCGCCGCGCTTGCGTCCAGTTTCATTTTGCCGCCCAGAAAATAATCCGGGTCCAGGTAGCCGAGGAGCAGATCGGCGTCTGTGACAGTGGGCTCGCGGCCGCCCAGCCCGTAGCAAATCGGGCCTGGGTCCGCGCCGGCGCTCTGCGGCCCCACCTGGAGTGTCCCGAACCGGCTGATGCGGGCGATGCTGCCGCCGCCCGCCCCGATCTCCATCAGGTTGACGACTGGCACCTGGATGGTCAGGCCGCTGCCCTTGGTGAAGCGCTGCACGCGCCCCACTTCAAAGGACGGCACCACCCCGGCCACGCCGTCTTGGATCAGGCAGGATTTGGCCGTGGTGCCGCCCATGTCGTAGCAGAACATTTCAGGCAGGCCGAAAAGGCGGCTGTAATACTCCCCGGCGATTACTGCCGCCGTGGGACCCGACTCGATGATCCGCACCGGGAACTCGGCCGCCGTCCTTACCGAAGTGACGCCCCCGCTGGAGAGCATGATGAAGAGCTGCCCCTGGAAACCGAGCCCCGCCAGCCGGCCCGAGAGGCCGTTCAGATAGCGCCCGGTGAGCGGCTTGACGTAGGCATTGGTGACCGTGGTGCTGGTGCGCTCGTATTCCCGGATCTGAGGCAGCACCTCATAAGAAATTGAAACGCTGGCTTCCGGGAACTCCCGGGCGATGATCTCCTTGAGCGCCAGTTCGTGTGCCGGATTCTCAAAAGAATTGAGCAGGCAAACGGCGATCGACTGGACCTCAGCCTGTTTCAAAGCCAGCACGGTCCGGCGGGCCTGCTTTTCGTCGAGCGGGAGCCAGACGCTTCCGTCGGCGCGTATGCGCTCGTCCACCTCCTGGCGCAAATGGCGGGGGACCAGCGGCTCCGGGAATTCGGCAAAGATGTTGTATGGGGCATAGCGGATTTCGCGGCCCAGTTCGAGCACATCTCGAAAACCGCGCGTGGTGATCAACCCCGTGCGGGCGCCTTTGCGCTCGATAATGGCGTTGATCACCAGGGTCGTGCCGTGGATCAGCTCCTTTAAGTTCTCCGGCAGGCCAGGAACCTCATCCGACAGCGCCAGGATGCCCTCCTCAACGGCATCCGAAGGGTCTCCCGGAGTGGTCAGGCACTTGTAAACCGATATTTCACCGCTCTCGTCATCCACCAGCACGAAATCGGTGAAGGTGCCCCCGATGTCACAGCCAATTCGCAGGCCCATTTCCCGCTCCAATTATGGTGAACCCGGCAGGCCCACAGTTTGCTTGCCTAAAAACCCACCGGTTCCCGGAACTCGCCGAACACCTTTTTCAGCTCGCGGGTGATCTCCCCGATCGTGGCATAAGCCCGCACCGCCTCCATCATCGCAGGCATGCTGTTCTGGCCGCTGGATGCTGCCTCGGAAACCTTCTTCAGGGCCTGCGCTGTTTTTTCCTGGTCCCGCCCGGCGACCACCTCGGCCGTGCGCCGGACCGATTCCTGCGCCTGCCTTTCGTCATATGGGTGCATTTCAACTTCGCGGGCTTCCTCGTCCACCTGGTAGCGGTTCACGCCCACCTTGGGGATACTGCCGTCCTGAATGCCTAGCTCGTGTTTGAAGGCCTGCTGCGCTACCTCCGACTGCACGATGCCTTCACTGACCGCGTTGACGATGCCGCCCCACTCCTGGTCCACGCGTTTCATCTCGCTGACGATCAGAGCCTCCATCTCGTTGGTCAATGTCTCGACGTAATAGGAGCCCGCCAGCGGATCGACCGTATCCCCGATCCCGATTTCATCGATCAGGATCTGCATGGTGCGCAGGGAGATCAGAGCCGCTTTTTCAGAGGGGATGGTGTAGGCCTCATCATAGCTGCACAGGGCCATCGTCTGCGTACCGGAAAGGGCCGAAATCAGGGCGTAGTAAGCCCCGCGCACGATATTATTTTCGGGCTGTTCGATCGTCAGGCCCCCGCCCCCGCCCCCGGCCAGCATTTTCATCTTCATCGTGTTTGGGTTTTTAGAGCCAAATTCGTGGGCCATGATACGGGCCCATAGCCGGCGGGCAGCCCGGAACTTGGCGATCTGCTCGAAGAAATTCCCGTGGATATCCAGGTTGAATGAGATCCGCCCGGCGAAATCGTCGATCTCCAGGCCGCGCGCCAGGCCGCGCCGGATGTATTCCTTCGCAATCGCGTAGGCATAGGCGATTTCCTGCACCGGGTTGGCCCCCGATTCGCGGATGTGGTAGCCGCACACCGAGACCGGGTAATAATATGGCGCGTGCCGGGCGCAGAATTCGATCGTATCGCCGATCAGGCGCACCGCTGGTTCCACCGGGAAAACCCAGGCCCCGCGCCCGATGTATTCTTTGAGGATGTCGTTCTGGGCGGTCCCTCGCACCCGGGAAAGGGGCACGCCATGCTTCTCGGCGACCGCAAAATACATCGCCATGATCGGTGCAGCCAGGGCATTGATCGTCAGGGAGACGCTGATCTGGTCGATCGGGATGCCTTCAAACGCCACTTCCATGTCCGCCAGGGTGTCCACCGCCATGCCCACTCGCCCCACCTCGCCGGCGGCCAGCGGATCGCCTGAATCCAGTCCCATCTGGGTGGGCAGATCGAAAGCGACGTTCAGGGCGTTCTGGCCGTGCTCGATCAAGAATTTGAAGCGCTCGTTGGTTGCCGCCGGGGTGCCGAAGCCGGCATACTGGCGCATGGTGAACGGGCGCTTGCGGTACATCAGGGGATGGATGCCGCGTGTAAAGGGGAATTCCCCTGGCAGGCCGATGTTTTCATCTGGGTGGCTACCCTGCAGATCATCCGCAGTGTAGACTGGCTTGACCGTGATGCCCGACTCCAGCGTTACGGGGGGGATTTTATCTGTCATACGTGCTCCATTGGATCGATCTCAGGCAGGGATGAGCTTCTGCCGGATATAGTTTGCGATGTCATCGAAATGGCTGCCGGTGGGGAACACCTCGCTGACCCCCAGGGTTTTAAGGGCCAGTATATCCACGGCCGGAATATTTCCGCCCATGATGACCAGCTTGTCTGCGATTCCCTTTTCCCGCATCTGATCTAGCAACTGCTCTGTGATCGGGATATGCGCCCCGGAAAGGATCGAGAGGCCAATCATATCCACATCCTCCTGGAGGGCTGTTTCGATGATTTGATCAATGCTCTGGTGCAGGCCGGTGTAAATGACTTCAAAGCCGGCGTTGCGCAGGGCCAGGGCCACCACTTTCGCCCCGCGGTCGTGCCCATCCAGACCGGGCTTTGCGATCAAGATGCGGATTTTTCTCTCTGCCATGTTTCTTCAACCTCCAATTTCTCGTTGCCCTGGCGGCGGCCGGAAAGCGGGGCTCACTTCTGGCGCGGTGCGGGGACGCCCAATTCGCGTGCAATGATGGTCCGCAGAATCTCGGAAGTTCCGCCGCCGTAAAGCAGGAAGCGGGCATCGCGGTAATAGCGCTGGGCCTCGTATTCCATGGCGAAGCCGTAACTGCCGAAAATGCGCGTGCATTCATCGGCAGCAAAGTTTGCCGCTTCGGTGGCGAACAGTTTGGCCATCGAAGCCAGCCCGTTATCCCTGCGGCCGGCATCGATATCCCAGGCGGCGCGATACACCAGCGAGCGCGCCGCTTCCATGCGCGTGCCCATCTCGGCGACCTTATGGGCGACGGCTTGAAATGCCGCGATCGGCCGCCCAAACTGGACGCGCTCGTTGGCGTAGCGGGTGGAGGCTTCCAGTGCAGCCTGGCCCAGGCCCAGCCCCAGCGCGCCGGTCATGACGCGGATCTGGCAAAGCATGTCCCCCAGGTTTTTGAACCCGGTTCCCTGTTCTCCGAGCAGATTTTCCGGCGGCACGCGCACGTCATCCAGGATGAGCTCCGAGGTTTCGGATGCGCGCACGCCCATTTTTTCGATCTTGCGGCCCACCCGCACCCCGGGCGTGCCCCGCTCCACAACGAACAAGTCCACGCCCTTGAAGCCCGCCTGCGGGTCGGTTTTTGCCGCCACAGTGAAAAAATCGGCCACGGTGGCGGAGGTGATCCACATTTTGCGCCCGTTGATCGTCCAACCCGACCCGTTGGGCACAGCCTGGGTCGTGATTCCCCCCAGGTCCGATCCGAAATCGGGCTCCGTCATGGCTATCGTTCCGATCTTCTCGCCGCGCAGGGCCGGCGCGATCAGGCGCGCCCGCTGCTCGTCGCTGCCAAAGCGGAAGATCAGGTCGCTGCCCATCAGGGTCTGCATGGCAACGGCAGCCGCCAGCGACAGCGAGCCGCGCGCCAGCTCCTCGATCATCAGGCAGTAGGTCAGGAAATCGGCACCCATCCCTCCCACCGCTTCGGGGTAGCGCAGGGCGAAGTAGCCGTTCTCAGCACAGCGCGCAAACAGCTGGTGGGGAAATTCCCCGCCCTCATCCAGCTCCGCAGCCACGGGGTCAACCTCGCGCGCCACAAAGTTTCGGACCGTTTCCCGGAACAGGCGCTGCTCTTCGCTCAATGAAAAATCCATGTTTTATCCTACGATGCTGTATTCATATTTGCCGCGCACCGGCTCATTTTCGGCGAAGCGGCTGAGACGGAACAGACTGCGGTCCATGCCCGGGGTTTCCTGCCCGCCGAGCATGTCGGCGACCATCAGGCCGACCGCCGGCCCCAGCTTGAACCCGTGGCCGCTGAATCCGGCGCAGACAAACAAACCGCTTCCGGGAATCAGCTCGTCGATGACCGGGTGCCAGTCCGGTGATATCGCATACAGGGCGGCATATCCGCCGGTCACGCTGCTGTGCTCCATGGCTGGAAAACGGGCCGACAGCGCTTCACCCGCCGTGATGGGGAAATCACTGTCCATTCGTTCGTTGTAGCCATCGGGATCCACCACGTTGTCCGCTTCGGAGGGGTCGATCAGGCCGGCCAGAGTGAGGTTTCCGGTTTCGGGGCGCCAGTAGACCGCATTGGGGAAGTCGGCCACGATGGGGTGCGATTCCGGTTGATCATGAGGCCGGTGGAAAAAGGCGACCTGCACCCGGCAGGGATTGACCGGCAGGTCGACTCCAGCCATCTGGCTGATCCGCCGGCCCCAGGGCCCGGCGCAGTTCACGACCTGCGCGGCATCAAAGTCGCCCCGGTTCGTTTCCACTCCCAGAACCCGGCCGGCAGAAAGGCGGATGGCCATCACTTCGGTATCTTTAAAGATCGCCGCTCCGAGACGCCTGGCGGCGGCCGCATAGCTGCTCAGCGCCAGGTTGGGGTCGGCATGGCCCGCTCCGGGCTCGTAGGCGGCCGCGGCCAGATTTGCTGTGCTCAGGTACGGCCAGCGGCGCCGGATCTCGTCCGGGTAGAGCAGTTCGGTTGCGATTCCCAGCTCCTGCAGGAAGGATACATTGAAGTCCAATCCTTCCACGTCTTTCTCGGTGGCGATCAGCAGGATGCCGGTTTGCGAAAAGCCGCCCGGGCCGCCCAGGATCTCCTCCAGGTTTTGGAACGCTTGCAGCCCATATTTCGCCATGCGCGCAGTGACCTCGTTGGAATAGTGCTGGCGGATGATCGCGGAGGATTTTCCGGAGGAGCCAGCGCCCAGGGCGCCTTTTTCCAGGAGGGCGACCTTTATACCGCGCCTGGAAAGCTCGTAGGCGGTGGTGCAGCCCATGATCCCACCCCCGATGATGATGGTGTCAAAAGTCCTGGCCATGGTTTGCTGCTCCTTCTAGCAGGTCCTGGAAAAATCAACGCCCCTGAAAACCCGGATCTGGCTTGCCGGCCGCCTGGATCCCCATGCTCTTGAACACCTTTTCATTATGCTCTCCCAGGCGCGGCGGAAAATCCAGGCGCATGCCCCTTCCCAGTAAATGGCTTGAGACGATTGGCGGCGGAGGGATCGAGATTTCGATGCCGCTTTTCGGATCCCGGGCGCGCACCATATTTTTGGCGATCAGCGGGTCGGCGCAAACCTGGGGCAGCGTGTTGACCCGCGAAACCGGCACGCCGCCGGCCTGCAGCGCGTCGATCAGGGATTCCGTTTTGAATCCGCGCGTGGCGGCGGCGAGGTCGCGGTTGAGCCTTTCCAGATCCCGGATGCGCCCGGCGTTTTTCGCGTATTCCTGCCGGGCAAGGCCCTCAAAGCCGGCGATCCGGGTCACCTGCTCCCACTGGCGATCGTTGCCGACCGCCAGGTACACATAGCCGTCCCGGGTGGGGTAGACGGAAACGGGTGCAAAAAACTGGTGGGTGTTGCCCCGGCGGGATTGTGGCACATGAAAGCTTGCCGATAGCATCACCGGGGAGACCATCCAGGAGACCGCTGACTGGAACATGGAGATATCCAGGCGAGCGCCTTTTCCGGTCAGCGCCCGGCGGTAGAGGGCCTGCATGACCTGCCCGTAAGCGTGCTCCCCGGCCCCCAGGTCGACCATCGGCAGCCCGAAGACGGTTGGGTCCCCTTCCGGCTCTCCGGTCAGATCCATGAAACCGGCACGCGCCTGCAGGATCGGGTCGTAGGCTGCTTCATCGCTGTGCGGGCCGAAGCCGGTCACGCCCAGCCAGATCAGGTCCGGCTTGATTTTTGACAGGCTCTCATAATCGATCCCCAGTTTGGCATAGGACCTGGGGCGCTGGTTGGTGGCGAAGATGTCCACCGGCAGCAGGGCGATCAGGCGGTGCAGAATTTCGATTTCCCTGGGCTCGCGCAGGTTGAGGGTGATCGACTCCTTTCCCAGGTTGTTGGGAAGGAAATAGGCGTTCATCCCCTTTTCGCCCGGCAGGAACTCCGGTCCGACCCAGCGGTTGGGATCGCCGTGGGGCGGGTTTTCCACCCGGATGACGCGGGCGCCTTCCTGTGCCAGCCGCAGGGTCATAAAGGGCAGCGTGGTGGCCTGCTCCAGGGAAAGGATGGTCAGGGGTTCCGGCAGACTCATGGGCGTTTTAGCCGCGCTCGCCTTCCAGGGGGATTTTCTCCGCCAGGTGGATCAGCACTCCGTAAGCGTCTTTGGGGTGGACAAAAGCCTCGCGCCAGATCTGGCCTTCAAAGGTCACCCCTTCCGCATAGCGGTGCTGGTAGGCGATGCGCCCGCCGCGCCGTTCCAGTTCGGCGACGGCCTCATCCAGGTCGGCGACTTCAAATGTGATGTGGTGAACGCCGGGCCCGCCGTTGCGCTTGAGGAAACGGGCCACCGGGCTGTCCTCGCGGGTTGGCTCCAGCAGTTCCATCTTGCTGTCCCCGATCAGGAAAGGGCGGTAGCGGATGCCCATATCTTCGATCTGCTCTTCGGCCTGGAACACGGCGCCAAACCAGGTTTCAAAAAATTTCTGCGCTTCTTCCAGGTCGGGCACCGCCAGGGCAACCCGCTCAACATGTTTGATGTAACTGTTCTGCGTCATTTTCCGTTTTGTTGGTGTGATGCACCGAATTTTCAGGGCCCGACAGTCATTTTTTCCAAGAGCACTTCTTTCAAAGTCGCGATGAAGCGCTCATTTTCGTCTGGAGAACCGACGCTGACCCTGACGCCTTCGGGAAGGCCAAAAGCCTCCATCGAGCGAACGATAAAGCCTTTATGCAAGAGCGCCTCGGTCAGGGTGCGCGGCTGAATGGCTGGGTCCAGGATCGTTACGAAATTGGCCTGGCTGGGCAGGCAATGGACATCCAGATCGGAGATGGCTTTGTGCAGGTAATCCCGGCCTTCCAGGACCGCCTGGCGGCTGCGGAGGGAGAAGTCGCCGTCATCCAGGCTGGCGGCGGCCGCGGCGATGGCGATGTCCCCGGTTTGGAAGGGCAAGCGCGCATGGCGGATATATTCGACCAGCCCGGCCGGACCAATCAGGTAGCCGATGCGCAAATTCGCAAGGCCCGCCGTTTTTGAAAAACTCCGCACAGTAACGACATTGCGGTTTCCTCGAACGTATTCAAGGCTGTCGGCATATTCCGGATCGGTGACATAGTCAATATACGACTCATCGAAAAGCACGACGACGTGCCCGGGGACGGCGGCCATGAAGGCTGCGGCTTCCTTCTGGGTGATGATATTTCCGGTGGGGTTGTTCGGCGAGCACAGATAAACCAGGCGCGTGTCTTCATCGATTTGCGCCAGCATGTTCTCCAGGTCCTGGCGGCCATCTTTTGTCTGCGGCACCCGCCTGGGTTCGCCCCCGAACATGCTGGTGAGAATCCGGTACATGGGGAAAGTGGTCTGGCTCATAACCGTATTTCCCCCGTCAAAGACAAACGCCTGGGTGATCATGCGCAATACGTCCGTACCGCCGTTTCCGAGCAGGAAATTGTGCTCATCCAGGCCCGGCTGGTGGATCTCTGCCAGCTTGCGGCATAGATCGCGCTCAGAGATGCCGGGATAGCGGTGGGCTTCAAGCAGCATGGACTTGGCAGCCTCAACCGCCATGGGGGAAGGGCCAACCGGGCTTTCATTGGAAGCCAGTTTGACAACTTCGCCCAGCCCATATGCGTCCTTGACTTCCTCGATGGACCGGCCGGCGATATACAGGGGGACTTTCAGCAGATTGGGGTCGAATCGGGGTTCGCTCACTGACTTTGCTCCTCGCTCCTTTTTTCATCCAGCGCAGCCAATACGCGCTCCGGGGTGATGGGAAGTTCTTTGATCCGCACGCCGATCGCATCGTAGACCGCATTGGCGACCGCCGCAGCCGTGGGGGTGCCCCCCATCTCGCCGACCCCCTTGGCGCCGAAAGGCCCGCCCGGGTCGTCGGTTTCGATGATGATGGTTTCAATTTGCGGCATATCGGCGGAGGTGAACAGGCGGTAATCCAGGAAATCGGGGTTCAGGACTCTCCCTTTTTCCACCAGGAGCTCCTCCGTCAGGGCATATCCCAGTCCCATCTGGGCCCCGCCTTCGATCTGCCCCTCCACGGCCATCGGGTTGATCGCCCTGCCGACATCGTTGGCGCAGACCAGCCGCAGCACCTGGACGCTCCCGGTTTCGGTGTCCACCTGCACCTCCGCCATCTGAGCGCCAAACCCGTATGCGGCGGAGATGTTGCCTTTGTACGTGTCTTTGTCGACCAGCTGGGTGGGCGGGTCGTACCAGCCCTCCCCGATCACCACTTTGCCCTGCTGGCGAAAATGGCGGCTGCGCACCACCTTGGCCAATGAGACCGGCTTGGGAGCCCCACCGGATTCGAGTGTGCCCGCCACCTCGATTTTTCCGCCCCGGGCCCTGAGCCGGTCCGCAGGGACGCCCAACATCTCCGCAGCGGTTTCGAAAATCTGGCTGCGGGCGTCCAGTGCGGCGATGTGGGCGGCATTGCCGGCGATAAAGGTGGTCCGGCTGGCGTGCACGCCCACGTCCCAGGGCTTGATATCTGTGTCGCTGTTGATCACGGCCACATCTTTGACCTCGATCCCCAGCGCTTCAGCGACGATCTGGGCCAGCACGGTCTCGGAGCCCTGGCCGATCTCCGTCGATCCGGTCACCAGTGTGACGTGCCCGAAATCGTCCACCTTGACGGTTGCGCCGCAGCCGTCGCTGCGGTAAATGCGCGCCCCGCCGCCGACGTTCAGGGTGGTTGCAAAGCCGATCCCGCGTTTCAGGTGCTGCGCAGGCGCAGGCCAGTCGTGTGCTCGCACCGGGGTCGCCGCCTTTTGGCCCGGCGGATCCGTATCCGGCTGCACGGTCCGATCGGCGGACACGGCGACCGCCTCAAGGCATTCTTTCATCCCGCAGGAGGTGATCACCAGGCCCTGAGGGGTCTCCGTGTTCGGTTCATTGGCGTTGCGGATGCGGAAAGCCACCGGGTCCATTTTCAACGCCTCGGCCAGCTGGTCCATGACGGTTTCGACAAAAAATGTGGATTGGGGGTTGCCGTAGCCGCGCATCGCCCCGGTGATGGGATTGTTGGTGTAGACACAATCCGCTTTGAAGCGCACGTGCGGGACCTGGTACAGGGAGGCGCTGGTCTCCATCATCACCAGCGGGGTGACCGAGCCCCAGGAAACGTAAGCGCCGATATCCAGCTGGCAGTCCACGTCCCGGAAGGTGAGGCGCCCATCCGCCCGGGCGCCCGCCCGGATCTTTACTTCGACGGGCTGGCGGACCGGGCCGGCCAGGAACTCTTCGTGGCGTGAAAAGGCAAGCCGGACGGCTTTGCCGCTTTTAAGGGCCATCAGGGCAGCGATCGGCTCGTATGGATAGATATCCAGGCCGCGCCCGAAAGCGCCACCGATCGAGGTCTGGATGATGCGGATCTCGCTGCCGGGGATGCCCAGGGCCTCGGAGAGGTCCTTTTGCAGCAAAAACGGGATCTGGGTGGTGCTCCAGATGGTCAGATGTTTGTGGTGGTCAAACCGCGCTACGATCACGCTGGTTTCGATGCAGGCATGCGTCACATAGGGAAGCTTGAAGCTTGCTTCAACCACCACGTCCGATTCGGCCTCTCCCCTCGGGGGGTCTCCGTGGGAATATTTATAGGTCTGGAATAGATTCGAGCCAGAAGGGGGATGGATCAGGGGCGCGCCTTCTGCCAGCGCCTCCTGCGGAGAGAAGACCGGCTGCAGGATTTCATACGCTACGTCAATCAGTGACAGGGCTTCCTCGGCTGCATCCGGATCGACGGCCACCACCCCAGCGATTTCATCCCTCAGGCTGCGGGCGACCGCTTTGAATGGGACATTATCTTTGCCGTAGCCAAACAAATGAGGCGGGTTATCCGCTGCGGTCAGTATGCACTTTACTCCGGGCAGGCGTTTGGCCCTGCTGATGTCGATATGGGCCACCCTGGCATGGGGATGGCGGGAATACAGGATCTTGCCGTGCAGCATCCCCGGCAGGTGAATGTCGTGGCCGTAGACCGCCCGTCCGGTGGCTTTGTCGGGGGCGTCCAGTTTGGGCAGTCTTTTCCCGATAATGGTTTCCGTTTCGCGCATGCCTTAAAGTGTCCTCTTTTTTGAGCGGCTCAAGCGGCCGGACCGGAAGGGTGCTGGGAAGCGCCTTCTCGGGCCACCTGCAGCAGCGCGTCAATAATTTTGACATAACCAGTGCAGCGGCACAGATTGCCGGACATCCAGGCCCGGATTTCCCTTTCCGATGGGTGCGGGATCTCCTCCAGCATCGCCACGGCGTTCATCACGATGCCGGGGGTGCAAAAGCCGCATTGGATGCCGCCGTTTTCAACCAGCGATTTTTGAATCGGGTGCATTTCCCCGATATTCAAAATCCCCTCCACCGTCCGGATCTCGGCGCCGTCGTAGTCCGCCGCCAGGAGCAGGCAGGATGTCATCGGCAGTTGGTTGACCTGGACGGTGCAGGCCCCGCAGTCCCCGGCGTCGCAGCCGCGGTGGGCACCCAGCAGGTTCAGATCGTGCCGCAGCACATCCAGCAGCGAGCGCCTCGTGTCGACATACAGCTCGTGCAGATCCCCGTTTACGGTCAGGGTGATGAGCGTTTTCATGGTCGCAGCCTGTTTAGACCTCTCCTGACCAGCACTTCCACCATGCGCTTCCGGTACCAGGCGGAACCGCGCAGGTCATCGATGGGTGTGGATGCTTGCGCAGCCAGACTGGCTGCTTGTTCAACCAAGGAGTCGTTGAGGAAGTGGCCGTTGAGCACAGCTTCGGCCTCCCGCACTCTCAAAGGCACCGGTGCCACCGCCCCAAGGACAATCCTGGCCTGCTCGCACAAACCCTTTCGCATCTTAAGGCCCAGAGCGGCGCCGACCACCGCAATGTCCATAAAAGCGCGCGGCGATTGCTTCAGGTAAATGGTCCCGCCGTTGGGTGGAGGGATAGAGAGATCGATAAGCAATTCTCCTGGGCTCAGAGCGGCTTCTCCCGGCCCGGCAAAGAGGCTTTCCAGCGGGATGGTCCGGCTGCCCGATTGGCCCATGATATTGGCCTGTGCATCCAGTGCGATCAACGGTGGCGCCAGGTCAGCCGAAGGGGAGGCATTGCACAAGTTGCCTCCCATGGTAGCAAAGCTGCGCACCTGCTCGGAAGCCATCAGAAATGCAGTTTGTGCTAAAACCGGATAGTGCTCGCCAATATCCGGGTTGCGTGTCAGATCGCGCAGCGTGGTGAGCGCGCCGATGGCCAGCCCCGCTTCCGGATGGAAAGTAATCCCCCTCAGTTCGGGCAGTCGTTTGATGTTGACCACTGTATCTACCTGCCGGGCACCAGATTTCATCTGGAGCAGCAGGTCGGTTCCTCCCGCGATCACAGCCGTTGCACCATTGCGGTTTGCCAGCAGGTCCAGGGCTTCAGGAAGGGATTCTGGGGAGAAATAGTCAAAGGGTCGCATTTTGCGGATTTCCGGTTGAAAGGGTTTGGGCATACAAATAGCCCGAATCCAGCGCTTTCATGTTCAATTCCAGCCCGCGGCTGGCAGTCTGTTGCAATGTGCTGCGCATTTCCTCGATCGGGAGCCCCAGGCCGGGATCTGCGGCGGTAAAGCCGGCCAGAGCGACATTGGCCACTGCGGCGCTGCCCAGTTCTAGCGCGATGCGGCTGGCTGGAATAGTCAGCAGCTTGATCTGCAATCTCTTCAGATGACCGATCACTTCGGGGCGAATGCTGTCCTCGGTGTTTACAAATACAGATCCTCCGGATTTGACGAGCGGCATGTTACGCGCCGCCTCGTCGGGGTCAAGGGCGAGCATCACATCCGCGCTGCCGGGCTGGATGAGCGGGGCCAGGTTGCCGGAAATTTTCAAATGGGAGACCACCGAACCGCCGCGCTGGCTCATCCCGTGGGTTTCGGATACCAGGACCGGGTGCCCCAGCGCCACGGCGGTATTCGCTAGCAGGCGAGTCAAGAAAACGACCCCCTGCCCTCCCAAACCGGTAAGAACGATTTTGAGATCCATTTACGAATCCTGGGCTGTTACGGCGGTTTTGTGCAGATCCGCCAGAATAAAACCCTTGTAACAAGAATCGATACACTGGCCGCACTCAATGCAGATTTTGTAATCCACATCCACACGGCTTCCGTCGGGGGCCAGCACCAGCGCCGGGCACTCGAAGACCTCGATGCAGTAGCGGCAGCCATCGCATTCCCCGGTGATCAGCACTGGGATCGGGTGTTCGCGAGCAACATCCGGGTCGTACAGCACGCAGGGGCGGTCGGCGATGATGACCGCCACGCCTCCATTTTCGGATTGGGTGTGTGCGCGGGCCTCGTCCAGGATGCGCACGAAAGACTCCTGGTCATAAGGGTCGGCGGTCACCAGAAATTCCACCCCGCAGGCGCGCACCAGATCAGGGATGGAGACCCGGTATGCGGCTGCGTCGCCGTCCGCCAGGTAATCGTTCGCCGGGGTGGGCTGCAAGCCCGTCATGGCGGTGGTGTGGTTGTCCAGGATGAGCAGGATAAAACGCGCCCCGGTGTGGACTGCGTTGATCAGCGACGGAATGCCCGAGTGCAGAAAGGTCGAATCGCCGATCGTAGCCACGATAGGGCGTTTATCCTCGGTGAGCCGGTTGGCCTGGAAGAAGCCGTTTGCCATAGTGATGGAAGCCCCCATATCGACAAAGGTGTCCACCGCCCGCAGGTTGGTCCCCAATGTATAGCAGCCGATATCCCCGGGGTAAATGGCCCGCTGCTTGAAGGTGCTTTTCATCGTAAAAAATACCGAGCGGTGTGAACAACCCGGGCACAAGCGCGGGCGCCTTACCGGAAGCGGCAGAGCCTGGATTTCCTGGTCGAGAGCGGGATCCGCGGGAGAGGGGTTCACCTGGTAACCCGCCGCGGAGAGCAGTGGCGCAAGGGTTTGGTGTACCACTGAAGGCGTCAGCTCGCCGGCGGCTGGGACGGAGCCATCCAGCTTCCCGAAGATTTTGCTTCTATCCGGTATTTGCAGTTCAATGCAGGCATCCGGCTCTTCCAGAATCACAACCTGATCGACCCGCTGGATAAACTCCTGGACGCGTTTTTGGGGAAGCGGGTAGGGCGTGCCGATTTTCAGAACCGGGACCTGCGTTCCCAGGATTTCAAGCGCCTGCAGCGTGGTGTGGTAAGCCACCCCGGAAGCGATGATCCCAAAAGGCGCGCTGGGGTCCCCCGCGCCGTTATCCCCGGGCGGGAACACATGGTTAAGGGGACTCTCGTCGAACTCCGCTTTAATCTCGCCGAGTTTTTGTATCAGTTCCTTGTGGAGCAGGTAGCGGAATTTGGGGGTGGCGGTCCAGCGCGGCGGGTCCTTCTGAAAGGTGACTTTCGGAATGGAGCTGTCTTGCGCGGTGATGTCATCGAGCGGCAGGCTTTGCAGCGCGTGGCAAAGTCGCGTGGTTGGGCGCAGGATGACGGGGACCCTGTAGCGCTCGGATAATTCAAACGCCTCTGCAACCATCTGTCGAGCTTCCTCGGGGGTGGCAGGGTCAAAAACAGGTACCTTGGCATTCAGCGCCATGAGGCGAGAATCCTGTTCCGTCTGAGATGAGTGTGGTCCCGGGTCGTCCGCCGGAATAATAACGAACCCGCCCTTGACGCCGGTATATGCAGCGCTGAACAGCGGGTCGGCAGCGACGTTCAATCCGACCTGCTTCATGGTGACCGCAGCTCGCAGCCCGATCCAGCTCGCCGCCAGGGCCACCTCAAAGGCGACCTTTTCGTTGGTAGACCATTCCGTATACACCTGGCGGGCAAAGCGTTTTTTATATTTCACCACGCCCGCAAGGATCTCGGAACTCGGTGTGCCGGGATACCCGGTGACCACCCGGCAACCCTGCTCTACCAGACCGAGGCCGATTGCTTCATTGCCTAATAGAATTTCCATATGCTCCTGACTTTATTCATCAAAAATAAAAACGGGTTCAAGGTAAAGACGCACCTTGTTTTCCCGGAGCCTTTTGCGGATGCGTTTTTTCAGCCACGCATTTTTATCTTCGATTGGTTTTGTGTCATTAAAATGTTTTAAAGGAATGTTCAATCCAAGCGCGCGTCCAGCGATGATGTGACGGCTGATTCCCATGGGCAATCTTCCTCCATTCATCGCGATCTCAACAATATCTGCAGGCGTGAAATTCGGAAAAGCAACAGCCGCATTCAGGTCCGGATATTCCTCCAAAAGGGTTGGAATATCAATATCGATCGTTCGGTGTACCTCCGCCTTTCCTTTGTAGATGTGCACAAACTGGCAAAGATTTAATGCCTGTTGGCAGACATCCCCTTCCACAAAAACCGCAAATTCCCGCCCATCTTTGGCGACAATCCTGACAAAGGCCTGGCGGGATTGTCGCCATGGAGAGGTTTCCTCATCGTTGAGGCGTTTAACCAGCAACTCTTTAATTTGATTTACTTCAGTTAACAACCGGCTGATTTTTAGACCCACGATAACGTGGCACCATGAATCTAATCCCACGTGTTCCGCGTCATAATCCACAATTTGAACCAGCGCATCCCGGCAACCCATCTTCCGCAACGCTGAAACCCGCGTGGCACCATCCAAAACGACAAAAGACTGTCCATGGCTGGCAACAATCGGAGGATTACGCAGCCACCCATCCTTGCGGAGGACGATTTCCAGCCGCTGCACCCGATAGGGATCAAACTCTTCATGCAGCAAGAGAGACTCTAAGTGCACAAACCTTAAACGCAGTTTGGAGGGCTTTAGAGGCGCCATGGTTCGTGGATTTGGGACCATCCCCTCCCAATTTATGTTCCGGGAAGGGATGGTCATTGTGTTCAGCGAAAGTTATAAACTTACAACCGGCAGGTGCTCCATGGCTGCCTTGATTTTTTCATCCGGATATTCGTAAAGCTTCAGATTGCCCTTCATGTAATCATCGTAAGCGGAAAGATCAAACAGGCCGTGCCCGGAAAGGTTGAAAACAATGACCTTCTTTTCACCCTCCTCCTTGGCTTTCATGGCCTCATCGATGGCAGCTCGCACCGCGTGGGATGACTCTGGAGCTGGAATAATCCCTTCCGCTTTTGAAAAGATCCTGGCCCCCTCAAAGGTGGTAACTTGATCTAAGGCCACGGCTTCAATGTGCCCGCTGTCCACCAGGGCAGAAATGTGGGGGGCCATGCCGTGATAGCGCAAGCCGCCTGCATGAATGCCAGCCGGGATAAAATCATGCCCGAGCGTGTGCATTTTTACGATGGGCGCCATCTGGGCTGTGTCCCCATAATCGAATGTATATTCACCTTTGGTCAGAGTCGGGCAGGCAGTCGGCTCAACTGCAACGAGGCGGGTTTGCTTCCCGTTGGCCAGGTTTTGATGAAGAAATGGGAAGGCGATGCCGGCAAAATTGCTGCCGCCCCCCACACACCCGATGACCACATCCGGGTATTCATCCGCCATTTCCATTTGTTTGAGCGTTTCTAACCCGATCACGGATTGGTGAGTCAGCACCGGGCCTAAAACCGAACCGAGCGAGTACTTAAATTTTCCCTCGGACACGACGGCTGCTTCGACGGCTTCCGAGATTGCGATTCCCAAAGAGCCTGGGGATTTCGGTTCAGCAGCGAGCACACTGCGGCCGTATTGGGTTTTTTCGGAGGGGCTTGGGGTTACGGAAGCACCGAAGTTTTCCATGAGAATCCGGCGATATGGCTTCTGTTGATAAGAAACTTTAACCATATACACATGGCATTCCAGATCAAAGAAATTGCAGGCCATTGATAAAGCGGAACCCCACTGGCCTGCACCCGTTTCGGTCGTGAAACCAGCAACGCCTTCCTCTTTTGCGTAAAAAGCCTGTGCAACCGCTGTATTGGGTTTATGGGAGCCTACCGGGGAAACCCCCTCATATTTGTAATAAATATGGGCCGGTGTATCGAGCGCTTTTTCGAGGCGAAACGCACGATATAGGGGGGTGGGGCGCCACAGTTTATAAACTTCCTGGACCTCTTCCGGAATTTCAATCCAGCGGTCGAGGCTCATGGCCTCGCCGATAAAGCGCATCGGAAACAAGACGGACAAAAAATCTGGCGTGACCGGCTCTTTTGTCCCGGGATGCAACACGGCGTTCCATGCTGTTTCCGCCGGATTGATTGGCATATCGGGATTGATGTTATACCAGGCCGCGGGCATTTCGCTCTCGTCGAGCGTGAATTTAAGTCGTTTGCTCATGGTTTTCTCCTTTTTGAACCTGCAATTGGCCCTTGGGAATACAAAAACCAAATTATCTTAATCACATCGGATATCACCCTCCTTGTCCCATATTCAATGGCTGTTCGCTTGAACTGAGATCGCTTGCCCAGATTTCGGCTGCCACCAGATCGCCGATCATTGCGGTGCTCAAACTGCTTTGGGTGTTCACCGCCGGGATCTTTTTGGTCGACAATAAATGCGTCACCACGGCTTCAAGGAGCCTGGCAGCGGATGTTTCCCCCAAGTAATCCAGCATCATGCCCGCTGAAAGGATAGCGCCAATCGGGTTGGCGATGCCCTGGCCGGCAATATCTGGCGCCGATCCATGGACCGGTTCGAACATACCAGTTTTCCCGGGATGGATGTTCCCGGAAGCGGCCGTGCCGATCCCCCCCTGTATCATGGCGCCCAAATCCGTCAGGATATCCCCAAACAGGTTGGTGGTCACGATAACGTCGAATGCTTCCGGGTTTTTGACCATCAACATGCAGCAGGCATCGACATACAGGTGATTCTGGACCACATCCGGATATTCCAATCCAACTTCAGCAAAAGTTCGAGTCCACAAATCCTGCGCTCGAATGGCATTGGCCTTGTCCACCATGGTGACCTTGGGCGGGCGCTCGCTGCTCGAGCGGCGCCTGGCCTGGGCGTATTCATATGCATAGCGGATGACCCGTTCTGTCCCTTTGCGGGTAAAGACCATTTCGGCGATCGCAATTTCATCTGGTGTGCCTTTTCGGAAAACACCTCCCATACCTGCGTACACGTCTTCCGTATTTTCGCGCACGACCACAAAGTCTACGTCGGCGACCGTCTTGCCTTTTAGCGGACACAGATGGTCTGCCAGCAGCTTTACCGGGCGCAGGTTGACATATAAATCCAGGCCCATGCGCAGCCCCATGATGACCGATCGCTCCACCAATCCTGGCTCAACGTCGGGGTGGCCGATAGCGCCCAGATACACCGCATCGAGCGCTCCCCATTCGTCAATCACGCCCTCCGGGACCAGTTCCCGGGTGCGCAAATAGTATTCGCCAGAATAAGGGTATTTCACAAAATTGCAGTCGAAGCCCATTTTTTCCATCAGGGTATGCAATACTTTTAGACCCTCATTAATGACTTCGGGGCCTATCCCGTCGCCGGGGATTAGGCCAATGTTGTAGGTGGTCGCCATCAATATTGGTCTCCCAGATGTCGTGAGATGATCAGGCGTTGGATTTGCGAGGTGCCCTCATAAATCTGCATGATTTTGGCATCCCGCATCCACTTTTCCACGGGGTATTCGCGCATATAGCCGTAACCTCCCAGGACCTGAACTGCGTCGGTGGTCACCTGCATGGCCATGTCGGCTGCAAACCTTTTCGCCATGCTGGCCTCTTTTGTGCTGGAACGGCCCTGGTCTTTTACGTACGCGGCGCGCCAGGTCAGCAGACGGGCGGCATCGATATCGGTCGCCATGTCCGCCAGCATGAAGGCGATCGCCTGGTGCTGGGCAATCGGCTTTCCGAACTGGACTCGCTGGCGGGCATATTCGAGAGCGTATTCGTACGCTGCGCGTGCCACGCCAACCGACATAATGGCCAGGTGGATGCGGGTGTACTCAAAGGTCTGCATGGCGATCTTGAAACCCTCGCCCTCCGCCCCCAGCCTGTTGGCCGCCGGGATGCGCAGATCCTCGAAAGCCATCGTTGCCGTCTGCGAGGCACGGATGCCCAGTTTTTTCTCTTTTTTTCCAATCACCAGCCCGGGTGTATCTTTTTCCACAATGAAGGCGGTGATCCCTTTATGGCCTTTGCTGATATCCACGGTTGCAAAAACCACATAGATGTCGGCAATCCCGGCATTCGTAATGAAAGTTTTGTAGCCGTTGAGCACATAATTCCCGCCCTCGCGATAAGCCTGGGTGGCCAGACTGGCGGCATCCGAGCCCGCCGAGGGTTCGGTAAGGCCAAAAGCGCCGATGAAGGGCCTGTCGGGTATGCAGAATTCGGAGAGATACTTGAATTTCTGGTCTTCGGTCCCGGCGATCAGAATGGGAGTTGCGCACAAACTGTTTCCCCCCAGAATGGTGGCGACCCCTGCGCAGCCCCAGGCCAGCTCTTCATCCACCAGGGTCTGGGTCATTTTGTCGCTGATCCCTCCGCCGCCATATTTTTCCGGCAAATAGTACGACATGAAACCGGTCTGGGCAGCTTTCTTGATGACCTCCCAGGGCACCTCCTCCCGCTCGTCGTATTCCGCAGCGATGGGACGGATCTCTTTTTCCGCAAAGCGGTGCGCCATCTGGCGCATCTCGCATTGCTCCTCGGTCAGTTCAAAATCGATCATGCCTGCACTTCCCCTTGCAGCCGGTCTTCGACGTAAGCCAGCAGCCCGCCCATTTCGATGATGCGCTGGAGAAAATCTGGGAACGGTTCGGCCTGATAGACTTCTCCGCTGGAAAGGTTGCGCACCACGCCGGCGGCCGGCTCCACTTCGATCTCATCTCCCTGCCGGATGTCGTCTACCGCCTGCGGGCATTCCAGGATCGGCAGCCCGATGTTGATCGCATTGCGGAAGAAAATGCGGGCAAAGGACCTGGCAATCACCCCTGAAACGCCGGCGGCTTTGATGGAAAGTGGGGCGACCTCCCTGGAGGAGCCGCAGCCGAAATTATTGCCTGCCACGATCAAATCGCCCCGGTTCATTTTCTGGATGAAGCCCGGATCCGCGTCTTCCATGCAGTACAGCGCCAGCTCGCTGGCGTCGGCGGTGTTGCACCTGCGCGCCGGGATGATGGCGTCAGTGTCGATGTTGTTGCCGAATTTCCAGGCCCGCCCTCGAATGCGGACGCGTTCGCTCAAGTAATTTCTGCGCACCGGCCCGCTGCCCCTTCTGGGGAGCGCCTCAAAAAACACGATGCGGTTCGGTAGGGCGTAATCCGCAAAGCTGGTGGCGATGTAGGCGAGCAAATCCTCTTTCGTGAGCGACGACCCCGGGGCACGGACGATGCAGGCGACCGACAACTCCCCGTAGATCAAATCCGGCATGCCCACCACAGCCGCATCCTTTACCCCAGGGTGCGCCCGCAGCCACATTTCGATCGGCAGCGGGTAGATCTTGAATCCCCCGCGGTTGATCACATTGTCCAGGCGCCCGGAAATACGCAGCGGGCCGTCGGGATCGATGATTCCCTGGTCGCCGGTTTTCAGCCAGCCGTCAGCGTCCAGCACTCTGGAGGTGGCTTCCGGGTCATCCCAATAGCCCAGCATCACGTTCGGCCCTCGGACGTAAAGTTCACCCTCCGCTCCATCCGGCACCGGCTTTCCATCCGGGCTGAGGGCTTTGATTTCCACCCCTTTGTGCGGCCGCCCGACGGTCTCAACGGCGGTCACCGGGCCATCCGTCAGCTGGGTGCAGGTAACGGAGGGTGAGGCTTCGGTCAGCCCGTAAGCCACCAGCAGGCTGCAGCTCATTTCTTTGCGCACCCGCCTGACCAGCTCCGGCGGGCAAGGGGCCCCGGCCATGATGCCGCTGCGCACACTTTCAAATATTTCCGCTTTGAAATCCGTGTGGTTCAGCGCCAGGGTGAACATGGTTGGGACACCGTGCAGGATGGTGACCGCGTGTCTATCCACCAGTTGGAGCGCTTCCCCGGCGTTGAAGCGCGGCTGGCAAACCAGTTGCACGCCGGCCAGCGCGCTTGCCAGGATGGTCGGCGAAATACCGAAGGCGTTGGAAAAGGGGACGGACCCGAGAAGGACATCATCTTGTGTGCAGGCCAGGCGCTCAGTGAGGCTGAGGGCGCTGAAGATCAATCCCCGGTGAGACAGGGTCGCGCCCCTGGGCTGTCCGGAGCTACCGAGTGTAAAGAGAATCGCAGCCGGATCCGTGGGGCTGGCTTCCGGCAGCTGCTGGCCGTCCGGACCAGCGGAAACCAGCTCCGCCCAGCTGGTAGTTCCTGCAACGCCCTCTTCCAGGGAGATAAGGTGCCGGATTTCCCCAACCTGTTCGCGCAGGCTTTGTGCGATCAGGAGATAATCCCTGCCTTCGTAATGATCGGGGTCGGAAAAAGTGAGCAGGGCTGCAGGCCGCGTCTTGCGTAGCCGCTGCAAGATCTCATTATTGTGGCGCCGCGTGCTGATGGGGGAGAGAATCAGGCCGGCCTTGGCGGCGCCAAACAGGGAGATGACAAAGGCCGGGACATTAGGCAGGATAATTCCCAGCCGCTCTCCAGGCCGCAGGCCTAATTTCTGCAAACCGCAGGCAAGCTTAAACGCCTTCCGCTCGACCTCAGCATAAGTAAGGACCTGATCCTCGAACACGAGAAATGGGCGATCGGGGAAGGCCTTTGCCTGGGCGGCGAGCATGCTTCCCAGCGTGGTGTTTTTATGGTTTGGAATGGACATTTTTTCGTATTAACTCAGGACCTCCGCCGGGGAAGCGATCACTCCGGCGATGGCGGTAGCGGCAGCCACGTAAGGGTTGGCCAGGTAGACTTCGCTTTCCGGATGCCCCATGCGGCCGCGGAAGTTGCGGTTGCTGGTGGACACGCAACGCTCCCCGGATGCCAGGACGCCCATATGGCCTCCCAGGCAGGGCCCACAGGTCGGTGTGGTCACCGAGCAGTTCGCCTCCACGAAGATCTCGATCAAGCCCTCTCGCAGGGCATCCAGGTAGACTTGCTGCGAGCCGGGGACGATCACCGTCCGGACTTTCGGGTGGATTTTTCGCCCGCGCATCACCTCCGCTGCGGCGCGGAAATCCTCCAAATTCCCATTGGTGCACATCCCTATGACCACCTGGTCGACCTCGATGCCGGCCAGTTCGGAAACCGGCCTGACGTTTTCCGGCAAGAACGGGACCGCGATAAAAGGTTCGAATCCAGAAACATCGAACTCGTATGTTCCAGCATAGCTGGCTTCGGGGTCGCTTTGCCAGTATTTGCCGTCGAAACGCCCGCGCCGCTCTACAAACTGGCGGGCTTTCTCATCCGCGGCAAACAGCCCGGCTTTGGCGCCCGCCTCGATCGCCATGTTCGCCATTGAGAAGCGGTCGGCCATCTCCAAGTGATCCAGGGCCTCGCCGGTGAATTCCATGGCCTGGTAGCGGGCGCCATCGACGCCGACGTGCGCGATGGTGTGAAGAATCAGATCCTTGCCCCCGACCCATTTCGGAGGGGTTCCCAGGTAGACGAACTTCAAGCTCTCCGGAACCCGCAGCCAGATTTCACCCAGGATCATCGCGGCAGCGGCATCGGTGGATCCGATCCCGGTTCCAAAAGCCCCCAGAAAGCCATGGGTGCAGGTGTGCGAGTCTGCGCCTGCGATCAAATCGCCGGGCGCCACCATGCCCTTTTCCGGCAGGAGGACGTGCTGGATGCCCGCCCGCCCGACATCAAAGAATTTGATGCCGTGCTCTCTGGCAAAAGCCCGGCAGGATTTCACGATCTCGGCGCTCTTGATGTCCTTTGCAGGGGTGAAATGGTCCATGATGAAGACCACTTTCTCGGGATCAAATACTTTAGCGCCTTTGACTTTGTTAAACTCCTCGATCGCCAGCACGCCTGAAAGTTCTGAGGCCATCACCAGATCCACGCGCGCATTGATAAACTGCCCCGGATAAACTTCATCGACCCCGGTTTTTGATGCAAGGATTTTTTCGGCTAAGGTGTGTGCCATGCCACGCTTCTCAGTTGAAGAATAATGTAGTGTGGAAATCCATAAGCATTGATCTGTTCAGCCTCCTGCCGACAAGGCGGCCACAAGTTCCTTAATTTCATCTTGTATCTCGATCGAAACCTGCCCGTTCGCATCCCAGCCGCGCTCGCTGTAATATTCGGCCAGCATCATTTCGAACTTTTCGGGGTCGATGTGGTGCCCTTTGGTTGTGCGCGCCGGTAAGGCTTCTTTGAAATAACGTTTGGGCAGCGTGTCATCGTCTTTTGTGAGCCCGAACTCAGAATTGATCAGGCGCTCCGTATCGAGCACTCTGCGCCCAACCTGGCGCAATTCCTGCGGTGAGTATTTAAGACCGCTGATCGACTCCACCAGGTCACAGAAGTGCTCGTAGCCCAGCAAGTGAGGGCTGTTGAAACCGTGGGTGACAAAGCGGCAGATCCCCAGGCAGTCCGATACGGCGTAAATGTCATCGCTCCAGGCCACGATCAGGCCTTTATCCTGGTAGCCAGTCGGGTCAGGATGGTTGGCGCGCCCGTAAATGCCGGCGCGCACCTCATCGGGCAGGTTGAAAATCTCCAGGGTGGGCCTGTTGCGCAGGTGGTCGGCGCCGCGGCTGGCCACGGCGATTCCCAGAGCGAACCCTTTGAAATACCTGACGTCATGGGGATCGGATTGAGGCAGATCTTTTACCGCGATCAGGTAATCCCCCGCTTCGGGCGGGAACCGTTTCTTCGCCTGGCTGCTCTCGGCCAGGATATCGCCAAAGCCGCGCCGGTAGGCGATATCCTCTATCAGCCCGGCGACGCGTTCGAAGTCGCCCCACACCAGCGGTAAACCGGTCCAGCCTTCGTCGATCAGCCCCCGCTGGTAGAGCTCCATCGCCCAGCCGATAATCGTGCCGGTTGAAGAGGCATCCAGGCCGAGGTCGTTGACCAGGTTGTTCAAAAAAACGACCTCGTCGGTTGGGGCAATGCCGATGTTGGCGCCCAGCAGCCCGATGGTGGAATATTCCGGCCCCTCGCCTCCCAGCGTATTGCGGTGGCGACAGTGCACCACGCAGGAGGTGCAGGCCAGCATTTTGTCCGAATATTTCTCAATTTCTTCGGCATTCAGGCTGTCTTCGAAATAATTGCGCTGGCTGTTGTGCGTTCGTATGGTGCCCAGGCGGTTGCTGACCTCATACAGCAGCGGCGTCCCGACCTTGCCAAGTACCTGGACAATCTTGGAATCCTTCAGGTATTTTTGCTGTTCGATGCGCAGGGCGCGCAGCGCACCCTTTTGCAGCACTTCGAGCGATTTTCCGCCGCGCGCAACCACCGCCTTGAGATTCTTGCTGCCCATGACCGCGCCCATCCCCCCTCTGCCGGCGGTGTTTTTCTTGCCGGTCATGATCGCGGCCATGCGGACCTGGTGCTCCCCGGCTGGGCCGATCACCGCCGATACCGTTCCCCCGCCGTGGCGTTCTTTGAGCCGATCTTGCGTTTCGATCGAGCGTTTTCCCCACAGATCGGCAGCGTCCTGGATGGTGATTTCCCCGTTTTCGAGCAACAGGTAGCTTGGCTTTTCGGCGCGCCCCAGGATGACCAGCCGGTCAAAGCCTGCCTTGCGCATGGCGGCGGCAAAAAAACCGCCGCAGTTGGAATCCCCTAAAATGCCGCTTTCCGGGGACCTGGCGCTCACGTTGAAGCGGGCTGCGTTTGGGGCGATCGTGCCCGTCAGCATGCCTGCGCCGAAAATTAAGGGATTTTCAGGTCCAAGGGGGTCGATACCCTGCGGATCACCGGCCAGCTGAAGAAAGTGGCGCAAGTAGGCCATGTTCAATCCCCGCCCTCCCAGGTAGGCGCGCACCAGGTTTTCGGGAACTTCGGCAATGCGAATTTCCAGAGTGCTTAGATTGATGATGGCAGTGGTTTGCTTATGTTTCAAAGGATTTCCTGTTGTTGATCAAATTTGCTATTCTCCCAGCCGGCATGATTTTCAGCCGCCTGCTACTGCCCATACCAGGTGCACGCGATCCTGGTGCGCCAGCACTTCCCTCATACCGGCCTCTTTCTCACCGATAAAGATGAGCGGAGGGTTATCAGCGATTTCCGGCGCCAGCGCCGGAAATCGCTCGCAGAGCGAGGCGAGCATGTCCGAGATATCCGCTTTTTCCTGGACGTCCAAAACGATATCTCTGCTGCCCACAATACGCCAGAACGGCTCCGTTAAACGGATCGATATCTTCATGAAGATCCCACAATATCCAGGTCTTCCTCCTGTATTTCTTCCTGAGCCTGGAGGCGCGCGCTCATCACCTTGACCATGCGCAGGACATCAGCTTCCTCCAGAAGTCGGTTAGAGCGCTTGGCAGCTTCCAGGATTTTCTCTAAAAATACGGGATGCTCTTCAATGCCCCTTTGTCGCAGATAAAAGCGGACATTGTGCTCCCCGGACATCGGCCCGATTTCGATCCCCTGGTGGCGCCCGACCATGCTGGCAGGAACGCCGCAGTAAACCCGGTCGGAAAGCCACAAGTTTCCGGTGTCCAGCGCTTTTACCACCGCAGCGGCGTGGATGCCGGTCGAAGTGCGGAAAGAGTCGGCGCCGACAATTGGCTGGTTGAAAGGGATCGGCAGGCCGCATTTTTCGGATATGACCGCGCAGTATTCCGGCAGGCTGGTGAGATCGCGATCGGCCCAGCCCAGCAGGTTCAGGTTGACCAGCAGCAGCTCCATCGGTGTGTTGCCGCTGCGCTCGCCGATCCCCAGGCCGCAGGCGTGCAGCCTGTCTGCACCTGCGTAGGCCGCCTCGATCGAGTTAGAGATCGACATACCCCGGTCGCGGTGCCCGTGCCAGTCGACTCCAACTGCCGGATCCACTTCGTCTACCACCTCCCGCAGAAAATGGATCAGTGCCCGCACCCCTGCGGGGGTGATATGACCCACCGTGTCCGCGGCGCAGATGCGGTGCGCACCCGCCCGGATAGCGGTCTGGTAGACCTGGCGCAGCGTCTCCGGATGGCCTCGGATGGTGTCCTCGGTCACGAACATGACCGGCAGCCCGTGCTCGACTGCAAATTTCACGGATTTTTCGGTCTGGCGCAGGAGAAAGTCCAGGTCCCAGCCCTCGATATACTGGCGGATCGGGCTGGTGCCTAAAAAGATGGCTGCTTCAATCGGGATACCGGCCTGGTCGGAGGCGTCCACGATCGGGGCGATGTCATCAATCAGGGAGCGGGCAGCGCTTTGCGGCAGGATGGATAAGCCCTGGTTGGCGATCTCCTTTGCCAGCACGATGACATGGTACTTAAAACGCTCCCCAGCGCAGCAGAGTCCCAGATCGGCGATCTCAATGCCCAAATCGTTCATCAAATAGAGCAGGTAGACCTTATCCTGGACATCCGGATGGGTCACGGATGGGGATTGCAGGCCATCGCGCAGGGTCTCGTCTGAGACCATCACTTTGTAGGCTGGCGCCGGCCTGGCATCCACCTGGTTCCAGTCGTAAATAAGTTGGTCACCCCCCGGCATATGTGTGTTCATGAGAAGTCCTCCAATCTCTCTCCCCGGCCCCAGGCCTGCACTTCTGGCAGACCACGGACGGAGAGCCGGGCAGTTCCGGCTACCCGGTAGCTATTCAGCAATTGGTGACTGTTGGAACTCTCCCAATCGCTGACGTTCGAGCAAGACTTCCCTCCCGGAGGAAAAGGCTTTCAGGTTTCCCCGCAGATACCTGGCAGGCAACCGCACCCGCAGGGCTTTCTGCCAGCACTCTAATGGGATCGGCAGCAAAGTGGACAGGGCGCCGATCATGACCACGTTTGCCATGCGCACATCTCCCAGATCTCTTGCCATCCCCGAGGCGGGCAAGGCCTCCAAGGAATAGCCGGCATCTTTTAGGTGCTCAAGCGCCTGGTGGGGGTATTTCTTTTCGGCCTCGGCCACCGAACCTGGGATGATCTCAAAATCGTTTGCCAGGATCAGGCCGCCGCTGGGGTTGGCGAAGTGGGCAAAGCGCAGCGCTTCCAGCTTCTCGAGCCCGATCACCACGTCGGCTTCGCCTGGCGTCACTACCGGGGAATAGACCTTTTCCCCGAAGCGGACATGGGTCTCCACGCTGCCCCCGCGCTGGGAGACACCGTGGACTTCGGTTTGCTTGACATCGTATCCGGCCTGCGTGGCTGCAATCGAGGTGATTTCGGCGATCAGCAGCGATCCCTGCCCACCCACGCCGGCAAACATCAGGTTATAGATGTGCTCTGTCATGAGATTGAATCTTCAGATATCTGTAACAAGCGGTCGCCCTGCGAGTTTTCCCGTAGAAGGATGGCATCGGTAGGGCAGACCTGGGCGCATACGGTGCAGGAGGTGCAGTCGGCCTCAATAATTTTAGGAAAGTCATTTTCGGTGCGGATGATGGCCGGGCACCAGACTTTGAAGCAGGCATCACATTTGGTGCAGAGCTCTTCAAGCACATAGTAGGGGGCGATTTCGCGGCGCCTCATCTCCGGCAGCATCTGGCAGGGGCCTTTTGCGATCACCACCGCCGGGCTGTCATGGTAAACGGCCTTGCGGATCGCCCGAACGACTCCGACCCGGTCCCAGGTGTCCACCACGGCGACATTTTCCACGCCGCAGGCCCGGCAGATGGCTTCCAGATTGACAGCGGGAGCCTGTTCGCCGCCCGCATTTTTTCCGGCGGCGGGGTGGGGCTGGGCCCCGGTCATACCGGTGGCCGAATTGTCCAGGATGATCAAAGTCAGCTTGCTGCCGTTGTAAACCGAATCGATCAAGGCAGGTATCCCGGCGTGGATGAAGGTCGAATCGCCGATGATGGCCACCACCTTCTCGTGGCCGGCGCGCTCCAGCCCGATCGCGGTCCCGATGCTGGCGCCCATGCAAAATGTGGTGTGCTCCGCCTCGTAGGGGGGCAATGCCCCCATGGTGTAGCAGCCGATGTCTCCGGCGACGATCACTTTGAGCTGCTTGAGGGCAGCGAAAACGGTGCGGTGCCCGCAGCCCACACAAAACATCGGCGGACGCGGGAGCAGGGCGGCCCCATCCCCGCCAGCCGGTTCCGGCAGGTCCCCCATCCCCAACGATTTTCGCAACCGGCCGGGGGAATACTCCCCGATCACACCGAAGATCTCCTTGCCGCGCACATGACTGATCCCGATCGCCCGCATGGTATCCTCGATGAAGGATTCACCTTCCTCCACCACGTACACGGTTTCGTAGCGGGCACAAAAATCCCGCAGCAGCTCGGGGGGCAGCGGGTAGGTCATGCCCAGGCATAGCACCGCGGCATTCGGCAGCGTTTCCTTGACGTACTGGTAGGAGATTCCAGAGGTGACTACCCCGACGCTGCTGTCCCTGTGCTCGATGCGGTTAAGGGGGCAAGTTTCGGCATACGCGCGCATGGCTTCCAGTTTTTCTTCCACCAGGGGGCGCGAAAGCCGGCGGTATATCGGCACCGAAAAGCGCCTGGGGTCGGGCTTGAATTCCTTTTGCTGGACCTCCTGCCGTTCGCCGACTTCCACCAGGCCTTTGTGGTGTGCCAGACGGGTGGTGGTACGCAGCATAACGGGCGTGGCGAAGCGCTCGGAAAGGTCGAAAGCGGCGATGGTGAAATCGCGGCATTCCTGGGCGTCACTGGGCTCAAGGACCGGCACTTTGCCCATGCGGGCGTAAAAGCGGTTATCCTGCTCGTTTTGGGAAGAGTGCATGCCGGGATCGTCGGCGGAGAGGAACACAAAGCCGCCATTGGTGCCGGCATATGGAAAGACCATGAAGGCATCTGCGGCCACATTCAGACCGACGTGCTTCATGGTCACCAGGACCCGCAGGCCGCCGATCGCCGCCCCCATGCCCTCTTCGAAAGCGACTTTCTCGTTGGCGGACCAACGCGGGTTGGTTTCCGGAAAGCGCTTCGCCAGCGTTTCAATCACCTCAGTGCTGGGTGTGCCGGGATAGCCGGATGCAAATTTCACACCGGCCTCCCAGGCGCCTCTGGCGATGGCCTGGTTGCCCAACAGCAGTTCTTTCATATCGCCTCCATTTTTGCAGGAGCGGAGACGCCCAGGATGCGGGCCGCATTTTCGTACAGGATCGCCCGCTTGGCTTTCTCCGATATCGGCAGAGAGTTGATGGCGTCCACGTTGCGCCTGAGGTCCGGGTT
>JBFKII010000007.1:0-34468 GCA_041632295.1 Anaerolineales bacterium | reverse complement strand
TTTTTTTCCTTCAAAATCACACGCACCCGGTCCCGGTTTTCGATCCCGGCCAGGAGCTGGCGCGTGCCGTCCGTGGAGCCGTCGTCCACGATCAACAGCTCCGCGACCATATCCATCGCCAGTACGCGGCGGACGATCTCCTCGATCGTATCTTTTTCGTTGTAAACAGGCATGATCACCGAGAGGCGCATGCGGCAGATTATAGGAAAACGTGGCCCAGATGGCAAGAATTTCTGCCCTACATTTCCGCACATGGATAAAAAACAGGCATGCTATAATCAGGCATTACATTTTTATCACCTCAGGAATCAAGCATGGCAAATATTCGTATCGATCCCTCTCGAAGTGTCCAGGAGGAACGGCAGGTCCGGCCGTATACCCCACCCCCGGTTACACGAATTGAAGACACCGGGCTTTCCCCGCTCTGGCTTCAGGACCTGATTATTAAAGTCCTGTATTTCCAGGGATTTCTGACCGGTTTCAAGATCGCTGAGGAGATCGCGCTGCCGTTTGCCGGCCTGACCTCCCACCTGCTGGAGACTTTGAAACGGGAGAAACTGGTCGAGGTCAAGTCCTCCCAAATGGGCCTGGGGGAAGGCGCTTACACGTATGCCATCACCAGCGCCGGTATCGACCGCGCCCGCGAAGCCCTCGAGCGCAGCCAGTACGCCGGCCCCGCCCCGGTCCCGATCGATGTGTACAACGAATCGATCCGCAAGCAGAACCGCGGCCGGGCGGTGGTCACACAGCGCACATTGCGCCAGGTACTTTCCCAGCTGGTGCTCAACGAGCAGATCATGGAGCGGATCGGCCCGGCGGTCAACTCGGGCACTTCCATTTTCATGTATGGCCCCCCCGGCAACGGGAAGACCACCATCGCCCGGGCGATCGGCGGGATGACCTCGCGCGGCAACCTGTTTATCCCCTTCTCGATTTACATCGACGGCCAGGTGGTCAAGCTGTACGACTCGGTCAACCACCAGCTGGCGCCCGATGAGGCAGCCACTTCGATCGGAACCGGATCCCTGCGGGCCAGCACGCGGCGCGATCCGCGCTGGGTGCGCATCCGCAGGCCGTTTATCCAGACCGGCGGTGAGCTGACCATGGAAGGGCTGGACCTGGTCTTCGATGACACCAACAAGTTTTACGAAGCCCCTTTCCAGGTCAAGGCCAACGGGGGCATCCTGCTGATCGATGACTTCGGACGCCAGCTCGTCCGCCCGCGCGACCTGCTGAACCGCTGGATCGTGCCGCTGGAGAACCGCATCGATTTTCTGACCCTGCACACCGGCCGCAAAGTGGAAGTGCCGTTCGACGTGTTGATCGTTTTCTCCACCAACCTGCCGCCCAAAGACCTGGTGGATGAAGCTTTTCTGCGCCGCCTGCGGCACAAGATCGACATCACGGATCCCAGCTACCAGGAATACCGCGAGATCTTTCGCCGGGTGTCGGCGGCCAAAGGGGTGGCGTACAGCGACCAGGGCCTGGCGTATCTGCTGCAGGAGTGGTACATCAAGCCGAAACGCAAACTGCGCGCCTCCCATCCGCGCGATCTGTGCGATCAGATTCTCGATATTGCAAAATACCTGGGGACAGAGCCTGCTATGACCCGGGATTTGCTGAACCGGGCATCCGGCGCTTATTTTGTGGACCTCTAGCCATTTTTTCCGTTCCCTGCCGGCTTTTCAGCCCACAGCCAGACCGCTTGTAATTGCACACCGGGGCGCTTCCGCCCACGCCCCGGAAAACACCCTGCCCGCCTTCGAACTCGCTGTACGCCAGGGAGCGGATGCGATAGAATTGGACGCGACGTTCTGTGCGGGTGGTGAAATCGTGGTGATCCATGATGCCACCCTGGACCGGACAACCGGCAGGCCTGGCAAAGTCGCGCACACGGCTCTGGCCGATCTCAAACGACTGGATGCCGGCGCCTGGTTTGACTCCGCTTTCGACGGGACAGAAATCCCCACCCTGGATGAAGTCCTGGAATCGGTCGGAAAGGACGTCCTGGTCAACATAGAGCTCAAGAACGAGCGTACGCCATTTGATAGCCTTGCGGAGAAGATTGCCCTTTGTGTAAATCGCCATAATCTGAAGGACCGGGTTATCCTTTCGTCCTTCAACCCGCTGAATTTTCGGGCATTAAGACGCCACATGCCGGAAACACCGGTGGGATATCTGACCGTGAAAGGGCACACCCGGCCCTGGATGCGGCGGGCGGTCCGATGGGTTTTCCCGTTCGATTGCCTCCACCCCCATTTCACGGACGCCTCCCCGCAGTTTATCAATCGCGCGCATCAATCCAATTTGCCGGTATTGGTCTATACCGTCAACGAAGCTGCCGACATCCAGGCCCTCGCCAGGGCCGGGGTGGACGGGATCATCACGGATGACCCCCTCATGGCGGTCCAGGCGCTGGACCAATTCCCGGCCGGCGATTCACGGCTTTGAACTCCGTGAACGCAGGGATGCTGTGGATACACGCAAACGACTGCTCCTGCACGTATTGCTCGCATGTGTGCTCCTGCCGCTGCTCAACCCGGCAGGCTCCCTGCGCGCCTATGCCCAGGACAGTCCCTCCCCGCGTGAAAAAGCCGAAACCCTGCTGGCATCGCTGACCCCCGAGGAGCGCGTCGGGCAGCTCTTTTTGCTCAATTTTCGGGGCACAGACCTCTCCCCGGAATCCGAAATCTACGATCTGATCACCAGATTCCACATCGGCGGAGTGGTTCTGCGCGCCGATCACGACAATTTCAACGGTCCGGAGAACGTGCTGGATAACACCGTCGACCTGGTCCAGTCCCTGCAGCAAACCGAGTGGAATGCCACCCAGGGGACCATCACCGAGACCCAGACCGGCGAGCTGCTCCAGCCCGTGTTCATCCCGCTGCTGGTCGGGATCTCCCAGCCGGGAGACGGAGCCCCCTACGATCAGATCCGCGGAGGACTGACCAAACTCCCCAGCTCCATGGCGGTCGGGGCCACCTGGAACCCCGATCTTGCCAGGCAGGCCGGACTGGTCTCCGGAGCGGAGCTTTCGGCACTGGGCATTAATCTGCTGCTCGGCCCCTCCCTGGACGTGCTTGAAACCCCCAATCCAGAGAGCGGCGGCGATCTGGGGGTCCAGACTTTCGGCGGGGATCCGTTCTGGGTCGCCCAAATGGGCAGCGCTTATATCGCCGGCATCCATGAAGGCAGCGCAAACCGCATCGCCGTGTTCGGGACCCATTTCCCGGGGGTCGGTGGGGCGGACCGCCCATTGGAGGAGGAAGTCTCCACGGTTCGAAAATCGCTCGAACAGCTCAAGCAGATCGAACTGGCCCCTTTCTTTTTCATCACGGGGGATGCCCCCAATTCGCAGGCTGCAGCCGATGGGCTTTTGATCTCCCACATTCGCTACCAGGGTTTTCTGGGCAATATCCGCGCCACCACTCGCCCGATCAGCTTCGACGAAGCTTCTTTTGCGGAAATCATCAGCCTGCCCCAGTTTTCGGACTGGCGGGCGGAAGGCGGCATCATGGTCACCGATGACCTGGGCAGCCGGGCGGTGCGCCGCTTTTACGACCCTGGAGGGCAGTCCTTCAACGCCCGCCTGGTTGTGCGGGATGCTTTCCTGGCCGGCAACGACCTGCTGTACCTCGGGGACATCCTCGATACGGGCGACGAACGCACCTACAACACCGTCCAGCGGATCATGCAGTTTTTCCGCCAGCGCTACCAGGAAGACCAGACCTTCGCCCGCCGGGTGGACGAATCGGTGCTGCGCATCCTTACTTTGAAATACCGCCTCAACGAGAATTTTTCCCTGCAGGAAGCGCTTCCGAATTTCGCCGATGTCGAAACCATCGGAAACCAGCAGGATGTCTCCCTCGAGATCGCCCGCCAGGGGGCGACACTGATCAGCCCCGATCTGTCCACTCTGGATACGGTGCTGCCCGACGCCCCCGGGATCGGAGACCGGGTGATCTTCATCACAGACACCGGTTCATTCCAGCAATGCAGCGACTGCGTGGAAGAGAAACAAATCCCGATCGATGCCTTCCAGCAGGCCGTCCTGCGCCTGTACGGGCCGGAAGCGGGCGACCAGGTCGACCCGTCCAACCTGCTGTCGTTCAGTTTCGAAAACCTGCTGAATATGCTCAACGGGGAGTCGGCGACTTCGATCGAGAGCAACTTGCGCAACGCCGCCTGGGTGGTGGTTGCCATGCGTGAGGTCAACCCCACCAGGCCGGAGTCCCAGGCATTGCGCAGGCTGCTGGCCGAGCGGGATGACCTGATCCGTAACAAACGCATCGTGGTCTTTGCTTTCAACAAGCCGTACCTGCTGGACGCCACCGACATTTCCAAGCTGACGGCGTATTACGCCCTGTACAGCAAGAATCCGGCGGCCATCGATTCCGCCGCACGCATCCTTTTCAAAGAGTTTGTGCCTACGTTTGGCGCTCTGCCCGTCTCTGTGCCCGGGATTGGATACGACCTGATCTCCGCCACATCCCCAGACCCCAGTCAGACCCTGCAGATCTTTCTGGATGAGCCGGATTTCGAATTGGATGCCGGCCAGACTTCCACACCAGACCCGGGCGCCATCGCCCAGGTCGCTCTTGGCGAGCAGATCTCGCTGCGCACGAGCCTGATCCTCGACCACAACGGGAACCCCGTGCCCAACGGCACGCCGGTCCAATTTACGATTAACCTGAATGGGTTGGAAACCCTGTCCTCGAGCGTCACGACGGTGGACGGGATCGCCCGCCTGATTTACCTGGTCAACGAACCCGGCACGATCCAGATCGGACTGATCACCGAACCAATGGCGACCGTGACCCCCTTCGAAATCATCGTCCCGATCCCGGAAGGGCTGGCCACCCCGCTCGTGCCCACGGAGACGCCCACCCAGGACCCCACGCCCCTGCCCAGCCCCACCCCAACGGAAGCACCTGAGGTCGCGCCGGAGGTGACCAGCCCTCCGCGCACGCAGACCGACCTGGTGGACTGGGGGCTGGGTTTCCTGGCGAGCCTGTTTGTCGGGTTGGCGGCCTACCGGGTGGGAATCGGAACCGGCCGGGTCCGCTGGAGCCTGCGCTGGGGGCTGGCGTCCATCCTCGGCGGGCTGTTGGCCTACACCTACCTTTCCCTGGACCTGCCGGGAAGCCTGGGCATCATCCAATCCGGGCGCGGAGGGGTTTTGTGGGTCTCGCTGGCCGGCGCCGGCGCCGGCTGGGCTATCGGGCTCGTCTGGCAGCGCCTGACCGCAGGCAACGGAAAACAAACCACGGCAGAACCGGCCGAAGTGGCAGAGACCCGTTCTCGATGAAAATGGGGGCTGATTAGAAGTGCGTCAGCGTAACGATCAGGCTGATCAGGATCAAACCGGCAGCGGCGAGGACCATGCCGCGTTCCACCCCGGCGGCGAATAAATCTTCCATCTTCGGGCTGGGCAGTACCTGTCCGGGGATCTTGGCCGGGTTCCAATTCCCCAAAAGCGCTTCTCGAAAGACCTCAATATCGACAGGACGATCGGTCGGGTGCAGGTTCATCGCCCAAAACACCGCCCGCTGCGTGCGCGTGCTGATTTCGGGATTGATTTCCTGAATCGCGACCAGTTTGCCCGGATTCAGGAAGCGGTCGCGGGCCTCGGTGGGCGGCTCTCCCGTGCACAGGTGGTAGAGCGTGGCACCAAAAGAATAGATATCGCTTCGAATGTCGGTGTGGCCGTTGTCCCCCCCATACTGCTCCAGCGGAGTGTAATATGCCGTTCCGCGCCCTTGCAGGATCGTGATCGTCATCTCTTCGGGCGCCATCAGCTTCACCAGGCCGAAATCGACAAGCTTGAGCACCCCATTGGGAGTGACTTTCATGTTACTCGGCTTGATATCCCTGTGAAGAATGGGCGGATCCTGGTTGTGAAGGTGGGAAAGGGCGTCTGCCAACTGGCTGGCCCAACCCAGGACCTGGCGTTCGGGCAAAAACTGCCCCTGGCTGCGCCTCTCGACCAGGATGGTGCGCAGGTCCTTTCCGGGGATGAAATCCATCACCAGAAAATCGCGTTCATCCCCGGTGAAAAAGTCGGATACTTTGGGAAGATTCGGGTGGTCCAGCCGGGCCAGGACGGTCGCCTCGCGCAAGAACTGGTCGCGCGATTGTTTGAGCATCTCCTCGGTCAGGATCGGGTCGTGGTAGATCTCCTTGATGGCGCATAGGCGGCCTTCGAGGCGCATATCGTCCGCCAGGTAGACGCTTCCCATGCCGCCCTGGCCGATAATGCGCCGGATCCGGTACCGTTCCCGCAGGACCAGGCCGGATTTCAGGGGAGCGGGCATGCCCCCTCCTTCTCCGTATAGATGGCAGTGAACCCCGGGCCGGGGTGATTTTCAGCTTGAAATAAGAGCGCCGGGCCGCTCATCTCGCTTGTTCCCCGCTCGCGAATGGCCTTATTTGGGGCGATTGCCGGTTTGAATACCAGGTCGTTGAACCGTTCCATCTCGTTTTCGGCGGATCCTTGTTTTCTCGCCCGGATTTCCACCGGATCAAAAACTGGGAGGTCGGGCGATTAAGTTTTGGTATTATACCTGTGGAGAAGAGACAGATGGAGCCCATACAAGACGAACGGCCGGTGCTGATCGCTCAGGCCGGCCCGATCAACAGTTCGCAGTGGGTGATCGAGGGGGAAATGCTCATCGGCCGGGACGCCAGCTGCCCGATCACCATCCCCGACCGCCAGATCTCCAGGCGGCACGCCCGTATTACTCAGCGACCCGAAGGGACGTTTCTGGAAGACCTGGGAAGCAAAAACGGCACCTATCTGAACGGCAACCTGCTTTCCGAGGGCCGCATCCTGCGGGACGGGGATACGATCCAGATCGCTTTCGCCCAGGAATTTGTGTATATCAGCGCAGATGCCACCATGCCGCTGATCGGCAGGGCGCCCGGCACCGGGACCGGTGCCAACCGGCTCGTGCTCGAAAAAAACACCCGCAAGGTCTGGGTGCGTGGCACCGAGCTCGAACCGCCGCTTTCGGCTGCGCAGTTCCGGCTGCTTGAGATCCTGTGGAAATCAGAAAACCAGGTCGTCTCCCGGCGGGCCCTGACTGATTACATCTGGGGTGTCAATGAGGCCATGGGAGTCTCCAACCAGGCCCTGGACGCACTCATCCGGCGGCTGCGAGACCGTCTGGCGGAAATCGACCCGGTCCATGAGTACATTATCACGGTCCGGGGGCACGGTCTCCGGTTGGACAACGCCGGGTCCTGACTAAGCCGGTTTCTCCAGATTCATGCGCATGGAATGCCGCAGCGCAGCCCGGTAGGCCTGGCGCACTTTCTCGGCGGTCTCCGCATCCACCCCGTTCTCGACCTGGGCGACCAGGTTGGTCATCATTTCCAAGACAGACGGCAGATTCTCAGCCGGCACGGATTCGAGGATCTCCCGGCGGGCGGCATCATCCTCGGCCTCGACGAGCTGGTTGATCAGTTCCGTCTCAGGCGGCGGTGCGGAGAGTTCCTGGATGGTATCGATCAGCTGCTTCAGCTTTCCGCTGCGCATGAGATCCCCCTGTTTGCGGGCCGTATCGAGCTCGGAATGCAGCAGCTGGTAAAACAAGTCGTTGACGACCTGCGAGTTTTCCAGCAGTGCCTGTCGCATATCCGGCTGCTCTAAGATCGCCTCAATATCCTGTCGGGCCTGGGCGAGCTGCAGCTCGGTCTCTTCGTCATATTGGCGGGTCAGTTCCAGCAGGGACTCGCGCAACTGGCTGAGGCGTTTGCGTCCGTCGCCGCGGGCCCGGTCGATCCGCTCGCTCAAGAGCTGGAAAAACTGGTAGTCCATGCCGCTGCGCGCCATGCTGACATAGGCCTGCAGCTGGACATCACTCGAAGCTTTGAGGACCAGATCAAGTAGGTCGTCTCGGGTAGCCTGCTGGCCCAGTCCCTGCAAGGATTGGGCCACGGCCTCGATCTCTTCAGTTTGGGCTTTGATCTCTTTGCCGTACTTGGACTCGCTCACCAGGACTTCCTGGACATCCGCCAGCCGGCGTGCCAGCGCCTCCTGCCCGTTCGACAGCGCGCTGGTCATCAAAGTCGAAAGGATTTGGAAGAATTCCCGGTCGATCGACTCGTCCTCCTGCCGGACCACTTCTTCCAGCGCCTCACGGGAGGCGATGCCCGCCATCCGTTGCAGGAGCTGGACCTTTTCCTGCTGCGCCCGCATCATTTCCTTCGTAATCCCATCGGCCTCGAGGATGGTTTCCACCATGGTTTGCATGGTCAGCATGGTCTTGGGCGTCAGCAGGTAGCCTTTTCGGGATTCCTGTGGCAGGCTGTCGACGACCTGTTTGATCAGCGGGCCGAGGATGCGTTCCTGTTCGTGCAAGGGCAGCCCGAGTTCCTGGGGGACGTGGGTAAGCAGCAGGTCTTTATCCGGATCGTGATAGATCAAAGGCACCTGGAACGGGCCCTGGTAGCTGCAGATCGGGCAGTTGACCAGGTTGGGTGCGCCGCTCAAGACGAGCTGCTTGGCATCCGGTTCCTGTGCGGTATCAAAAATTTGCTGCGACTCCGCCGTGATCGGTTGGCGGCAATTCGGGCAGCTGATCTGTATTTTTTTTGTGGCCATGCTCCTTCCTTTTTATTAATCGCTACGCGGCAGGGAAAAACATATGCGCGCGCCCTCTCCGGATTGTGGCTCGACCCAGATACCCCCGCCGTGCGCCTCGATGACCGCGCGCGCCAGGTACAGCCCCAGGCCGGCCCCCTTGGTCTTTTTGACCGCTTCATCAGCCCGGTAGAAGCGGTCGAAGATATGCGGCATGTCCCCCGGCGCGATCCCGGGGCCCTGGTCCTGCACGCAGACCAGCACCAGGTCCGGGCGCACACTGCCGGCGATCCGGATGCGTCCGCCGTCCGGGGAATACTTGATCGCGTTGGAGATCAGGTTCGAGATCACCTGGAGCAGCCGGTCTTCGTCGGCCAGGACGACCGGAAAATCCGGGCTGAAATCGACCTGGATCTCGTGGCTTTCCACTTGGGTGCGAAACCGTTCCGCAAGTTTTTCTACTGCATCGGGCAGAGAAACGTCGGTCACTTGGAGCTGCAGCCCCCCTGCCTCCAGCCGCGAGGCATCGAGCAGGTTGTCGATCATCGTGTTCAGCCGGTCGGCTTCCTCCTCGATGATCGCCAGGCTATCTTCCAGGACATCGGGTTCCCAGTGGGCGTCATCACGGCGCAACGTTCCGGTGTAGCCCTTGATCAGCGCCACCGGTGTTTTCAGCTCGTGGGTGATCACCGAGATAAAAGTGGATTTTAACTCGTCCGCTTCCCGAAAACGGGTGATGTCCCGCACTACGGTAATGGTGTTCAGCAGGGTGCCGTCTGGGGCGAGCAGCGGCGAATAGGTTACTCCGACCGGCAGCGGAGGGCTCGCCGGCCGTTTCAAATCGCCCTCCAGGTACAGGGTGGCGTTTGGGGTAAGCGGCCAGCCGCCCGCCACGGCGGTCGCCAGCGGTATGCCCTGGTCGATGCGCTCGAAAACGATCACTTCTTCGTGGCTGCGGTCGGCGATCTCCTCCAGGCTGAGACCGTACATGTTGGCGAAGGCCGGGTTACAGCGTTCGATGCTGTGATCGGGCGCCAGGATCAGCATCCCGTCCACGACCGAATCGAGGATCGCCTCCATCCGCTGGCGCTCCCGCTCGACCTGGCGGTACACCTGAGCGTTGTTGACCGCGATCGCCGCCTGGTCGGCGAAACTGCGCAGCAGCAGCCGGTCGTTGGGGTTGAACTGGACGGGCTGGTTGCGGAAGATAAAGATGACGCCCACTACCCGGTCTTGCACGATCAGCGGCAGCCAGACTCCAGAAAGCAGCCCCAGGCCGACCGAGTGGGTCAGGTCCCGCAGCAGCCGGTTGATCTCGGGGAGTTCAAACCGGGCCGGGTCCCCGTGGGTCGGCACTTGAGCCAGCAAGGGATCGAAGTAACGGATGAATGCCTGGTTGATGCCATACGAAGCGGCCACCCCCCAGGCGCCGCTCTCGTCGCGCAGGATCACGATCCCGGCCTGTCCGGAGACGATGCTGGCGGACAGGCGCAGGATTTTTTCCAGGAGGATGTCCAGATCGAGCTCCTGGGTCATGCTGCGGGCGATCTCCAGCAGATAATCCCGCTGGCGCACGCGGTAATCAGGCAGCATCGATCATCTCTCCAGCTTCAAGTCCAACACGGCGCTACGAAAAACTAGGAACCCCGACTTCCCTTTCAGCCTTGGTGAGCGCTTCCTCAAAAATCGTCAGCCCTTCATCCGCCTCTCCCTGGGTCAGGGTCAGCGGAGGGCAGATGCGCACACTGCTTGGGCCGCAGCCCATCATCAGCAACCCGTGCCGGAAAGCCTGGGCTTCCAGCCGGCTGCGCAGCTCCTTAAACGGCGTGCGGCTTTGGCGGTCCGTTACCAGGTCGACGCCGATCATCAGGCCTTTTCCGCGCACCTTGCCGATGTGGGCATGGCGCATGCTGATTTCCTCCAGGGCGTCCATCATGTACTCGCCCACCTGCGCCGCATTCTGCATGTATTCGCTTTCGACCAGGTCCAGGGTGGCCAGGCAGGCAGCACAGGCCAGCGGATTCCCGCCATAGGTGTTGCCGTGGGCGCCCACCGGCCAGGTGACCACACTCTTGCGGGCGATCATCGCTCCGAAGGGGACGCCGGAAGCGATCCCCTTGGCCGATGCGACGATATCCGGCTCAACCCCGAAATGCTCGATCGCCCACCACTTCCCGGTTCGGCCGACGCCGGACTGGACCTCATCGACGATCAGGAGGATGCCGTACCGGTCGCACAGGGTTCGCAGGGCCGGGAAAAAGCCCTCGGCAGGGACCACATACCCCCCCTCACCCTGGATCGGTTCAACCAGAATGCCCGCCACCTCCATCGGGTCGTGCAAACGGCCAAGCACCTGCTCTTCGATGTAGCGCACCACGGTCTCGCCGTATGCCTCCCCCGGCCTGGACTGCAGCAGGGGGCGGTAAGGATCAGGATATGGGACGTGGGTCACGCCGTTCATCAGCGGGTAAAAGCCTTTGTGGTACAGGGCTTTGCTGGCGGTGAACGAGACCGAACCCATCGTGCGGCCGTGAAAGCCGCCCAGAAAACCGATGAACTGGCTGCGCCCGGTGTGATGCCGGGCCAGCTTGATGGCCGCCTCCACGCTCTCCGTCCCGGAATTGGTCATGAAGGAGACCGCCGGTTCGGAAAACGGTGCGATTTCACTCAACCGCTCGCCGGTGCGGGCCCACAGCTCGTGGTAGTAGTCTGAGGAAATGTGGATGAATTTTTCAGCCTGTTCCTGGATGGCTTTGACCACCCGGGGATGGCTGTGTCCGGTGGCATTGACAGCGATCCCGGCGATGAAATCGAGGTAGCGGTTGCCGTCCACATCCCAGACTTCGGCCCCTTTTCCGTGGCTCATCACGAAATCCGCCGCGCGAGGGTAGGAGGGTGAAACCGTGGCGTGGTCGCGGGCGATCAGCGCTTTGGCCTTTGGGCCGGGGACATTCATTTCGGGCATGGATTGGACTCCTGGGGGATAAGATGGATGAAAAAAAGATACCTGGTTGTGAAGTATGGAGCGAACGAGAGGAATTATATCAAGAGTCCGTTTTTAGGATAAATGTCCCTGTACGATCCCGGCACCTGCTTGTAAGATCACGTCCAAACTCAACCGCCGGCAATCGCAGCCCCGGCCTCTCCTGAAAAGGGGGAACACAATGAAACTCGAACGACCTTTCTTCAGTATCCTGATTTTGATTGCATTACTCGGCATGTCCCTGCTTCTGAGCTTTCAAGTGGGCACTTTCTCCGCCCGCCCCGGGGCTGGGGAATCGGGGGATTCTGCCGTCGCCGCGGCGGACCAAACCGGGCTGACCTCCGAGGATGCCACCGATGCCGCCCTGGAAAGCGCCGGGGATAGCGCGCCCACGCAGGAGCCGTTCCCGACTCCGCAAGCGACTCCGCAGGTCAACGCCATTCCATTGGCCGTCTACCCGCTGATCCCCGCGGACGCTGACCACCACAGCTGGGGGGTGGTTTACCGCTCGGGAAATGAACTGCGGCTGCTCGAATTCTCCAGCCAACAGGACAGGCTGCTGGTGGATTCTGCCAGCCTGAACGGGCTCTACCTGGCGCCCTTCAGCCTCGGTGTGCGGGCCTGGGGGGACATCGCTCCCGACGGGGACCGGATCGCCCTTGTACTGGGGACATCCCCGGAACTGCCGGAAAACAACAAGGGTTCAGCGGGAGAATTTTTTGATCTCTACCTGTTTGAAAGGGCTACAGGTGAATTGAACCTGCTTGTGGAAGGGGCCGGCGCCCCGAAATGGTCCCCAGATGGGGAGTGGATCGCCTACCGGGGCGCGGATTCCGGCCTCTGGCTGGTGGCAGCCGCCACTGGTGAAACCCGCCGCCTTTATCTGCCGGATGCAGAACAGGGGCATTTCGTGAGCGACCTGGAATGGTCCCCTGACGGCCAGGTGTTGGCATTTTTAGACCAGGTCCTGCGGGATGCAGTGGAGATCCGCACTGTCACCCTGGAAGGCAGCTCGCGCATCCTCGTCCCGTGGGAGGGGTATCCGATGTCCTCACCGCGCTGGTCGACGGACGGAAGCCGGCTGGCGTTCATTTCCTTCGAAGGCAGCCCGCTGCGTGAACAGGCGGTGCAATCGATATGGATGGTGGACCCCGATAGCGGGGCACGTCAGCAGATGACCGAATACATCAATGTCTTCCGCCTGGCCTGGGGCTGGAACGGCAGCCGAATTTTCTTCGACGGCAGCGCCCGCTTTGACCGATTCGGGACCGGATATGAGATCTGGTCGCTGTCGGTGGAGGATGGGGCGGTCACCAGGCTGACAGACAACACCACCGTGAATGCGGACGAAACACTGGCCGGACTGTCTCCTGATTATCGCACGCTCCTATTCGTGCGCGATGCGGCCAGCGCCTGGGCGCTTTCACTGGTTGACGGCGGTCTGGTGGAGATCGGATCGCACGAGGGAATGGCGCCCATCCGAATTCCGTAAACGACTATTCAGGGGGAAAACCATGAAACAACTCAAAGGGAACATCAAAATCGCGCTGATGCTGATCGTCGCGGCGGTGTTGATTGGGCTGGTCACTTTTGCGGCCCGGGCCGCCTACGAAATCCTGCGCCCGATCAACCAGACGGGTGGCAGAGTCAACCAGTTTTATCTGTGGGCGGAAGAGACGGTCGTCAACGGACAGCCCGTCCAGCACCGCGGGCTCGACTTCTCGTACGGCACCGGCACGAATGTCTATGCGGTCGCCGATGGGACCGTGGTCGACCTGGAAGAATCGTTGGCCAACGGGGAGCGCAACAGCCCGTGGGGGAATTTTGTCCTGCTGCAGCACGACGACCAGCATTACGATGCGGTCTCCGGGCAGGACGCCTACGTCTACTCGATGTTCCTGCATCTCAGCCAGAATTCCGTCAATGTCGGAATCGGCCAGTCCGTATCTGCGGGCAGCCTGATCGCCCAATCCGACGACACCGGGTCCGGCTCGAGCGGACCGCACCTGCACATGCAGATCGTGATCCACCCGCAGGCGAACGGGCAATTGACGCCCTATAGCACAATCGACTCGGAAAACCGCTCGCGCAACCCGGAAAACTGGCTGGCAACTTTCAACTCAAACACCGCCCGCGTCGTGGGCAGGCTGAGCGATTCGTCCGGCGACCCGCAGCAAGATGCCATTATCTGCTGGCGGGATGCAAGCAATTCGTTCTGGACGTTTCCGAAACCCTACGGCAGCTATATCTGGTCGCGCACCTATTCGTATCCTTGGGCCAACCCGGATGATCTGTACGGGGAGAATTTCGGGACGACCGACATGACCCCCGGGACCTATCAGGTATATGCCTTTGAATACGACCTCAGCGCCGACTGGCAATTCGGGGATGGAGACGGCTATCTGGAGTGCGGCGAATCCCAACAGCTCGCTTTCCTGGGCCCCCATACCCTGGAAGCCAACCGCACCAACTTCATCGGGCTGCACCCGGTGTACCTGCCCGGGATCCGTTCCAGCACGAGTTCGGGAACCGACTCGGAAATTCACATCCGCAACAACAGCTCAAACCGTAGTGCGGACGTCATCACCTCCATTCTGAGCGGTAACGGCAGGGTGCGCGAGCAAATGCGCGACCAGGTCCCACCAAATGGCAGCATCACGATCGATCCCGGCGGCAGTTTTATCGGCTCCGCGATTGTGGTCGGATCTCAGGATATATCGGTCGTTGCAACATACGATCGGGGATCGCCCGAGTCGTACTCCGCATACCGGGGGATCAGGCGGGCGGAGAACCTGGTCCATGTCCCGATTTTGCACCGCAATAACAACGGCTGGTACTCCCGCATTCGGGTTCTGAACACGGGCCATGTGGACGCCAGCCTGACCGTGGGTTTCAAACCTTTCGGCGGTATCGGCACTCCCTGCACATTGACCCATACGCTGCCCCCCCATGCCAGCTATACGTTTTACCTTTCCAGCCTGGGAACAACCTGTGTCGGCAACAAATTTGTCGGTTCGGCCTATATATCCAGCTCGGAACCGATCGCAGTCACCTGGGAGCAATACGTTTCCGGTGGCGCCTCCTTGATGACGTCCGGCAGCGTAGAACAGCCTGCCGGGATCATGCACGCCCCTCTGATCCAGAATTTTAATTCCGGCTGGGTGTCGGGAATATCCATGCAAAACGCCGGTAATGCAGCCACGTCGCTTTCGCTGACGTACCGATTCGACAACGGCTCGACCTGCCATACCAAGTCCTTTTCCAACGTCAGCCCCAATTACGCCGTGATGGAATACCCTCCCCCTGGCAGCCCGCCCTGCAGCCCGTTTCTCTCCGCCCAGCTGTCGGCGGGAGGTTCCGCCATGGCCGCCAACATCAATCAGATCAAGCCTGGCACCCAGCACGCCAGCGATTACCCCGCCATCAGCACCACCGGGCCGCTGGCCAACCTGCCTTTCATCGATCAAAACAGCGCCTGGCAGCCCGGAGTCCTGGTCTACAACCCGAACTTGTTTTCTGTCACCGTGCGGGTTCGTTTTTACAACCCCAATGGCAGCCTGGTCAGCACCGCCAACCTGCCCCCGATCGCCGCCCGGCGTGCTTATGCTCTACTCGGTGTGCCGAATTCCGGCAGCTTCCAGGGTTCGGCCCAGGTGGAGGTGCTGTCTCCATCCCAGGCACCTGTCGCCGTGGTGGCCAATCATCTGAAAAGCGGCTGGGGGTCCAGGGATCTGCTCATGAGCTACACCGGCGACCCATAGGGGTTCCCCGGGGCCGCAGGCTGCCGGCGGTTGAGGAAAGCGTTATAATCCCCGACCGTGCATCCGAACGACCCGCAGTTCACCTTTCAAGTCCAGGCAAACGCTGGCCGTGCTCGCGCTGGGGTCTTTCACACCCCTCATGGGGTGATCGAGACCCCGGTGTTCGCTCCAGTCGGGACGGCGGCGACGGTCAAAGCGCTGACCCCCGCCCAACTCGAGGAAATCGGCGCTTCCCTGGTGCTGTCCAACACCTACCACCTTTACCTGCGGCCGGGGGATGACCTGGTCGCAGAGATGGGCGGGCTGCACGCGTTCATGCAGTGGGAGGGGCCGATTCTGACCGATTCGGGGGGCTTCCAGGTCTTTTCACTGGCGGACACCAACCAGGTGGATGACGATGGGGTCACATTCCGCAGCCATATCGACGGCTCTACCCATCGATTCACCCCGGAAAAATCCATCGCCATCCAGGAAAACCTGGGGGCGGATATCATCATGGCCTTCGATCAATGCCCCGAACCCTACGACCGCGAGTCGGTCGTGAAAGCGGTCGAACGGACCCATCGCTGGCTGGAGCGCTGCCTGAAAGCCGGCACACGGAAGGACCAGGCGTTGTTCGGAATCGTCCAGGGCGGCGTTCACCCGGACCTGCGCGAGCAGTCTGCCGCCTTCGTCACCTCCATGGATCTGCCCGGAGTTGCCATCGGCGGGCTGGCCGTCGGAGAGACCAAGGCCGAAATGCACGCCACGCTGGAGTTGATGGACCACTGCCTGCCGGAAGACCGACCGCGTTACCTGATGGGGGTCGGAACCCCCCTGGACCTGGTCAACGGGATCCGCCGCGGGATCGATATTTTTGACTGCGTGCTACCGACACGCATGGCGCGCAACAACAGCGCCCTTCTGCGAAACGGCGGCCGGTTGAACTTGAAAAATGCCCCCTTCGCCCGCGACCCCGGGCCGATCGACGAGGCTTGCGGGTGCTACACCTGCCGGACTTTTTCCAGGGCGTATTTGCGCCACCTGATCGCCGCCCGCGAGATGCTCTCGGCCACGCTGCTATCCATTCACAACCTGTACACCCTGGTCGGGCTGGCCCGCGATCTGAGGCAGGGGATCCTGGAGGGCAGGCTTGAGGACCTGGCGGCCGGAATCTCGGCGACCTGAGCCCAGCGATGTCATTTTTTCAATCGTTCATTCTCGGAATCGTTCAGGGCCTGACTGAATTCCTGCCTATCTCCAGCTCAGGGCACCTTGTGCTGGTCCCGGCGCTGCTGGGGTGGGAGATCCCTGCAGACCAGGCCTTTGTTTTTGATGTCCTGGTTCAGCTGGGCACCCTGGTGGCGGTTTTTGTCTATTTTTGGGCAGATCTGCGCGCCATGGGGCTGGCCATGTGGCAGGACGTCCGCCGGCGAACGATTTCGGGGACGGAGATGTCCCGATTGGGCTGGTTTATCGTGCTGGCGACGCTGCCGGCCGGTTTCGCCGGCATTCTGCTGAAATCGCAGGTCGAGGAAGCTTTCGACAGCGTCACTGCGACTGCGTATTTCCTGTTTCTGACAGCAATCTTCCTGTTTACAGCCGAACGCTTTGGGCGCCGCAGCAGGTCCCTGAATGGAATCACCTGGGCCGATGCGCTGTGGATCGGTTTTTTCCAGGTCGCGGCCATGTTTCCAGGGGTCTCCCGATCGGGCAGCACGATCGCCGGCGGTATGCTGCGCCATCTGGACCGGACCTCAGCCGCCAGGTTCTCGTTTCTTATGGCGGTCCCCATCATGATTGCGGCTGGCTTGCTCTCCCTGCTGGATCTCAAGGACATCCCGAATCTGGACCGCTTTCTCCCCGTGCTGGGCGTGGGTTTCCTGACCTCCGCGATCACCGGCTATTTCGCCATCCGCTGGCTGATCGCCTTTCTTTCAAGGCGATCGCTGGTGTATTTCGGCGTTTACGTCCTGCTGCTTGGGCTGGCGGTATTGATCGGTCTATGAGGTGGCGCTGGACCTTTCTACTTCTGGTGCTGGCAGCCTGCAGCGCACCTCCGGAAATCACGCCGACCGCCACTCCCCTGCCGACGATCACCCTGTTGTCAGTCCATTACCCGCTCGAACTTGCATACCTGCTACCTGCCTTCCAGACCTGCAGCCGGCAGGTCCCCAACAGCGGGCTGCTGACGTATGAGTCCCTGGTCCCACCGCTGCCGGAGGATGGCAGCACCCTGGCGATCTGGCTTGGTGAACCACCGGTGAATGCCGGATATATCGGGGCCCTCGGGTTTGAGGAGGTCGCCCTGTTCGTAAACGAAGGGAACCCAGTTTCAGGCCTGGATGCAGCCGGGGTGCGGAACATTTTCAGCGGTTTGCAAACGAATTGGGATCCAGCTGGGCCACCGATTTCCATCTGGTTCCCCCTTCAGGGCTCCGCCTCAGCCAGGGCGTTCGAAACTACAGTGGGATCGATCCGAATCTCCCCGAATGCATTTCTGGCCCCTTCCCCGCCGATCGCAGTGCAGCAGGTTGGGCAGGATCCGGGGGGTATCACCGTCCTCCCGGCTGGCTGGGAAAACCCGGACATCCGGATCGCATATTCCCTGGCCAGTTTGCCGGTCACGATCCTGAGCCAGGCGGAGCCTGCGGGTCCGCTGCGGATGCTTGTGTCCTGCCTGCAGGACGCTCAGCTTTTCAGATCACCGTAAAGAAACCAAAAACGTTTTTTCGGAAATGCGTTTGCCTGCTCCGGATCTCGCAGGAAGTCCCCTGGCTTCAAGCTTCCGCGCAATACGGCGTCCAGTGAGGACAGAAGATCGAGCTGTTCGGAAGGCAGTGTATCGGCCTCCTCGCGTAGCAGCTCGAGCATCGTCCTGCGCTGGACTTCGTAACGGTAGCGCGAGGCGTTTGCGCCCCGTTCACGCCGGTAATCGTTGAGAAATTGGGCCCATAGGCGCAGCCGAGATTGGAATTCCGCCGCGGCCTTCTTTTTCCAGGCCGAGTGCCAGGACTGTTTGATCCCCTCGAACGAATTCAGAACCTCGGCAACTTCCAGGTCCTGGCGAAAAGGCGCCAGCCGGCGTGCGTACAGCAGCAACCATCCGAGTGAAAAGCGGGGATAAGGCGGTGAACCGGCCGGAGGCCTAACGCTGAGCGGCCAGTAAATTTCGTTTGAAAGCAGGTAACTCTGAAACGAGTCCTCGGCGGCCTGCAGGAACTTCAATTCGTAACTGGATTCTTGAGTCATGCCTGCGGGTCTTGACCCAGGTTTTCCAGTATCTCGCGCACGTTCCGCAGCAGTTTCACCTGTGAGATCGGTTTGGTCAGGAATTTCGACACCCCGTGTTCCATGACCCGAAATGTATTCTTGAGACCGCTGACCGCACTCAAAATGATCACAGGGGGCATCGGGTTTAAGATTCCCTGCAGCGATTCGAGCATTTCGAACCCTGATCGCTCCGGCATCAGGAAATCCAGAATGATCAGGTCGAACTTGCGGCCGTTTTCGGATAGATTTTCAATTTCCTGCTGGACCTGCTCCCAATTGGAGGCTTTCGCAACCCGGAAATTGTTTTTCGTGAGGGAAAGATTAAGCAGGTGCAGGAGCTCAGGATCGTCGTCGACTAATAGAATATTGGCAAGGGGCTCCATGTTCATCTCCTACCGAGGCGGATTTTACCAGGAATCCCAATTCCAAGTGCGATCGGCCCTGCCAGCAGCGCCCACATCACGGCCTGAAGCCCCCAGCGCTGGCCGATCAGCCCCAATCCTACCGGAATCAGGCTGGCGGCCGCACCGGTGATGTTATTAACCGTCATCACGGTGCCGCTCTGGCCCGGCATCGAGGAATACAGGCGTCCTTTCAACACCGAATACCAGCCTGCATTGAAAAAACCCAGCAACCCTGCCAGCGCCACTTTGGCCGCATAGCCGGGCACCAGCAGGAAAGCCGGATACAGAAGCAGTTCGATCAGTACGCTGATACGCAGGTAATCCAGCCCCTTAACTCGCTCCAACAGCGGGATCAGCAGAAAATCCCCCAGCAAGCCGAGTCCAGACCAGACCGCAACCGCGATCCCTGCCTGTGCGGGGGACACGCCAACCACATCGACAAAATAGAGCGCAAGAAAGCCCAGGAGGATATCCAGCATCAGGTCGGAAAATTCCAGGAGAACCAGCCAGCGCAGCACTTCTTTTCGGCGCAGGGCGGCCAGGGCATCACGGGCGCCTTGCCGAAAACCCAACCGGTCGGAATGCCCCTGCTTGTTACCGGCCGGTAACGGAAAGGGGAAGCGCCAGGCAAGGGCTACCAGGGCCAACGCCAGCACCCCAAAAGCCGTGAACAGCCCGCGCCAGCCCAGGCCCATCCAGACCGCCGCACCCAGAGCCAGAGGACCCGCCACCACACCTAGGGAACCGGCAAAGGTCCACCGGGCCAGGTTCTTCTCGTGGCGATCGGGCGCCTCGTCCATCAAGGCAGCCTGGGAAAGGCTGACGAAGGATCCGGAGGCGGGAGACAGCAATGAGAAAAAAACCAGCAGGGCGAAAAATTGGCTGCCGGCCGCCACTCCCACGGCTGCGGCCGCATAGACCAAACCACCACCAAGTACCAGGGTGCGCCGTTTCCACACATCGCCGAGGATGCCGATGATGGGCTCGATCAGGCTTCCGATCACTCCCGGCAACCCCAGGAGAAGCCCGATCTGGGCGTAGGACAGCCCGAGGTCGTCCCGGATCAGCGGCCAGGCGGCCTCCCGAGCCCCGTAAACCAGCTCATCCAGGAACTCGATCAGAAGCAATACGATTGCAAAACGGCTGAGTCTTGCCATCATTTAGAAACCAGATTAATGAAAAGACCGTGGTTGGCTCACCACGGTCCGTATTTTCGAGCGGCTTGCCGGCGCAAGGCTATACCAGCATCAGCACGGGCTGCTCGAGGTAGCGCGCCATGGCGCGCATGAATTCGGCCGCTTCGGCGCCATCGCTGACCCGGTGATCGACCGATATGGTGGCTTTCATGCGCCAGCCCACGGCCAGCTGGCCGTCTTTCACGACAGGGGCTTTGCGGGCAGCACCCAACGCCAGGATGGCGGACTCGGGAGGATTGATGATGGCGATGAAATCCTCCACACCGAACATCCCAAGGTTGCTCGTAGTGAAAGTCGATCCGGAAACGTCGTCGGGGTGGACTTTCCCTTCCCGCACCCGGCCGGCCTTTTCCCGGACCTCCGCCGAAATCTGGCGAAGCGTCTTGGCGTCGGCATCATGGACCACGACGGTCAGCAGTCCACCTTCCACCGCAACCGCAATGCCAATGTTTATGTGACCGTGATGGTAGACTTCCCCGTCCCCGAGCGTGGCGTTCAGGTTGGGATACTCCCGCAAGGTCATGCCAGCTGCTTTAACGATGAAATCGTTGACCGAAAGCTTGACACCCAGGTCGGCAAGACCCTCATTGGCCAGCTTTCGGGCAGCCATCAAGGCATCCAGGTCGTATTCATACGTCACGTAAAAGTGCGGGTACCACTGCTTGGACTCCGTCATGCGGCGCCCGATTGCCTGGCGCAGCCTGGTCAGCTTGACGGTGGTGTCCTCGCGGGAGGGGGCGGCGAAAGCAGGCGCCTGGCTGAGGGTGGGGGTTGGGGCCGGCTTCGGCGAGGCAAGATAGGCCTCGATGTCTTTTTTCGTGATACGGCCTTTCGGTCCCGAACCCTGAACGCGGGAGATATCGACGCCTTCCACGCGGGCCATGTTGCGCGCCAGCGGGGAAGCGCGCACCCCGTCGGGAAGGCTGGCGCCATCCGGAGCGGCTTCCATCACTTTGCCATTCGGGGCTGCTGGCTCGGGGGGTTCCTCCGCATCTGCACTTTCTTCGGATTTTTCAGCCGTGTCCAGGGAAAGATTCGAAATGTCTTCCCCATCCTCCCCGATCACTGCGATCGGGTCGTTGATCGGAACGATCGAATCCTCCGGCACAAGGTGCTTGAGGACCGTGCCGGAATACGGGGATTCGACTTCCACGGTGGCCTTATCGGTCTCAATCTCGGCCAGCAGCTGCCCTTTTTCCACGCCGCTGCCGACGTCCACCGCCCAGCGCACCAGCACGCCTTCGGCCATGTCGAAACCAAGCTTGGGCATGGTGACAATTTCAGCCATCAGAGCACCTCCTTGACCGCGTCGATCACATCCTGCACCTGGGGCAGCGCCGACTGTTCGAGCGCCCGGTTGTAGGGCAGGGGGACCTCCGTCTGGGCCACCCGGCGAACTGGAGCATCTACATAATCGAAGGCCTGTTCGTAAATCCGGGCGCTGATCTCCGAACCGACACCGAAGCTCCGCCAGCCCTCTTCGACCACCACAGCACGGTTGGTCTTTTTGAAGGATTCGATCACCGGCTCCATGTCGAGGGGCCGCAAGGTTCGCAGGTCCACGACCTCCACCTCGATCCCATCCTTGGCCAGCTCGTCCGCGGCCTGCATGGAAAGCTGAAGGCCGCGGCTGTAGGTCACGATGGTGGCATCGCCGCCCTCGCGCTGGACCTTGGATTTGCCGATCGGAACGGTGTGATCGCCCTCCGGAATATCGCCCCGCCACTGGTACAGTAGCGCGTTTTCGATGAAAAATATCGGGTCATCGGACCGAATGGACGCTTTCAACAGCCCCTTGGCATCCGCAGGAGTGCCGGGGGCAACCACTTTCAGCCCCGGAAAATGGGCGAAGATCGCATCCGGTGTTTGGGAGTGGGTGGCGCCGAGCTGGCGACCGCCGCCTCCCACCGCACGGATCACCAGCGGCAGGGTGAACTGGCCGCCGAACATGTAGCGCAGCTTGGCAGCTTCGTTGACGATGTGATCCATGGCCACGAAGGCAAAGTTGATCGTCATCAGCTCGGCCACCGGGCGCATCCCGACCAGCGAAGCTCCGATCGCCGCTCCGACGATGGCGGCCTCGGCGATCGGGGTGTCCCGCACCCGTTCCGGACCGAACTTATCATAAAAACCGCGGGTGACGGCGTAGGTTCCACCCCAAACGCCGACTTCTTCCCCCATGATAAAGACGTTTTCATCGCGCTCCATCTCCTCCATGAGCGCCTCTGAAATCGCCTCGCGAACCGTTTTTGGTCTTGCCATTCTTTTGCTCTCCTCTTATCGATACACCCTGGGACACCTGATCCTCTGGCAGAGCCGGGAGTGCCTGCCGGATGTCTCGGTGCTAAATATCCGCATAAATATCGGTGAACAGCTCTTCAGGGGCCGGTTCCGGGCTGGTCTCGGCAAATTCCACCGCCTCGCTCACCTCTTCTTCCACCTTCTGGTCGACAGCATCGAGTTCTTTCGCGGAGGCGATCTTTTCAGCGATCAGGTATTCGCGGTATTTCCCGATCGGATCGTCCGACTGCCATTTGGTGATCTCGTCTTTTTCACGGTATCGCTCGGGATCCCCCATCGAATGGCCCTGGAACCGGTAGGTGATAATCTCCAGGAAATAGGGACCTTCCCCGTTGCGGATGCGCTCGAGGGCGGCGAGAGAAGCCTCCCGAACGGCAATGATGTCCATGCCGTCCACTCGTTCACCGGGGATATCATAGCCGCGAAACTTCTGCACGATCTCGGACACGGCCGAAGCCCGCTCCACGGAAGTGCCCATGCCGTACTGGTTGTTTTCGCACACCCACAGGACGGGCAGGTTCCAGACCTTGGAAAGGTTGACCCCTTCGTGGAAGAAACCGATGTTGGTGGCTCCATCCCCGAACATGCAAATCGTGATGCCGTCGCGCTTGGCGTACTGGTCCCCCAGCGCCATGCCGGAGGCGATCGGGATGTGGGCCCCGACGATGGCGTGACCGCCCCAGAAATTCTTATCCACGTCGGCCATGTGCATCGAGCCCCCTTTGCCCTTCGAGCAGCCGGTCGCTTTACCGAGCAGTTCGGCCATCACTTCTTTCGAGGTCAACCCGCAGTTGATCGCCACCCCGTGATCCCGGTAGGCGGTGATCACCCGGTCCTGGGGTTGGCGAGCGGAAATTAAACCGGTGCTGACCGCTTCCTGCCCGATATACAGGTGCAGAAAGCCGCCGATTTTCCCCTGCTGGTACAACTCGGCAGAACGCTCCTCCACGCGGCGTATCAGTACCATTTCATAATAAAGCTGTAAATGTTCTTTTTTTTGCATCCTCAGACAAGCCTCTCGGATATGTGGTTTGGGTTATCTGGCCAGTTTCCATCCGCCGCAGCCGTCTGCGGCCTGTAACACGTGCGCCAGTGGGCGATTCTAACACTCTATTCATGCAACAACACTTTCCGCCCGAATCTTCCTCGCCAGGAAGCAGAATTCGTGCGAAGCAAACCCGCCTTGGATACACCGCAGCGGGGTTTGGAATGTCTGGGTTGTTCAGTTGAAGCGTGGCTGCCTGCGCACGAATTCGTAAAATCCCTTTATGTAACCGGTTTCAGCAATCGCCGGTAGATTATAACATGGACTTTTCAGAACACCGGCGCCTTGGGTCGGGGCGAAATGCCGGGAAATCCTCCCAACTCAGAAATAAAAAGAGCAACGCCGGTTGGCATTGCTCTTCGAAAACGGTCGGGCAGGTAGGTCCCCGCCCGGTTGCGATTTTTTACTGGATCTCGAAGACGATATTGACGTCCACGGCGACGTTGATCTGCCCCGGGGAGACCGGCACAGCCGCTGCCTCTTCGGCGGCAAAACCGCCGCCGCCCACACCAAAGGGGATGGGGAAACCGCCCCCCGAGGTGCTGATCGACAGGATCTGACCAAGCTCGACACCGGCCAGACCCGCCAGCTCGGCGGCCTTGTCATTGGCATTCGCCACTGCCAGGGCGCGCGCTTCGCTGAGGGACTCGCTCCGGTCGGCCACATCAAACTGGATGCCCCAGATGTTGTTGGCACCGGCATCGATCGCCGCCGACAGCAGATCGCCAAGCGTGTCGATATCGCGAACGGTGACGTAGACGGTGTTTTCCACCGAATACCGCATCGGCGGCCGCTCTTCGAAAGCCTGATTGAAATCCTCGAAGGAGTAGATGTTGAAATTGATCGTCTGGAGGTCGTCTTGCGCAACCCCAAAATTCAGCAGAGCGTCGATCACAGCTTCGGTCTGGGAGTTGTTGGCCTCAACGGCCGCTTTTGCGTCCGGATCCTCGGAGCGGACCCCGATAGAAACATAGGCCAGGTCGGGGCGCAGCGAGACACTACCGCTGCCGACCACGCTCAGGACTCGGGTGTTATCAGCCCCGGACACCTGGGCGGCAGGGCGGCTGAGTGGCGCTCCATCGCCGGCCTGGGCGGAAATCACACCGCAGGCCACCAGGGCCAGTGAGGCCATGACGAGAAGGGAAAGCACGAAAGGTTTTTGTGTACGCATGTTGGTTCTCCTTGTTTTTTGCGTTTTTATTTGCCGTTTGCGGCAAGTGAGAAACGTCGTTCCGCAATAAAAGTTCCCCACTTTGGAGATATATTTTCCCATTCCCGGTGCAAATTGAAAAGGTATTCGCCGCCGGGTCTGTTGGCCAGGCCCATGGAACGCTGGCGTGCTTCAACACTTTTTTTCCAAGAGGTGAAGATACCCTGAATCAACAATTCTACCTTGCAGGTGAGTGGTATTTTCATAAACCGGTCCAGACGAACGCAAGGCTACAGGGTGCAAAACGGACGCTTAAACGGTATCCTGGTTAATGCCAGAATTAGTTTTGAATACAGGTTTTTCAAGGAATTTCTCTGCACATGGGCGACTTTGCGATTCGAATGAATTTTCGCCCACCAACTTTTGGACAGCGTCACCACCACCCTGCACTTGCACAGCCCGGGCAAAGGCTGTACAATTCGTTTTCGAGACAAATGTTCTAAAAAACCGAACCGAAAGAGGCGCGTATGGCACTGGACTACCAGGATGTGCGCAGGCAGATCGCTGCGTTGGGCGAGCGCTCCCCCAAGCAGTACCAGCTGCTGCAAAGTCGACGGCTGGCCGCCCAGGCCATGCTGGCGGATGTGGCCGAAAGCCTGGACCTCCTTCGCAATGCAGTTGAGGAAGCCCGCCGGCACAACCCCAACCTGCGCTGTGCCCTGCCGGTGACCGAGCCGCTCAACGGCCATTTCCCCCTGCCGGCAGCTCCGGAAAAAGCGACTCTGCTGGCGGCCGACGGCTCTCAAATCAACCCCGACCGCCACGCGCAGGTGGATTACTGCCTGGTCAATGTCGGGACGATCGCCATGACCCACGGCAGCGCTGAAACCCCTAGCACCACCATTCGCAGCCGCCTGTACTACGACGAGGAGATGTACACCGAAAACGGGCGTATGACAGAGCGGCTGGTGGCCCTGATGCGCGACCTGGAGGAGCGCAGGGTGCTGGCCGAGCTTTCCCGAGGGCTCGCCGGTCCCGTCGTTACCCTGACGGACGGCCCACTGGAGCTTTGGCTGGGCCAGGAAGGCGGGCTGGAAGCCGGGGAATTCAAGCGCCTTTTTAACGAGTACCTGGAAACCCTGGAGCGCCTGAAGGGCACCGGGGCGTCCACGGCGGGATACATCGATAAACCGGCCGGAGACCTGTTCGTGCGCCTGCTGGATATCGCCCGCCTGAAACCGGATGAGCTGCCGCAGGCTGCCAAAAACCGGGCTTTCCGCATGGTCAGGGACATCGATATCTTCCAGGAGCTGCTCGGCCCTTGCGAGCGTTCGGCGGTTTTCGGCATTCAATCGCGCCACGCTGATAAATACGCCGAGGACCTGGGGCTGCATTTTTTCTACCTGAATGTCAGCGAAAAGGAAGGCAGCCCTTACCTGGCTCGGGTCGAGGTGCCGAAGTGGGTCGTAGAAGGGGCTGGCATGGTCGACACGCTGCACGCGCTTCTGGTGCACCAATGCCGGATCCTGGGCACCCGGCCCTACCCTTATGTGCTGCACCGGTCCCACGAGGCTGCGCTGGTCTCCCTGGAGGAGAAACAGCAGGTGGCCAACATGATCGCCGTGGAGCTGCGCAGCCACGGCGTTCCGGTCGGGGTACAATCCCACAAGCAGACCGCCAAGGAGGCGGGCAGCCGCGCCCGCTACTGAACCTGGTTATGAATTCGGACTTTCGGAGGAGGGGCAAACGATGATGACCCACAGCCTGGCCATCGGACGCTTGCTGCGGGCTGGCACCGGCGGCTTTGTCATCGGGACGCGCGTGGCGCAGTGGGAAGCGCCCCGATTTGGCGCACTTGTGCGGGTCCCTCTGGGGCCGGAATACGAGATCTTCGGCCTGATCTACGACATGCACATCGATGACGACGGCCTGGTGCGCCAGCTGATCACGGCAGAGGGGGTGGATGAAGCCGTCATCGCCGACAACCGTGAAAACCGCAACATCCCTATCGAAATCAGCGTGGTCTCGGCCGGCTATCGGGAAGGCCAGGTGATCCGCCACCTGCTGCCGCCACGGCCGCCTCTCAGCCTGGACCGGATCTTCTTGTGCAGCCCGGAGGAACTGCGGGCGTTCAGCCCCGGTGACCGATTCGGCTATTTCAGGCATGTCCTGCGTGTGCCGGATGCGCCGGTGGCCGAATTGCTGGCGGCCCACCTCGACCAGGCGCATGAGGCCCACAGCCTATCCGGAAACCACAACTGGAAAGCCCAGGCGACCCGGGAACTGATCGCCTTGCTGCGAGACGATTATCCCACCCTGATGGCGGTGCTGGGCGCCGTGGGAGACACAGGAGCCGTTCATGGCTGATACCAAGAGCATTATCGGCTACGTAGTCGGCGGAGGGCTGCGGGAAAGCTTTCGGGTGCGCCTGACCGTACCATCCCATGAAGTCCAGGAAGGCGCCTTTGTGGTGATCGAAAGCGGGGAATGGCTGTTCTACGGCCTGGTGACCGATCTGCAGCTGGGCGCCACCGACCCGCGCTTCGCCGATGAACAGGAAACCCGGCTGCCTCCCGACCTGGCCGGCCTGCTCCACGGCCAGACCCTGTTCACAAACCTCGAAGTGCTGCCGGCATTGATGCTGGAGCAGGGCCCGGAGCCGGGCTCCGAGGAGTACACCCGCTGGGTGGAGACGATCGATCTGGGTCTCCGCGAGCCGCCCAGTCCCCGGCCGGTCAAAACCGTTCCGCCGCACCACGCCAACGTCCGGATGGCGAACGAAGGGGATATCTCTGAGATTTTCGGCAAGGACGAAAAGCACAATTTCGAGATCGGCGCCACCCGCGAGCAGGCCCACCCGGTCCGCATCAACCTGGAAAAGTTCGTCCAGCGCTCTTCCGGAATCTTCGGCGCCACCGGCACCGGCAAATCTTTTTTGACTCGCATCGTGCTGGCCGGGCTGTTGCACCACAGCGTGGCATCCGTGCTGGTGTTCGACATGCACAACGAATACGGCCTGGACGATACCGCTTCAGACACGGGAGAGCGGGTGATCGGGCTGCGCACGAAGTTCCCATCAAAGGTCCAGGTGGTTGGGCTCGGGACCGGCGCCCTGATCCGCGGCCAGACTCCGGATTTCAACCTGGAGGTGCCGATGGAGGCCGTGCAACCGGCCGACATCGAAATGCTGACCCGCGAGCTGAACTTGAAGGAAACCACACCGACCACCCTGGAAGCACTGGTCAACACCTTCGGGCGGGACCGATGGTTTGCAGCCTTCAAAGGGATGAACACCGAAACCATCATCAATGAGGAAGGCAAGCGCGTACCGGCCCAGGGGTCGGTAGCTGCCTGGGCGCAAGAAAGCGGGGTTAACCAAATGGCTGCCGAGGCGCTGCACAGCAAACTGGGCCGCCTGTTCCGCAAGGAATACATCATCGAAAAACCGGCCAGCGATGGGGTTGGGGAGATCATCCGGTTGTTGGAAGCCGGGAGGCACGTCGTGCTCTCTTTCGGGCGGCATGAAAGCGACCTGGATTACCTGCTGGTCTCCAACCTGCTGACCCGGCGCATTCGCGATGCCTGGGAGCAGAAGACCAATGACTACCGTTCCAGGGGGAAGGATGAACCCCGGCCGCTGGTGATCGTGGTGGAAGAAGCCCACAAACTGCTCAACCGGGAGATGGCCGCCCAGACCACCTTCAGTACGATCGCCCGCGAACTGCGCAAATACTACGTCACTTTGCTGATCGTCGATCAGCGGCCGTCGCAAATTTACGATGAAGTCATGTCCCAGCTTGGCACCCGCATCTCGGGCTGGCTTGGAGACGATGATGACATCCGCGCTGTGCTTTCCGGCCTGGCCGGCCGGGATGCCCTGCGCGGCATGCTGGCTCGCCTGCAGCCCAAGGAAGAGGTGCTGCTGCTTGGCTGGGGGGTTCCGATGCCGCTGCCCGTCCGTTCCCGGCGCTACGATGATGCCTTCTGGGAAGCGCTGCTGGGGAAAAGCGGGGGTTCGAAAAAAGGGGCCGAGGACCTGATCCGGGAAATGGGGTTTTAATCTGCGATCTGCGATCTGCGATCAATAATAATCAATCACAACCCTATTGAACCAAGGCCAGAGTCCTCGGGATAATAGCCCCAAAACATGCCGGCCTGGAACTGGAGGGAGGTAGATGGAAAATTTAGAGGATGCGGTTCTCGACTTCGCACTGCTGATCTCGCCGCTGACCGAGGCTGACCTTGCTACTCCCTGGGCATGGGGGTCGTACCAGAGCGAGGGGGTTCGCTTCGGGGTTTTTCGCGTCAACGAGGAGCTGCTCCAGCTGGCCGCCCGCCTGGGCACGGCCCGAAAGTCCCCGCGCAGTGAAGCCGAGCATATTCTGGGCACGTACCACCAGGCCGCCCGGGACCTGCAGGGCGCGCTCTGGGGTGTGGACGACCAAACCGGCATGAAGCAGCCGGGTGGGGAAGAGTGGCCCGTGCAGGTCGCCCTGGCGCACCTGGTCCAGGGGGATCTGGCATTCTACGCCATGATCGCATATGCGCTTGAACGGCTGGCGGCAGGCGATGAGTCCCCTCCCGCTCCCGAGGACGAGGACTATGATCGTATTCTGAATGCCACGGAGGAGGACTTCCACGCTATCCGACGCATGCCGGTCTCCAGGCTGCAGGTTGAATTTCTTGCAAATCACGCCCGGAGCCTGAAGGCATTTGCCGGCATCCCGGACGAGGTACTGGGAAAGCCCGCCCGGTACTGGGAACAGGAGCCCTACCCCATCCGGTTCCGGCTGCAGCGGCTCGGATCGCATCTGCGGCAGCACACCATCCAGATCGACAAAACCCTGGCCGCCGTCGGGAAACCCCCGGTGGAATCCAAAATGCTGGTTCGCATGCTGCTCAACGCGCTGGCCGAGGCGGAAAACCAGGCCATGGGGGAGACAGGGGACCCGGAGGGAATGGTTTCTGAGACCGCCGCCCAAATTCAGGACCTGACAGAGGAAATTCGCCAGGCGCTCGAAAAATAGCCGGTTCCAGCGTCCTCTTCCGCGATAGAATTAGCCACTTCAGACCCTGCCATGGTGACCGATGAAATACGAAACCCTCCCCTATGACCTGACCATACCGAAAATTGGATACGGCACCTGGAATGTCGGTGGCGGCATGAGCCCCGACCGCTCCCAGGAAGAACGGGCGTTGAAGGCCATCCGCCACGCTCTGGATATTGGCTATACGCACATCGATACCGCAGAGATGTACGCTTCCGGATATACGGAAGAGCTGGTCGCCCGGGCGATCCGCCAGTCCGGGGTGCCGCGCCAGCGCCTGTTCATCACCACCAAGCTGTGGACCAACAACCTGCGTTACCAGGATGCCCTGAAGGCCTGCGAAAACAGCCTGCGGCGACTCGACAGCGACTACATCGACCTGTACCTGATCCACTGGCCCGGCGACGTGCCGCTCAAGGAGACTTTCCGGGCCCTGAACGAGCTGCACGCTGAACGAAAAATTTTGCACGTCGGGGTCAGCAATTTCGACCTGCCCATGCTGAAAGAGGCCCAACAGCTCTGCAACGCACCGATCGTCACCAATCAGGTACCCTACAGCCTGCACACCCGGCGCTACGAACGAAACGGCATGCTGGCCTTCTGCCAGCAGCACGATATCCTGCTGACTGCGTATACGCCGGTTGAAAAAGGGCGCGTGGCGCAGGATGCCACCCTGCGTGAAATTGCCGCCAAATACAAGGCGACCCCGGTGCAGATCGCTCTGGCCTGGTTGATCCACCAGCCCAGGGTCATCGCCATCCCCATGTCCCAAAATCCCAAGCACATCGAGGAGAACCTGCAGGCAGCGGATCTCGATCTCGAAGAAGGGGATTTCAATCTGCTGAGGGGTTAGACGCGGATGGAACTGCCCGAACAGCCGATCGCAGAAGGGCGCGTGGCCGAAATCTACACTTGGGGGGACGGGAAAGTGGTCAAACTCAGCCGTGATTGGGTGCCGGAGGACTGGCTGGCATATGAATTCCGGATCGCCCAGATCGTTTTCGAAAGCGGCTTGCGCGTCCCTCAGCCCTACGAACTCGTCCGCGCGAACGGTAAGACCGGGATCGTGTTCGAGCGGGTGGACGGCCCGACCATGCTGGACCAGATCGGGTCTGCCCCGCAGCGGGCGCGCGCTTTTGGCACCACCCTCGGCCGGCTCCATGCCGATATGCACGCTCGGACCGGGGGAGAGGGCCTGCCAGACGTTCACACTCGATTGAAAAACAAAATCGATTCGGTCGAAGGTGCCCCTGAGGAGGTCAAACGCGCTGCCCAGGAAAGCCTGCAGGCTTTGGCGGAAAACGGGGCCTCTGGAAACGACGACATGCTCCTGCACGGCGATTTCCACCCCGACAATGTGATTATGGCTGAACAGGGGCCGGTGATCATCGATTGGCCGGACGCTTCCAGAGGGCATCCGCTGGCGGATGTCGCCCGCACCGTGATCATCTCCAACCTGGGCGGAGTCCCACCCAACCCGGTTCTGGGCGCGCTGGTCGGTTTGCTGCGCAAGTGGTTCACCCGCGCCTACCTCTCCACCTACTTCCAGCGAGCGCCCTATCCCCGGAGCGAACTCGACCGCTGGATCTTCCCCGTCCTCTTCGCCCGCCTCAGCGAAGACATCGAATCCGAACGACCGCGTTCGGTCGCCTGGCTGCAAAAACTGTATGACGATAGAAACTGACGCTCCACCTGCCCCCAAAGCTCCCATCAAACCAAAGAAACTCGAAATCCACGGGCACACCCGGGTGGATGACTATTTCTGGCTGCGGGACAAAGACGATCCGGAAGTGATCGCCTACATCGAAGCCGAAAATGCCTACACTCAGGCGTGCATGGACCACACCGCCGGTTTGCAGGAAACCCTGTACCAGGAAATGGTCGGGCGTATCCAGGAAAGCGACAAGGAAGCGCCGGTCCCACGGGACGAGTTCTGGTACTACAGCCGGACCGAAACGGGAAAACAATATCCGATCTTTTGCCGGACCACCGGCAGCTCGCAGGCGCCAGAGGAAGTGTTGCTCGATCTGAATGCGCTGGCCGCCGGCAAACCATATTTACGCCTGGGCATCTATAAACCCAGCCCCGACCATCGACTGCTGGCCTATTCCCTGGACGAAGATGGTTCCGAGAATTACGCTGTGTACTTCAAAAATTTGGAGACTGGCGATTTGCTTCCGGATGTTCTGGAAGGGACTTCCTACTCCGGCGAGTGGGCTAACGACAACCGCACATTCTTTTACACCACCAAGGACCCTGCCTGGCGGGATTACCGCCTCCTCCGCCATATCCTGCGCGAGGACCAGGAAGACGACCTTCTACTTTACGAAGAAGCAGACGCCCTGTTCGAAATCAGCCTGCAAAAAACCCGCGACCAGGCCTTCATCTTTCTCAATATCGAAAGCCTCGAGACATCCGAAATCCGTTTTCTCGATGCTAACCATCCCGGGGAATCGCTCCGGCTGCTGCAGGAAAGGCGCCAGGGAATCGAGTATGGCGCCGATCACCATCGCGGGATCTTTTACATCTGGACCAACCAGGATGCCAAAAACTTCCAAATCGTAACCGCTCCGGTCAGCCGGCCCGGTATGGAATCCTGGCAAACACACCAGGCACATGACCCGCAAGTCAAGATCGATGGCCTGGCCTGCTTCAGCGGTCATCTGGCAATTTATATGCGGAAAAATGGACTGAAAGCGCTGGCCGTGCAAGACCTGTCCACTGGAACGACCCACGAAGTGGACTTTCCCGAACCCGTGTACACCTTCCGGCCGGGTGAAAATCCATCGTTCGATACCCAATTCCTGCGCCTGACCTACGCCTCCCCGATCACCCCTGATTCGGATTTTGATTACGACATGGTTACCCGCCAGTGGCACCTGCGCAAGCGAAAACCGGTGTTGGGCGGGTTTGACCCGCAGGATTACGAGGTGGTTCGACTTCATGCCGCGGCCGAGGATGGCGCTCAGATTCCGATATCCCTCTTCTACCGCAAAGGCTTGCGAAAGGACGGTTCAGCCCCCTGCCTGCTGTACGGCTACGGCGCTTACGGGTACAGCATCGAGCCCGGTTTCAACATGAACGCTTTTTGCCTGGTGGACCGTGGAATCGTGTATGCGATCGCCCATATTCGCGGCGGGCAGGAATTGGGCCGGGATTGGTATGAGCGGGGGAAATTTCTACACAAGAAAAACACCTTTATGGACTTCGTGGCATGCGCCCGCCACTTGATCGACCAAAAATTAACAGCGCCAGAACGGCTGGCGATTGAAGGCCGCAGCGCAGGTGGGCTGCTGATCGGAGCGGTGCTCAACCTGGCGCCCGACTTGTTCAAGGTCGCCGTGGCGGGGGTTCCTTTCGTCGATGTCGTCACCACCATGCTGGACGAAAGCATTCCGCTCACCGTCGGCGAATTCGAGGAATGGGGAAACCCGAAGGACCCCGTATTTTACGAGTACATGCACTCGTACTCTCCTTACGATAACCTGGCGCCGGGCCGCTTCCCCCACATCCTGGCGACCTCCGGGCTGAACGACCCGCGAGTCCAGTACTGGGAACCGACCAAATGGGTGGCCCGTCTCCGGCGAGTGCAGCAGGGCGAGGGCCGGGTGCTCCTGAAAACCAACATGGGAGCGGGTCACGCCGGCGCCTCCGGTCGTTACGATTATTTGCGTGAAAAAGCTTTCGAATACGCCTATATTTTAGACAGCCTGGGGCTGACTGAGGGTTGAAACTGCAACTGCAGGCGGAGTTTTTTTCAAAGGGAAATTTGTGATACTCGCAACCCTGTGTTATCTGAAGCGGGAAGGCAGCACCCTGATGGTACATCGCAATAAAAAGGAAGGCGATGTCCACCAGGGTAAGTGGAACGGCCTCGGGGGAAAATTTGAACCTGGCGAAAGCCCGGAGGAGTGCGCCATTCGGGAGATCTTCGAGGAGAGCGGACTCAAAGCTTCTCAACCCGTTCTGAAAGGTGTACTCACCTTCCCGCTTTTTAGCCACAGCCAGGACTGGTATGCATTTGTCTATGTGGTGCGGGAGTTTTCCGGCTCGCTGATCGATTCGCCGGAAGGCCGACTGGCCTGGATCCCGGATGATCAGATCCTGGACCTGCCCTTGTGGGAGGGAGATCGGATTTTCCTGCCCTGGCTGGATCAGGACTCATTTTTCTCGGGGAAATTTGTATACCGGGAAGGAATTTTGGTCTCCCACTCGGTCGTTTTTCACGGTTCTTGATGAAGCCGGTCGCCCTGGCATTGGCGCGCAGCAGAATTGGGGGTTGGGCACTGCGGCTCGCTTTTGGCCGGCTACACAAACTGCTGCCTCTCCGCCGCCTGCAGGAAAGCCGCGCTTTGGTCGCTTTCTGGCACCCGGCGCCGGCCTATCCGAAACACATCCTGATCGTTCCGAAAAGGTCGCTGGCTTCGATCGCCGAATTAAGTGAAACAGAGCTGGCCGGATTGTCGATTGAAGCGGTCCGGATGGCGCGCCAGCTTGCCCGGGATCGGGGACTGGGTCCTGTTCGCCTGGTGCTGAACGCGGGGAAATTCCAGGAGACCGGCCAGCTGCATTTCCACTTGCTGCCCGGATCGGAATCAAGGCGTTCTCAAAGTCCGTTGACCAAAGGGCCTTTCGCTGGTTGAGATAGGATGAGAAAGTCGGTTCCCCGGAAACGTGATATACCGAAGTATTCACCCATTAAACGCACTCAAATGGTGCCAAACCGGAGGAACCGACATGC
>JBFKII010000006.1:0-35185 GCA_041632295.1 Anaerolineales bacterium | reverse complement strand
TGCCGCAAAACCTTCCCGTTTTCCTGATCATTTTCGCCGCCGTCTTGCTGCAGACCTATATCGGTTTCGGATCCGCCATTCTGGCGATCAGCCTGCTGCCCAATTTCATCCCCCTGGCCGCTGCAACCCCATTTTTCACCGCCATTGCCTTGCTCATGGAAATCGTCCTGCTGGTGGTTTTTCGCCAATCGCTCAACCTGCGCGCTGTCGGGCGGATCACCGCTGCGGCGGTTCTGGGTGTCCCCATCGGGATCCTTCTCCTGATCCGGGTCCCTGAACGGGCCAGTCTGGCGCTCCTGGGGGCCATCATCCTGGCTTATGCGATTTACTCGCTGCTCAACATGCGGCCGCCTCGCTTCCGCTGCCGCGCCTGGGATTACGGCCTCGGCCTGTTGGCCGGCGCCATGGGAGGAGCCTACGCCATCACCGGGCCACCGGTGATCCTGCTAGGGCATGCCAAGGGCTGGCAGCCGGAAGCGTTCAAAGCCAACCTGCAGGCCTTTTTCCTGGTTGCCTCTCTGGCGATTCTGGCCGGCCACGCCGCTTCGGGAAGCTTCACTCCGGAGGTATGGGGCTACATCTGGGGATCGCTGCCGGCCCTGGCACTCGGCCTCCTGGCCGGGCTGCTGCTCACCCGGCGGGCACGCCCCCGGACCCTGAATGTCAGCGTCCTGTGGGGGATGGCCGCCCTGGGAATCAGCCTGATCCTGTGAGCACCATGATCGCGATGCGCCTGGAATCCCAACAACCGATCGAGCAGAACCCGCTTATTCGAGAGGTTCTGCCGCTACCCGCTCCCGGACCCGGGCAGGTACGCATCCGCGTTTCGGTCTGCGGGGTGTGCCACACCGACCTGCACACCGTCGAAGGCGACATCCATCCCCCCGAGCTCCCGATCACCCCCGGGCACCAGGCGGTCGGGACCATCGAGGCAGTCGGGGAGAGCGTCGATCTGCCGCTGGGGCTGCGGGTCGGGGTGCCCTGGCTGGGGTCCGCCGACGGGGATTGCGAGTTTTGCGCCCGCGGCCTGGAAAACCTCTGCCCCCGGGCACGCTTTACCGGGTTTCATCACGACGGGGGTTTCGCCCAGACCATGCTGGCCGAAGCCCGCTACGCCTTGCCGATCCCGGAATCGATCCCCGACATGCAGGCCGCACCGCTGCTATGTGCGGGGATCGTCGGATTCCGCTCGCTGCGCCTGGCCGAGATCGAGCCCGGGGAGCGGGTCGGCCTGGCAGGCTTCGGCGCCAGCGCCCACCTGTGCATCCAGGTTTTGAACCACTGGAATTGCAAGACATTCGTCTTCACGCGTTCAGAGGGCCACCGCCAACACGCGCGCGGGCTGGGCGCCGCCTGGGTCGGGGGTGCGGAAGATAAAGCCCCAGAAGCCCTGGACAGGGCGGTCATTTTCGCGCCGGCGGGCCACCTGGTACCGGCCATGCTGGAAAAGCTGCGGCCGGGAGGCACACTGGCGCTCAACGCCATCCATATGTCCCCAATCCCCGAGATGCCGTACCGGACGGTTTATGGCGAGCGCACCCTGCGCAGTGTCGCCAACGCCACTTACCGGGATGGTGCCGAGTTTCTCGAACTGGCTGCCCGCATCGGAATCAAAGCCACCACGAAATCCTACCGTCTGGAGGACGCCAACCTGGCCCTGCAGGACGTCAAGCACAGCCGCATCGACGGGGAAGCGGTCCTGGAGATCAACCCTTGAACGAAGAGCTTATAAACCAGCGCCAACCATCGGTCGCCCTGTTCGTCACCTGCCTGGTGGACCAGGTGCACCCCGAAGTCGGGATCGCCACGGTCCGGCTGCTGGAGCGCCTGGGTTTCAAGGTCCTTTTTCCGGCCGGCCAGACCTGCTGCGGGCAGCCCTTTTACAACAGCGGATTCCCGGCGGAAGCACGGCGGCTGGCAAAAAAAACGATCGAGGACCTGGAAGGGTTTGATACCGTCGTCCTGCCGAGTGGGTCCTGCACAGCCATGATCCGGGCGGAGTACTCGCATCTGCTTGCGGAGGAGGCGGAATGGAAGCGGCGGGGAGAAGAACTGGCCGGCCGCACATTCGAGTTGAGCGAGTTTCTGTCACAGCAAGGCGTTGGCCCGCAGACCGGCGAAGTTTACGGTCTGGTGACCTACCACGATTCTTGCCACATGTGCCGCATTCTGAAGGTCAGGGAAGCCCCGCGCCGCCTCCTGGAGGAAGCCGGGTTCGAGGTGGTCGAGATGCGCGAGCCTGACCGGTGCTGCGGGTTTGGCGGGCTCTTTTCCCAGCGCATGCCGGAGGTCTCTTCGGCCATGACAGAAGAGAAGCTCAGACAGGCTGCCGAAACAGGAGCCCGCACTGTGACAACCGCCGACCCCGGCTGCCTGATGCAAATGCGACGCATCGCTGAGCGTTTACCGGACCCGCCCGAAATCGAGCACCTGGCCGTGCTCCTGGAGCGCCAGAACCGATGAGCGCCGGGATGCGCGAATTCCGCCAGCGGGCACAGATTGCCCTGGAGGACGCCCGCCTGCAGAACGCCCTGGAAAATGCCACGGGGCGCTTCTGGAACAGCCGCCGCGAGGCGCTGGAAAGGCTGCCCGATTCGGACGGGCTGCGCGATCATTTCAAAGAAATGCGTGCCGCAACGCTGGCGGATCTTGCACCACACTGGCGCACCTTTGAAAAAATGGCCGAAATGCATGGGACCCGGATCCACTGGGCTCAGACTGGCGAGGAAGCCAGCCGGATATTGCTGCAGGTCGCCGGGGAGCACGGCGCCAAGTTGGCCGTCAAAAGCAAATCCATGACCAGCGAAGAGATCGGGCTTAACCACAGCCTGGAAGCGAGCGGTATCCAGACCGTCGAGACCGACCTGGGAGAATGGATCGTCCAGTTGGCCGGGGAGGATCCCTCGCACATCATCGCGCCCGCAATCCACAAAACCAAGGAGCAGGTGGCGGATTTGTTCGAGGCGGAAGCCGGGAAAGCCGTCCCTGCAGATATCCCAAAACTGACGGAACACGCCCGGCGCCGGCTGCGAGGGCGTTTCCTGAAGGCCGGCATCGGGATCAGCGGTGTGAATATCGCCGTCGCGGAGAGCGGCAGCCTGGTGCTGGTCACCAACGAGGGGAACGGCCGCATGGTCACCAGCCTGCCGCCGGTTCACGTCGCTATTGTCGGGATCGAGAAGATCGCCCCCACCTGGGCGGACGCGGCGGTCTGGCTATCACTGCTGGCGCGCAGTGCCACCGGCCAGCCGCTTTCGATTTATACCAATGTGATCACCGGACCGCGACAAGAATCGGACCCGGACGGGCCGTTGGAAGTCCATTTGATCGTGCTGGATAACGGGCGTTCGGACCTGCTCGGCACCAAATACGAAGAGGCTTTGCAATGCATCCGCTGCGGCGCATGCCTGAATGTCTGCCCGGTATACCGGGAAGCGGGGGGGCACGCTTACGGCAGCCCGTACAGCGGCCCAATCGGTGCGGTGATCTCGCCGCTTCTTTTTGGGCTTGAGCGCAATGTCGCCCTGCCGCAGGCCAGTTCACTTTGCGGCGCCTGCCTGGACGTCTGCCCGGCGCGCATCGACCTGCCGCGCATGCTGATCGAGCTGCGGAGCGACTCGGTGGAAAAAGGCCTGCTTCCTGCTCCCGAGCGGATAGCCGAGCTGGCTGCCGCCCGCGTCCTGGAGCAGGCGGGCCTGATGGAGCTGGCCGGAAAAATCGGCCGCATCGGGCAGCGCTTTGCCAGCAAGGACCTCCCAAAATTGGCCGACCAGTCTTTCCGGGAATGGTGGCGGAACCGATGACCACCGCTGTTACCGCTCCCTACCAGTCTGACGATACACGGTAAGAAGACTGATGAAGACACGTGAATCCATCCTCAGCAGGCTTGGGAAGGCCGCTCATCCGGTTACCTCTCCAGAGAGGTGGCATGGCCGTTGGTCCGGGGAGGATATGGTCACAAAGTTTGCCGATACCCTGCGATCCGCTCACGGAGAGGTTTATTGCGAGGCTTCCCTTCCGGACGCAATCGAGCGGCTGGGAAACCTTCTCGCCCGCCACGCGGTCCGCCAGGTGGTTGCCAACGAGGAGCCGCCCCTGAAGGATCTGGATCTGCCGGCAGTGTTCCCCAAGATCACGTGGCACACTCCTCCCACCGGGGGCAGCCTGAACAAAGAACGCCCCGCCTGGCGCCAGGCTTGCTCGCAGGCCGACGCCGGCATCACCGGCGCAGAACTGCTTCTCGCCGAAACCGGCACCCTGGTGCTGACCAGCGGGCGCGGGAAATCCCGCCTGGTATCGCTGCTGCCCCCGCTCCACATTGCACTGGTGAGCACATCCCGCCTGGCGCCGGATATTTTCGCCTGGGCGGACGGCCTGCAATCACCCTGGCCGGCCAATACCATCCTGATCTCCGGGCCCAGCAAAACCGGGGACATCGAACAGACGCTCTCCGTCGGCGTCCATGGGCCCAAAAAATTGGCGGTAATCCTTTACGAGACGCTTCGATGAATCATGTCTATTCTTTCGTTTTGCTGTCCATGGCCTTGCTGCTGTCCGCATGCGGCCCGAGGGAAGGCTTTCATTCCCGGGCGGTCTACGCACCCTTATCCCCCCTGTTTACCCAGGTGGAGGTGGAAGCGGCGGGTGAACTGGACCCAAGGGACAACCTGAGCGATCGGAATGAGGTGCGGCTCATATTTTTTTCGAACAGCGGCAGGCGGGCGGAGGTTCAGCTGGAGAGTCGCGGCGGCCGGCTGGAGCTTGCGGCCGGACTGCCCGGCACGGATTTTTCTCGCGGCAGGCTCATCGATCCCGAGACCTTGCGGGAGGTGATGATCGCGCTCGACATTGTCACTGCAGGCCAGTTCAAGCTGCCGGATGCCGAGGAGTTGCACGGCCTGATCGCCGCCGCTGCCAGGGGCCCCGGGGCCGAACCGCCATCGCCGGTACGTTTCCAATTATTGGAAAGCAGCGTCGATTTTGACCAGCAATAACTTCCAGGCCAGGAAATGCCGGAAATGCGGACTGCGGTTCTCCTGCCTCGATCCTGGGTCCGGAACCATGCCCTGCCCCCATTGCCAAAGCCCGATGATGGAGATAGGTGAGGCTTTTGCCGCGCAGAAAATCAGGCGGAGTCCACCTGCCCGCCGGCCGCAGGAAATCCTGTTGGACAACATTCGCAGCGCGTGGAACGTGGGATCGATTTTTCGTACCGCCGAGGGAGCCGGGGTGCGGCACATCTACCTGTGCGGAATCACCCCCACCCCAGAGCTGGAAAAAGTGGCGAAAACCGCGCTCGGCGCTCAGGAATGGGTCTCCTGGTCCTTCCACCCGGACGGCGTCGAAACGGTGCTGCGCCTGCGCACGGAAGGCCACATGATCTGGGTGCTGGAGGGCGGCCAGGGTTCGAGACCGATCGGGGAGGCGTCGGCCGGAACGGGGGTGACACCGCTAGTCTGGGTTTTTGGAAATGAGATATGCGGAGTGGACCCGGGGGTGCTGGAAGCCTGCCATGCCCGCTGGCATATTCCCCTGTCCGGAAAAAAAGAATCGCTGAACATCGCCGTAGCCTGCGGCATCGCACTCTACTATCCAATCCCCGGGGTCAACTCCGGACCGCCCAAATTTCCACCCCTTGTCGAAACTTTAGGTAAAGTGGTACGGAACAGGTAATTAGAAAATTGGCCTCCCATCATATTGAAAAAATCAGGCAATACGCTGATTGAGCCATTCGATTTCATTCCCGGTAAGGCTGTCGACGCCCGTGCCGGGCTCGCCGAAGGGTCCAGAATTGCCGGTTCCGTGGGCTTCGGGCTCAGGCGGACAGTTTCGATTCGGCTCCTTCGAAGGCACACTCCGGCATACACAACTGTGGTGTTTCGCTCCTTACGGTGTTCAACCGGCGGCCACCAATTCGTGATGTGAGGCTGGAAATGAAAAACCCCGCTGGTCCTGATAGCGGGGTTCTTCGGTCAGAAAGGTTCTTTTCGTCTAAGGGTTCTGAGGGCAGACCGCGGGGAATATCACAACAGCCCTGGCAATGGAAATGGAGCCGACATCCAGGGCCCAGACCCCGACTACATTCCCGACCATCAGTTCACTAAAATTGTTCACCTGGCAGTTGGGATGGCCAAAATAGAGCGTGGTGAAGTGATTGTTGTAGGTCTTCGTGTTCGGCCCGCCAGTCACTGTGAAAGTTTGGTTCGCTGTATCGATGCTGGTCACCTGCCCGGAAACGGTAATGCCGCGCGGGGTTGCAGCAGTGGCCAATCCTGCGAATGCCAAAGAGGCCAGCAATACAATGACGACGGTGATGAGTAGTTTTCTGGACATATTTGCCTCCGACTATGCAATTGTAAAATTTTTCGATGAGATGGAAAAAGTATACACTTTTTTATAGCGTTCCCGATAGCGAAAATGTACTTGTAATGAAAATAACGAATAAAGTCCGGTTGTATTACTCGGAAAAGGTAAGTTCCTCCCGTCCTTTCAGGGTGTCCTGGATGCGGGCGATCACGATATCGAGATGGCCAGGTTTATGGACGAAATCCAGGTCGTCGCTCCGGATTGTGAGCACGGGGGAGAGGTCGTAGTCTGCCAGCCAATCTTCGTAGAAATTATCCAGCAGGGAAAGGTACTCCCCCGTGATCCCGCGCTCCATCTCTCGGCCGCGCGCCCGGATGCGTTCGAGCAGTGTCATGACGGGGGCTTTTAAATAGATCAGCAGGTCTGGCGCAGGCAGGGAGCGGGTGACCAGCTCGAACAGGTGCCGGTAAGCAAAATAATCGCGCTCGCTCAGGTTTCCCAGTCGGTGCAGCGCCCGTGCGAAGATAAAGGCGTCTTCGTAAATAGAGCGATCCAGGATGGCGGATTGTGAACCGGTGGCCATTTCCAGATGCTGTTGAGCGCGGTGTCCGAGAAAAAAAACCTGCAAATGGAAAGACCACTGCCGCATGTCTCCGTAAAAATCGGACAGGTAGGGGTTGTCCGCCACTGACTCAAAGCCGGCCTGCCAGCCAAGCCGCTGCCCGATCCGCTCCGTAATGGACGTCTTTCCGGCGCCGATATTCCCAGCCACCAGGATCAACCTTTTTTTCATCAAGCCCGTCCTCCACATTCTTTTTAGAAAATTTTACACCGAAACCCTTTCCTGGTTGCCTGTGGGCAAAATGGTGAAGATATCCCTTCCCTTGCCACTCCGACATACGGGATATCAACTCGCGACAGGTACCGGTTGCGGAAAATTCCGATCTGAAACATAATTAGCATTATTGCAATTTCGTATCAACTTCATCAAGGATTGTAATGCTTGTGCGCGTGCCTCAGTGCCATTCACCGACCCGAAGAGCCGCCAACGGCTCCGTAATCATGTAATTTCCTGTTAGACCAGATCGTATCGCTGCTGCCTGCCGGGCGGTCATCGCAGGCGGCATTGTGAGCAAGCCTGACCGCAGCTTGAGCATGCGCGGCAGCGATACCCGAGGGCCAGGATTGTATCAACACAAGCAAGCCGCTGAAGTGGAAGCGCTCCGGAAGCTCCTTGCCGGAATCATTGAAAAACCGGAACTCCTCGCACTCGGGGAGTCCTTGCAGCGCGGCGGCATCTTTTTTGGCAGCGGCGAAAATGCGGTCAAAGAACTGCCCGTTCAGGTCCACGTGTACGGCGATAAGTTCACGATCGAGCTGCCCCACAGAGCCGTTGACCAGCTGACACAGTCCGACTTTTTCAGCGACCCAGACTCCTCCCTGGAACAAAAAGGGCTGCCGGTGGGGTCCTATCTGCCGCATCGTCGCAATCCACATTTCACCGGACGCCAGCAGGAACTGAAATACCTTGGCGCACGCCTGGCAGATTCAGAGCCAAAATCCCCTTTCATCCTTCACGGACCTGCGGGAATCGGCAAGACCGCCCTGGTGGTTGAGTTCTGCCACCGCTATCGGAAATATTTCCGCGCCGTTCACTGGCTGGAAGGGGACCGTGACTTGAATTCTGAGATCGCCACCGCCCTTTCCGCAGCAGACAAGAACGGATGGGGGAACGATCTCGACGCCGCCGTCGAGAGAGCATTGGACGTCTGGACTCAGGAAGGGGACCATCTGGTCGTTTTTGATTCGGTCAGCAAATGGGAGGCGATCGAAGCCTGGTTGCCCCGCTTTAATAACGCAGCCGTGATCGTCATCTTGCAGGGAGAACAGGTGCCCTCCGGCCAGGAACACGCAGCCTACAAATTGATGCCCCTCAACGGCCAGGAAGCGGTCCTGACTCTCGAAAAGCTGGCGCCCTCCATCCGGCAAGCTCCGCGGGCGCTCAGGGAGCAAATTGCCGACCAGCTCGGAAACCACCCCCTGGCCCTTTCCCTGGCCGGGCGCAACCTGGCGCTTACCCAGCAGGACCTGGCCGGTTATCTCGAGCGTTTGCGCAGGAAACGGACGATCGTTTCCTACCCCGCCCTTTATCAGTGGATCCTGGACAGCTCCGACCGTGGGGTTCAGGCCAGTGCTGTCGCTGCGGCCGTTAATTTCTCCGAATTGCGATCCAAAAACGCGCAACGAGTGCTTCAGGCGCTTACACACTGCCGTCCCGGGATCGCAGTCCCCTGGAAATTGCTGGGCGGCGCCCTGGACCTCTCGATTGAAAATCTGGACTATGCCTGGCGAGAAATTGGGGCTCTGGGATTGGCTCAGGTCGCCTCCCACGGAATGTCCCTCAGCCCCAGCCTGGCGCGCTATGCTGGCCTGATCTTTTCCGGACAGACGCAGAAAGGGTACGGAGACGTCCTGGCAGGACTGGCCGCTGCTTTGGAGGAGATCCAGGAAAACAGCGACGTGGCAGCCGACCCGCAATACCTGTTCCCCTTTTTCCGGCACGCCGCAGCCATCGCCCGTCGGGCTTCCACAAAGGATCTGGAGCTGGCTGCTCGACTTTGGCGATTCCTCGGCGAATACCGCCGCAAGATCAACGACCTGCAGGGCGCCAAATCCAGCTATCTGGCCGCCATCCAGGGTCTCCAGAAAATCGATGATTCCGATCTCAAGCTGGTCGCCCACCTGCACCACAACCTGGGCCTGGTCCTTTGCGACCTTGAAGAACTGAACCTGGCTCGGGATCATTTCGAAAAAGCCATTTCCATTTTCAAGAGCGACGTCGGGCCGTACCATCCCAACCTGGCGACATTTTCCCACAATCTCGGAACGGTGTACTACAAACAAGGCGACATCGAGCGCGGCAACAAGCTCCTGACGGATGCCTTTGACATCGAGCGCAAAATTTACGGGGAAAACCATCTGAACGTGGCGGCGCGCGCTAAAAATCTGGCCGACTTTCTCCTGGCCAACAAACAGCTGCCGGAAGCTCTGGAGAAGCTCAATTTCTCCCGGGAAATCTGGGTCGACAGGCTGGGTGAGAAGAACATGGTGGTGGCGGAGATCGAAACCGGCATCGCCAATATCCTTGCCGAAGAGGGGCGGCACAAGGAATCGCTGGCCCACCTTCGCAGGGTCCTGGAGATCCAGAAAGAGAACGTCGGCGACAAGCACCCCGCGTATGGCAAGACCCTCAAGCACATCGGACAGGTGTATGCATACGTCGGAAATTACGAGCGGGCCCTGCGCCATCTTGAAGCTGCATTGAAGATTGCGCAAAACCAGGCCGAACCGGATCCCCTGACGATCGCCGACCTTTATGAGAGCATCGGGGCGGTCCTGTTCGATAAGGACGTCAAAGCGGGCGCGATCGAACGTTACAAGACCGCGCTTGCCATTCGCGTCGAGCACCAGGGCGAGACCCATGCCGATGCGATCGACCTGATGGCCCGGATTGGGAAGATGTACAAGACACTGGAAAATTACGACCAGGCCCAAAGCTTCCTGGAGCAGGCATTCGAGGCGGGAACCCGGACTTACGCCCATACCCGGAGCCTGAAAATCGCAAACATCTCCAGCGAATTGGGCCGGGTCCTGCAGCTTCAGCGGAAATTTTCCCAGGCGTTGGAGTACCACCAGCGGGCCCTGGCCATTTTTCTACAGCAATTCGGTGAAGCCCACGGCCGGTGCGGGAAAGAGATCAGCGAAATTGCCACCTGCTACTACCGGCTCGGCCGGACCGACCAGGCGCTTCATAATTTCGGTGAGGCGCTTTCGGTCATGGGCCAGGCGCACGGCGAAAACCACCCCAATACGGCGGTGATCCACACCTCGTTGGGCCAGATCTACGAAGCGCGCAAAGACTTCGGGCAGGCGGAAAAGCACCTGCAAAAAGCGCTCGAGATCGACGTCAGGGCTTTCGGGCCGATCCACGGTGTGGTGGCCAGCGATCATGAACGACTGGGCCAGCTCTACCAGAACACAGGCGCCTTCGAAAAAGCCGCCCGGCATTACACCGACGCCGTCGACATTTACGACAAAATCTACGGGGACGGTCACCCCAAACTGGCCTTCGGACTGAACAACCTGGGCGGGGTCTGGCATGCGATGGGGGATAACCACAAAGCCCTGGCTTACCTCCAGCAGGCCCTGGCCATCTACGAGAATTACCGCAACCCCAACCACCCTGAAATCGCCATCCTGCACAACAACCTGGGGTTGGTCTTGAGGACCTTTAATGATTACCAGCGGGCGCGCGATTACCTCAAAAAAGCGATCGAGATCGATCAAAACAATTACCCCGAAAGCCGGGCGAACATCGCCCGTGGATACAACAACCTGGGGCTGATCTACCAGGACATGGGGCAGGTCACCAAGGCGATCGAAAACTTCCAGATCGCGCTGGAGACGGATGAAGAGCTGCTCGGAAAAAGGCATCCCAAGGTTGCCGCCCGGTTGAACAACCTCGGGCTGGCCTATCTGACCTTGGGCAAATACAACCTGGCGCGGGAAAGCCTGGAAAGGGCTCTGGCAATCGATGAACGGCATTTCGGGCCGGATCATCCGGTGGTGAGTTTAAGGCTGAACAACCTGGCGGTGGTCCTGAAGGAGCAGGGGAAATTCTCCGAAGCGCGCGGCCTGCTGGAACGGGCGATTGAGATCGATGAAAAGGCAAACGGGCCGGACCACCCCGCTCTGGCCACGCGGGCAAAGAACCTGGGGCAGGTGCTGCTCGAAATCGGTTTGTTCGCAGCAGCCCAGGGGTTCTTCCAGAAAGCCCTCGAGATCAACGAACGGACCTATGGCAGCAACCATCCCAAGGTGGCCAAGGACACCAGCAACCTGGGCCATGCCCTCCAGCAGCTGGGAGACCTGGAGGGTGCTCGCAAGCTGTTCGAACTGGCTCTGCATGTCTGGGAGCAGCAGCTGGGTTTTGACCATCCCCAGGTAGCGGTTGGCCTGAACAACCTCGGCCGTGTCATACACCAGCTCGGCAAGCCGGAGGTGGCCCGCTCTATCCTGGAGCGCGCCTTCAAGATCAACGAAACCAACTTCCCCGCCAGCCACCCGACCATCGCCACCACGCAATCCAACCTGGGCCTGGTGCTCCTGGACCTCGAAGAGAATGAAGTCGCCCGCAAGCATTTGCAAAAATCCCTGATCAGCCGCCAGCGCACACTGGGTCCCGATCACCCTCACACCGGCATTGCCCTCAACTACATGGGGAGAGCGCTGCGAGCGGCCAAAAACCTGGAAGAAGCCCGCAAGCACATCCTAAAGTCACTGGATGTTTTCGCCCTTTCCCTGGACGCCGATCACCCGGTCAAGGCGCGCGCCTTGGATGATCTGGGGCTGGTGTACCTGGATCAGAACAAGAATGAACAGGCCCGCCAGAGCTTCGAACTGGCCTTGCAGTACCTGGAAAACCGGTTTGGGGAAAACCACCCGGAGATCGCCAGGGTCCTAACCCATCTCGGGGATGTTTACCTGGCGATCGGCTCCTTGCCCAAGGCGCGCCTGCAGTACGAGCGGGCATTGACGATCAACGAATATATTTTTCCGTCGGGAAACGCCGTCATCGCGGAGAACCTGACGCGCATCGGACAGGTATACGAGAAACTCGGGAAATTTGAAGAAGCGCGTTTTCATTATGAAAAAGCCCTCGTGCAAAACCAGATCGTATTCCGCAACAACCACCCTGCTTCGGCGCTGTCTTACAAAGTCCTAGGAAGCCTGCTGCATAAGCTGGGGGAGAACGAACGCGCCAGGGTCCATTTTGAGAATGCCTTCAACATCCTGAAGAATTCGGTCGGTGCCAACCACCCGACCAACGCTGAAGTGGCCTGCGAGCTTGCATTGGTCCTCAGCAGCCTGCACAAGCCACAGGAAGCCCAGGAATACCTGGAAGTTGCCCGGGATATCGATACGCGCACGTTCGGGCCCGATCATCCCAACGTGGCCCGGGACCTGCACGTTTTGGGGAAGATCCTGTTGGAGGCGCGCAACTTCCCCCAGGCCCAGGCGATCTTCGAGAACGCACTAACCATGCGCCGCAAGCACCTGGGCGGCGTCCACCCCGACACCCTGGCAACCCTGAGCGAACTTGGAAACGTCATGCGCGTTCAAAACGATCTGGCCAGTGCCCGCGACCACCTCCAAGAAGCGATCGAAAATTTCAAACGCCTGTACGGCCGAGACCATCCCTCCGTGTCTGAAACCGTTTCGAACCTGGCTGAAGTCTATTTCGACGCCGGGGAGTTTTCATTGGCGGAGGAAACTTTTCGCACCGCCCTGGAAATCGACCAGCGGATCTACGGCGCAAATCACCCCGAAGTGGCGAAAGACCTGGCCAACCTGGGGCGGACCATGCAGCAGCTAAAAAGCCTGCCGGCCGCGGTCGATTACTTCCAGAACGCATTGTCGCTCAACGAACGCATCTACGGACCAGAGCACCCGCGTTCCCTCCACAACCGGGTCCAGATCGGCCGCGCCCTGGGAGAGATGAAAGCCTATCCCGAGGCAATTGATCATCTGGGAAAAGCGGTTGAAATCATGCGTAAGAGCTTCGGCGAGTCGCATGTGGACCTGGCCATCGCCTACGATGCGTTGGGAGAGGTGCTGCACGCCGCCGGCCAGCTGGAAAAAGCGCTGCCAAACTTGAAGAGCGCCATGTTCATCCGCTTCCAGGTCTTGGGCGAAAAGGACCCGCTGACGGCCGAAAGCATCTACAAATACGCCGGCATCAACCGGGACCTGGGGAATTTCCCGATGGCGCAGGAGCACTTCACCTGGCTGCTGCGGATCGACAAAGAGCTGTACGGGGATGACGATTTGCGGGTCGCCCGAGACTACCAGAACCTCGGAAATGTGATCCAGAAAATGGGCGAGCTGGACGAAGCTCAGCAATTGTACGAGAAAGCGCTCGCCATCCGCATGGAAAAGGCCGGAAAGGGGAACCCCGATACGGCCACGACCCTGAACGACCTGGGCAATATTTTCCGCCTGAAAAAGGAGTACAGCAACGCCAGGGAATACCTCGAAATGGCGCTGGAGGTGTACAAGCGTTCGCTGGGCCGCGACCACCCCTGGACGGCGACGGCCTACAGCAATCTGGGGCAGTTGATGCAGGATATGGGTTATTACGAAAAAGCCCAGTCCAGCCTGGAGACCGCGCTGGAGATCGATATCCGCTTTTACGGCGCTTTCCACAACGAAGTGGCTGTCGACCACATCAACCTGGGCGAACTCGCCATGACGGTGGACGATTTCAAGGCCGCCATCGGCCATTTCAAAAAGGCGCTCAAAATCGACGAACACCTCGGCGGGGCGGAAAGCCAGCTTGTCGCCCGGGACCTGGTTTACCTGGGCCTGTCCCATTACGCCAATGGGACTGACTCGGTTGCGCTCGAAATGCTGGAGCGCGCCCTGCAGATCGAAGAGGCGATCGGAAAAGGCAATACGCTGATCGAGAAGCGGCAGTTGCTCAAATTGATCGAAGAACTCAAAAAGAAGAAGAAATTTCCGAAATCGAAGGAGGATCAATGGGATTCTGGGAAATCGCCTACGGACTGACTCAGACCGTTTTCCGCTTTCTGTACGCCAACGGCAAAACCACGATCGAATCCGGCCTGTCGATCATCAGTGACGGAGTCGAAATGGTGACGATGAAAATCTCCGATTGGCTGTACGAGAGAGGCCAGTACCAGTGGGCGCATCGCATACGCGTGCTCAACCGCTACATCCTGAACACGGTCAAGGTAACGGCTTACGTGCTCAGCATCTGGAAAACGTTCGAGACCGTCACGCGCCTGGCGATCGATGGCACCAAGCTGGATTATATCGAGTAGGCCTCATGGAGATCCGGTCGTTCCAACACGAACGAGAGATCAAACTGGATAAAAACGGCGCCGCAATCCGGGTGACCGTGGTTTCGGACAGCGAGACCCTGCCTCCCTACGCCGACCGGCTGAGCAAAGACATCGCCGCCTCTCTGGCGATCTACGCCAGGAAAAGCACGGTGATGCCGGAGAACATCACGGTGGATTACACCCCACAGGCTGAGGATGCAGTCCGAAATGGAGAAAGCGGGACGCGCGCTTTGATTGAACCCCTGGAACCGCGTTTTCAGCTCGACGATTTTATTTGCGACCCGGAATTTCGCAGCCTGCTGGACGACCTGCTTTTTTTTACCCGCAACAGCCGTGAAATCCGCCAAAGAATGCCGGCCCGTTCGATCACCAGAGGAACGCTGATCAATTTCTTCGGGCACAGCGGCACCGGAAAGACGATGGTCGCAGAAGCCCTGGCAGCCTCCCTGGAGAAAAAACTATATATTTTGAATTATGCCAATATTGAATCTTCGCTACTGGGGAAAACCGCCCGAAACATATCGCAGGTCTTTCGCTCGATCGACCCGCGTGGCGGGATCTTGATGCTGGACGAGGCCGATGCCTTTGTCAGCAGCCGGGTGAGCCAGCTCAACCAGGGCGCCGAGTACGCTCTCAACGCCGCGCGCTCCCAGATCATCCGGGAAATCGACCGGTTTGACGGGCTGATTATCCTGGCGACAAACCTGTTTGGCACCTATGACAGCGCCGTTCTGCGGCGGATCAAGTTCAACCTGTTTTTCGATCTGCCATCCCCTGCGGCGATTGAAAAAATGTTCCGCGCCTTCCTGCCGGAAGATCCCGCGCTTCCCGAACTTGACCTGTGCCACCTGGCCGCGCTTTCAACCGGACTCGCCGGTGGGGATATTCTGAATATCTGCGAGATCATCCTGGTGCGGGCCATCCAGCACCACAAAAAAACCGGAGAACCGGTCAGCCAGGCAGACCTGGAGCAGGTGGTCGATTTTTACCAGGCAAAAAACCGTTACCGTGCCGAACAGCGCACCCGGATGCTCCCCAGCCAGCCGGAAAAAACCACCCAAGGAGCGTTAATCGCCAATGAGCCCGAACGAAACTGAAAAGGATGCAGCCAACCTGCAGGATGACGAGCAGGAACTGAACAAAAAATCCTTCTACGACAAGGACATGCTGGAATGGGACAGCGAGATCGCGGAAGGCCGGGGCAGATCCATCATGCCGGAACCCGAAGCCGAAGAAAGAGATCTCGAACCTGACCCGGATTCCGAACCAAATTTCCTGGAAGTGCGGAGCGAGCACTTCGAAGATCCGGTGGAGGAGCGCGTGTCTGGCCCACCGCGAACCCCGTTGCTGATGGAAGGACAACCTCCAGAGGATTACGAGGAGGGCGGCATGGCCGCCGGCTTCTTTGTGTCAGACTCGGAGTTGGGCAATACACCGGAAAATCCGGAACACCCTGACTCATCCAATCTCCCGGAACATGATTTTTTCTGGGAATTTGAGACCTCCCCACCCGGGCCGACATCAGGCGGAGAAAATAAGTCCATGTCTTTGATAGGCGACCTCACAGCCGACAAAAACCTGCTCAATCAAGAGATCACTCCGGAGAAAATCAAGTTGCTGCTGCGCCGGAGCGAAGTCGCTCGCCAGCGCGTCAACCAGGAGATCGACAGCATCCAGCTGGCCCAAGAGCTGCTGGATGTCCTGCGCAGTGGAAAGACGCTGCTGCTGGCGGGGGTGGAGCATTTTGAGGAGGCCGAGCGACTTTTTAATGAAGTGGAATACCGCCTGGCCTATAACAAACGCGTGAAATTCTGGTCCGGTACCTTCGCCTTCAAATTGCTGTGGTACGAAATCGCCTGGCTATTCGTCCTGGGGATTGGGGCTTTTATTTTTCCCCCGATTTTGAGCGGCTTTATGTCCGGGGAATACGCATTCCTCCCCATCAACGTACCGGCGTTCGTCAACCCTGATGACGTCTACACGCTGGTATCGACAATGATCTGGGGCGGACTGGGGGGTGTGGTCGGGGCCATGTATTCGCTCTGGCGGCATGTCTCGGTCAAGCAGGATTTCAACCCCCAGCACAGCATCTGGTATTTCACCCAGCCGCTGATGGGCATGCCGATCGGTGCCTTTATCTTTATCGCCCTGCGGATCGGCATCATCCTGACCTACGACCAGACCATCAACATTTCCAACCCGCTGATCATTTACATCATCGCCTGGATCGCCGGCTTCCAGCAGAACGTCGTTTATGAGATCGTGCGGCAGATCATCAAGCTGTTTCGCATCGAACGCAGCAACAACCCGACCTCCGGTTCACGCTGATCAGTTGTCCTTGCGATGAAAAGAGACGGCCCGGGCGTGCCCGGGCCGTCTCTTTTTTTAGCACTCGCTGTATCCGCAGGCGTAACACTTGCGGCAGCCCTCCTCATTGACGACCGCCGCCTCCCCACAATCGGGGCACAGGTCCCCAATCTGGACGGCACGCGGCGCGGGAGGGGCCTCGGCCGAATCTTTTTCAGAGATCGGGTTCGGATGCCCGTTTTCCGGGACCGCTTCGCCGGAGGTTTCCCCCAGGTAGTTGTTGAGCGCCTGGGCGACTCCGTCCGGCAGGGACCGCACCCGGTTGGGACCAAAACCGAGTGGCCGGCCGCCCCCGATCCCGGCCAGCTGCGTCAGGACATCCCTGAGCCGCTCACGCGGCTCTACAGGCGACGCCAGGCGGAGTATGTAGGAAATCAGCCTACCGATCGCCTCAGACACGGCAGCGGTCTCTGAGCCGGCTTTGGCGGTGGTGATGAATGCTTCGAAGGGCTGGTTGCCGCCGTTCTCGTTGATGGTCACGAACGCCTTGCCCAGGGGGGTGCCGACCTGGTATGTCCGGCCGGTCAGGGACTGCGGCCGAGGTTTCTTGCGGCCGTGCCAGAGCTCCTGGTCCGCAGCCGGTTGCGGTTCTTCTGCCCTGGCACTGGCGGTGTCATGAGTCTCGAGCACAACTTTGTCCCTGGACCCGGTCACATAAACCGTGATGCCCTTGCATCCCAATTCCCAGGCCAGCCGGTAAGCGGTGGCCACGTCCTCTTCGCTTGCGCCGGCGGGGAAATTGACCGTTTTGCTCAGGCTGTTGTCCACGAAAGCCTGCAGAGAGGCCTGCATGCGGACGTGCTCATCGGCGGAGATATCCCCTGAAACAACGAACACGTGCTGAATATTTTCTGGCAGGTCGTCGATACCCTGGCAGGTCCCACGCGCCATGACCTCGTTGACAATCCGCTGGCGGGCTTCCGCATTTATTCCGGCCTTGTCAAGCGCCCTCTCAAAACGAGGGCTTGTGTAGGCGAGTTTCAAATCCTTGCCGTGGTCGTTGACGTGTCGGATGTATGCCAGGGCGAAAACCGGTTCGCACCCGTACCCCTCGCATCCGGCGGCGGTTGCGATCGTACCGGTCGGCGCCACCGTAGTCTGGGCCGCGTTGCGGATGCCGTGGCTGCGGATCCCATTTCGGACCATGTCCCAATCGACAGCAGGACGGCCAAAATCACCTTCGTAGGGCATCAGGGCGGTCGGACGCTCCCAGGTCAGGTTGTCCGGGTCGTAAATGCTGCCGCGGATCGCTTCGAAAGGGCCTCGCTGCCGTGAGAGCTCGATGCTGGTCAGCATGGTGTGGTAGCGCACAAATTCCATCACCTGGGAGGCGAATTCCTGGCCTTCCGGCGACCCGTAGCGGATCCCAACATGGTACATCATGTCGGCCAGGCCCATGATCCCCAGGCCGATCCGCCGGGCGCGGTAGGCGGCCTCTTTCAGCTTTGGGACAGCAGGGACATAAGCGTTCTTCTGGACAACATCATCGAGAAATCGGGTGGACACCTCCACCGTCTCCTGCAGCCTGGCCCAGTCAACCAAGCCTTCCGGACCGAGGTGCTCGGCCAGGTTGACCGAGCCCAGGCAGCAGTTTTCATAGCTACCCAGCCACTGTTCTCCGCACGGGTTTGTCGCCTCGAGCTGGTACAGGTGGGGCACCGGGTTTGAACGGTTGGCCGCATCCAGGAACAGGACCCCCGGCTCCCCATTGTGATGGGCCTGCCGCACGATGCGCTCGAAAAGGTCGCGGGCCCGCACGGTCTTGTACGTGCGCAGCGGGATCCCGGCGTCAATCGCCTCCTCCAGGGTGCCGTGGAAGCCGCGGTAGCGCGCATCCTCCACATCCGGAAATTTCAGCTCCCAATCGCGGTCGTGGATCACGGCTTCCATGAAGGCATCCGTGATGCCGACGGAAATGTTGAAATTGGTGATGGCGTTTTCGTCTGTTTTGCAGTGGATAAACTCTTCGATATCCGGATGGTCGACCCGCAGGACGCCCATATTCGCTCCCCGGCGCGTGCCGCCCTGGGCGATCTCGCCAAAGGCGTTATCGTAGACCCTCAGGAAACCCACCGGGCCTGTGGCCCGGCCGGCCGAGGAGGAGACCAGCGCCTTGGACGGCCGCAAGCGTGAAAATGAAAATCCATTCCCACCGCCGGTCTGTTGGATCAGGGCCGCATCGCGCAGGGTTTGGAAAATGCCCGAGGTATCCCTCCCCATATCGTCTGTGATGGGGAGCACGAAACAAGCCGCAAGCTGGCCAAGGGGTGTTCCGGCGCCGGTGAAGGTCGGGGAATTGGGAAAGAAGCGCTTTGTGATCAACAGTTCGTAGAACTGCCGGGCGGATTCGATCACATCCTGGTCCCATTCGGATTCCGCGCTGGCAACATGGTAGGCCACGCGCCAGAAAGTCTCCGCCAGGCTTTCCGTCGGCTCGCCGTCCGCCCCCTTGCGCACATAGCGCCGGGTAAATACGGTCACCGCATTTTCGGTCAACTGCGGCTGCCCTGCACCCTCCGGCAAAGGCGGGGTCGGTAATAACCCATTTTTGTCTACCTGGTTCTCAGTGGATTGCAACATCGAAGCCTCCAATAACTTCAAAATAACAAAAATCTCAATTTGCCGGACCCATAATGCCAGCATGAATGAAAGGGCCAGCGGTCCCACGCTTCGTGAATGTGCAAGCAAGTCTGCACCTGCTTTCAGTCACCCCCTTGACTCCGCCCGGGCGTTCCCGCCGCATTGCGAAGGATTTTGATGATGGCAGCAAAAAACCGCTCTCTGCGCGCCCGGCGGCGGGCGACGCCTGAAAGCGGCCTCAGGCCTCCAGGAGACGGTCGATTTCCCCCCGCAGGCTCTCCAGATCCGCAAACCCTAAATAAACAATCGCGTAGCGGATGTAGGCGATCTGGTCCAGATCTTTCAATCCGGCGATGACCATATCTCCGACAACGCGCGAGGAAACTTCCGCCCGGCCCATGGTCTGGAGCGTGGCTTCGATCTCGCCGACCAGCCGGTCAATATCGGCCGCCGAGACCGGGCGTTTGGCACAACTGATGCGAATGCCGGAAACCAGTTTTTCACGGTCAAACTCCTCGCGGGTGCCGTCCTGTTTGATAAGCAATGGGGTCGCCAGGATCGGGCGCTCATAGGTACTGAAACGGTTGTTACAACGGGTGCACTCCCGGCGCCGGCGGATTCCCCCGCGGGCATCGTGGGTGGTGTCCACCACCCTGGATTTATCATTCTGGCAGTGCGGGCAGCGCATCGATTACATCCTCTCCAACCCCCCATATATGGGGGTACTTTTCAAACACACCCCTACATATGGTGCTCGAATGAGAAAAAATCATAGCACATCCGGCCTGGATGGGCAAGTCGATTTGGGGGTTTTCACCTTAAAAATTTTGACTTTTTTCAAAATTTAAGAAGATTGTGAATTTCGTCACGTGATTACCTATTTCTGAAAAATAGGCGACTCTGATCCCGCTGCGCGAGGCCGGTTTCATGACAGAAAAGATTGATAGCGTAATACAACTGATACTTTCCCGGACTCAAGCTAATGTTAAATTATTCCTGGCCCGCTTCCGCCCTATTTGGAGGCCGGTTATCCAACGCGAACCAGGAAAACCACATGGACTCAGCTTTCAGCCCGAAACTTCACCCGCAAAGGAACACCAGCCAGCAACCCAACCGTCCGCCCGTCCGCAAACCGGCCTACCGGGATCCCTGCCCCCCCTCAAAGACCGTGGGGAAAAAAGCGCTGGAAAGAATCGCTCGAAAGATACTGGAAAGCAGCCAGAAAATGGAAAACCCCGGAACGATGTTCCGGGGTTTTTTTTATGGGCTGACGGACCGTCTTGACCCAATCCCGCTCACAGACGAGCGGCACGGACCCATCCCACGTCAGGGAAGCACAACCAGCTCCCACCCAATAAGCAGAAGCCGGAGTTCTCCACCCTCAACCGCTTAGCGCTTGCCGCGCTTGCGTAGAAACGTGGGGATATCCAGGTCCTCGGTGTTGAAGGTGCGAGGCTTGAATTCGGGGGTTTTGACCCGCTGAGGGATCACATCCTCGACAACTTCCTCGCTCTCCGGTTCGGAGATGCTGACCTCTTTGGGAACCCGGGCAGCCTTGAAGGGGCGCTCGAAAATCGGGCGGGTCACGCCGGCGCGTTCGAAACCGGTCGCGATGACCGTCACACGCAGCTCCTCTTCCATTTTCGGGTCGATCACCGCACCAAAAATCAGATTGACATCGGGATGTGCGGTTTCCTTGATAATCGCCGCAGCCTGGTTGACCTCGAACAGCGTCAGGTCCGGCCCGCCGGTCACATTGAACAGGATCCCGCGCGCACCATCGATGGTGATATCCAGCAAATCGCTGGAGATGGCCTGCTCGGCCGCGATGCGGGCCCGGTCTTCCCCGTTGCCGTGTCCCATCGCCATCAGCGCCGCGCCGCCCTCCGACATGATCGTCTTGACGTCAGCGAAGTCCAGGTTGATCAGGCCGGGCACCGTGATCAGTTCGGAGATGCCCTTGATGCCCTGTCGCAGCACGTCGTCCGCCACGGAAAAAGCATCGCTCAGGCTGGCGCGTTTGTCGACGATTTGCAGCAGCCGGTCGTTGGGGATCACGATCAGCGTGTCGGCCTGCTCTTTGAGCTTCTCGATGCCTTCCTCCGCCGCCTGGATGCGCTTCGACCCTTCAAAGGTGAACGGTCGGGTCACCACACCGATGGTCAGCGCGCCGACCTCTTTGGCGATCTGGGCGATCAGCGGGGAGGCGCCGGTGCCGGTGCCACCGCCGATCCCGGCGGTCACGAAGACCATGTCCGCCCCCGACAGGATCTCGCGCAACTCCTCGACCGACTCGTCGGCCGCTTTGCGCCCGACATCGGGGTCGCCGCCGGACCCCAGCCCGCGGGTGAGTTTATCACCGATGCGGACCCGGCTCTCCGCCCGGGAAAGAAGCAGCGCCTGCGCGTCGGTGTTTATGGCGATAAACTCGACGCCCTGCAGCCCCTCCTCAATCATGCGATTGACGGCATTGCAGCCGCCGCCGCCGATACCCACAACTTTAATCCTTGCGAATGACTCTGCGTTGTCAAATGGGTTCATCAGTTGCATCTTACATTCTCCTTCCTGGACGGGGTCCGTGCCTGGGATTCGGGATCGATAAGTTCAAGGCAAAAGCCGCCTAAGTATATCCTTGATTTTTTCATAGTTGAAGACACCTCCGTTGAGTCTGCGGCCTCGCCCAGGCTGGAATGCAATTTCGTTCATCAATACCGCCCATTTCAGGAGCCCAACGCTCGCTGCAAAGGCGGGTGAATGCAATTGGTCGACCATGCCGACCAGGTTGTCCGGTTTGCCAATCCGGACAGGCATATTCAAAGTATCCGATGCTACGGAGCGCACGCCCGGAAGCATGCTGCCGCCCCCGGTCAGCACCAGGCCGGCCGGCAGCAGCCCATCATAGCCGGAGCGCTTGATCTCCTGCAGCACCATCGAAAAAATTTCCTCGGTTCGGGCGCCGATGATGTGCGAAAGGTCCTGCCGGCGCACGCGCATCGGTCCATCTTCGCCAAAACTCTGCACCGTGAAGTATTCCTCGGCGGCGACCTGCTGGTAGGCGGCGTTGCCGTGCTGCTTCTTGATGCTCTCGGCCTCATCTGTCGGCAAACGCAGCCCGTGCGCGATGTCCGAAGTGATGTGGTCGCCTCCCACAGAAAGCACCGCCGTGTGCCAGACGTCGCCTTCGATATAAATGGCCAGGTCGGTCGTGCCGCCGCCGATATCGCAGACCACCACCCCCATCTCACGCTCCGAATCCGTGATGACCACCTCACCTGCCGCAAGCGGGTTAAGCACAAACTGGGTCACCTGCACGCCCGAGCCCAAAACGCTCTGGCGCAGGTTCTCCACAGCGGCGGCGGAAGCGGTGATGATGTGCGCTTCCACTTCCAACCGGTACCCGTGCATCCCAAGCGGTGAGCGGACGCCCTCCTGGCCATCCACGGAAAAGTTGCGCTGGATCACGTGGATCACTTCCTGGTCGTGCGGGATCTGGACCGCCCGAGCCGCGTCCATCGCCCGCCCGATATCGTCGGGAACGATCGCCCGCCCGGAAACACCTGCCACGCCGCGATTGTTCATCGACTGGATCTGCGATCCGGCCAGGGTCACCAGCGCGCTGTTGATCTCCAGCCCGGAAGTGCGCTCGGCCTTATCGATGGCGTGCGTGATCGCCCGGGAGGCCGCGGCCAGGTCGACGACCGCGCCTTTGCGCATGCCCTGCGATGGCTCGATCCCCACGCCGAGTACGCGAATGCGCTCGTCCTCCTCGATCCGGGCGACCAGAGCGCAGACTTTTGTGGTCCCGATATCGATCCCTACGATGGTGGATTCGTCCATACGTTAACGCTCCAACCGGTAATAAGCCGCGTTCACATGCTCAACGCTGATCATCACCGGCGTGCGGCCCTCAGATTTCAACTGGTCGGCCAGGGCGGTGTAGACGGCCAGTTTCTCCGGTATCTGTTCTCCCAGCAAACCAAAATACACCAGCCAGCCCTGAGGGTCCCGCCAGCCCATGCCATGGGCCGGATCGAAGATCAAGACGGCACCCTCCGGAGCCATTTTAACCATTTCCAGGATCCCGGCAACCTGTTTAGGCGATAGCAGATCCCGGCCGATATACGGATTGACGAGCGGCTGGCCGCCTTCATCCAGGATCGGAGCGATGTTCATCGCATCCGCCAGGATCAGGGGCAGGCCCGGGGCTTCCCCGCGGGCCGGGAAAGACCGGCCGTCCTCACTGATCCAGACCAGTCCCTGGGTGTGCTGCCAGCCCAAAACCGGCTCACGCTCTTCAATGAGGACTTCGATCACATTCGGCCAACCCACCCTGACTGAAACCCCTAAAAACTCAGGAAAGGCCAGGCGCAGATCGTGTTCCAGGCGGGCCGGATCCAGGGAAAATACCGGGCGGTTTTCCACGTTCAACACGCTGTGCACCTCCCGCTCCGGCAGCCGCTGGAGGCCCGAGATCGCCGCCTGCCCCACCTGGTAGGCCGGTGCATGCCAGACGTGGTACAGCAAGAACACCAGGCCGGCGACCAAAAGTGCCGAAACCCAGCGCAGGCTGGGCTGGACCAGCGGAATCGGCGGGAGCTGCAGTTCCGCCCCATTCGACCCGAAAGAAATATCGTAGCGGCGCCGCATCTGGTAGGCCTTGCGCGGGCGGACCGGCTGCTCCGCCTTGATGCCGCGCATCAGAACGGGTGCGCCATGGGCGCTCTTGCGACCGGAAGCAGCGTCCGCTGCCTTCGCTGCAGACCGCTCTTTGGTATTGCTTCTGCGGCGGCGGGCCGCATCAGCACGGGTGGTTTTTTCCGATCTGGCCATATGCGTTATACACCCTCGCTCTCACTCCGCACGTATTCCCGGACGGTCTGATCCCGTTCGCTTTTGCGTTCCAGAGCCAGTTCGATCAGCCGGTCGCACAGACTGGGGTACGGCATGCCGGTCGCCTCCCAGAGCTTGGAATACATGCTGATGTCGGTGAAGCCGGGGATCGTATTGATTTCGTTTAAGAACACCTCTCCGGACCCCTTATCCATCAGGAAATCGACCCGCGCCATGCCGGCACAATCGATCAAGGAATAGGCCCGTACCGCCAGCTCGCGGACCAGTTCGGCCTGCTCATGCGGTATAGGCGCCGGGATCACCAGGCGCGAGCGCGCTTCGTGGTATTTCGATTCGTAGGTGTAAAAATCCCCGTACGGGACGATCTCTCCGGGGACCGAGGCCTGCGGATCATCGTTGCCCAGCACGCTGACCTCGATCTCGCGGCCTTCGATTCCGCGCTCGATCAGGATGCGGCGGTCATATTGGGCGGCATCCATCAGGCCTTCCAGCAGGTCCGATCGCCCGCGGCACTTGGTGATCCCCACCGAGGAGCCCAGATTGGCAGGCTTGGTGAAAAGGGGATACGGGGCGAGCGCTTCCGCCCGCTGGATGATCGACTCCAGGCCGGCCTCGATCTCGCTACGCAGAACAACCAGCGATTCAAGGACAGGAACCTGGTTGGCCTGCATGACATCTTTGAACACGCCTTTATCCATAGCGAGCGCCGAGCCCAGCACGCCTGACCCGACGTAGGCCAGATCGGACAGTTCGAGCAGGCCCTGAATGGTCCCATCTTCCCCGAAAGTGCCGTGCAGCACCGGAAATACCACATCCAGCCGGGAAAGCAGGGAGACCACCGAATTCCCGTTCGGGTCCGAGATGCGGTGCAGGCCGGGAAAAGTTCGATCGGGCGAAATGAAAGCCCGGTCGAGCCCGCCTGCATTCGCGCGGAGAAGCGCTTCCAGCACATTCACACCCGGCGGGCCCACCAGCCAGGCGCCCTGCCGCGTGATCCCGATCTGGGTCAGTTCATATTTCTCAGGGTCGAGAGCTGCGAGCACAGAGCGCGCCGACCTCAGCGACACGGCGTGTTCGCCAGATCGCCCGCCAAATAGGACCCCGACCTGAAGCTTTTCACCCATGGTGTGGTCCGGCCTCCGGGGGAACGGGCTGCCCTTCCCAGTCCCCGATCAATGCAATTTCCAATTCCAGCCTCACTCCAAATTTTTCCGCCACGGCCTGGTGAGCGGAATTGATCAGGCCCAACACATCCGCGGCTGTGGCGCCACCCTGGTTGATGAAAAAATTCCCATGCAGTTTGCTGATGGCCGCCTCCCCGCGCTGGAGACCTTTCAGCCCGGCCTGCTCGATCAGGCGCCCGGCATAATCCCCCGGCGGGTTTTTGAACATCGATCCCATGCTGGCGCCGGGCGGCTGCGTGAACCGCCGGTGCTCGAGAAAACGGTCCATTTTCTCGCGGATGCTCTCCCGGTCCGATTTCACCAGCCTGAGGCGCGCTGAAAGCACGACGTGGGCATGGGGGTCGCGTTTCAGGGCTGAACTCCGGTATTCGAGCGCCAGTTCGCCAACCGGCCAGCGCCGCCGGCCCCCCCGGCGGGAAAGGATCTCCGCCCACTCCAAATTATCGGCCATGTCCCCGCCGTGGGCGCCGGCATTTCCGACCACCGCCCCGCCGACGGTTCCGGGGATCCCCGCAGCCCATTCCAGGCCGCCCCACCCGCGGCTGGCGGCCTGCCGGGCCAGGGCGCCGAAATTAACGCCGGAAGCGGCTTCCACCGCAACCTCCGCCCCCCGGCCTTCAAATCGAAATTCGCGGGCACGGTTGAGGATCGCCACCCCGCGCAGCCCATTGTCGCTGACCAGCACGTTCGAGCCGCCTCCAAAAACATGAAAGCCCAACCCGGCCTGCCAGAAAAAACCCGCCGCGGAGGCGAGCTGGTCGACGGTTTCCACCTGGATCAGCACGTCCGCCGGACCGCCGATGCGTGCCGCCGTATACGGCGCCAGGGGCGCGTCAAACCGGACGCGTTCGCCAAAACGAGCGCGCATGGCTTCAGGCAGGAGGGTGGGGGGCGTGGCATTCATGTTTTTCGTGGGGCCGGGAACCCCGAGTTGGTTTCCGGCCCGGAACAGGGTTTACATCTTACGGATCGCCTCAATCAGTTTGATCACGATCTCACGGGCATTTTCTGGGCGCTGCCGCCTGCGCGCACGCCGATCGTTCCGGGCGGTCACCAGGCGGGGACTGCTGATTCTGGCCGTCTCAAGTTTGAAAGTCCGTTTTTCCTTTTCCTCGATCATGCTGGGGTCTCCTTTGTTTCCAGGCTTTCCAGGACAAGGCTGCTGATCCGGTCGGCATCGCCGGCGGATAAAACCAGCAAGACCGCACCATGCGGGACTTCGTCCGCCAGGGTGTTCGCCGCAGCCTCCAGTCCGGATACGTGGCGGCTGCGGGTGGTCTGACTGATTTTTTCCAACAGAGGCGCCAGTGAGAAACCGTGAGGCGGTTTTTCACGGGCCGCATACACATCTGTAACAATCACTTCATCCGCACCGGCAAAGGCTGCTGAGAAATCGGCGACCAGCGCGCTCAGGCGCGAGTAGGTGTGCGGCTGCCACACCACCCAGAGCGGCCGGCCGGGGTGGGCCTGCCGGGCGGCTTCCAGGGTCGCACGGATTTCGGAAGGGTGGTGAGCGTAGTCATCCACCACCAGGACACCTCCGACCTCGCCGCGCACTTCGAATCGCCTGCCGGCGCCCACGAAAGTCGACAGCGCTCCGGCAACTTCTTCAGCATCCAGGTCGAGCGATTGGCAGATCCCGATCACCGCCAGCGCATTCTGGACGTTGTGGCGGCCCGGCACTTGCAAGCGGACCGCCGAAAGCCGGATCCCACCGAACCACACTTCAAATGCGTACCCCGCCCCGGGAACCGGCGCGAGGTTGGCCGCCCGCAGCTCGTTTGCGGGTTCCAGCCCGTAGGTCTTGCTCCTGCGGCCCGACTCGGTCGCACGTTCTTGAAGGCGGCGGGCCTGGGGATCGTCCCCGCAGACCCACAGCTGCCCATCGGGTGTGATCCGTTCCGTGAACGCCCAAAAGGCGGCAAGAAAATCCGCTTCGGTCGGGAAGCAGTCGGGATGATCGTGCTCCACGTTGGTGACCACGGCGACATCAGGAGTTAGGCCCAGGAACATGCGGTCGTATTCATCCGCTTCGATCAGGAAGTGAGGGCCCTTCCCCGCCCTGGCGTTCGTGCCCAGGTTGCGCACCACCCCCCCGACGATAAATGAAGGGTCCTGACCGAGTTCGGACAGCACCCAGGCGGCCATGGCGGTTGTGGTGGTTTTGCCATGCGTCCCGGCGACCGCCACCGACGTCTTCCCGGCCATCAGCTCCTGGACAAAGTCCGAGCGTTTGTACACCGGCAGACCTTTTTCCCGGGCGCGCAAGACCTCCGGGTTGTCGTCTGGCACGGCAGAGGAGCGCACCACGATCGTAGCCCCGTTGACGTTGCCTGGGTCGTGGCCCTCGGAGATCCGCACCCCGGCGGTCCGCAGCTCGAGCGCCAGCGGGGTGAGCTGGCGGTCCGAGCCGGAAACGGCATATCCGCTTTCATGCAGAACCCGGGCAATGGCCGAAAGGCCTGCCCCACCGATCCCGATCAGGTGAATGTGGTCGCGCTTATCCATCAGACAAATACGATCACCACGAATGCAAAAGCCACGGCGATGGCGAAATAGATCCAGGGCACCACCAGCCAGGAGGGAGGCAGGATGGCGATCATCTCTAACGCCCGCTGGCCGATCTCTGTGGAAGCGTCCGGAGGCACAATGTAGTTGGCGAAAGAGTCGTTCAGACGGTAGCCGATCTGGTGCAGGTAATACCACATCGAACCTATCACCATGTAGCCGTTCAAAGCGCCCGCCAGCGTGCCCAGAATGACATCCTGGACACGTTCCCTGTTCAGCTTGGGGGTCGAAATGCGCGGAAAGCGTGGGGTCTGGTAGCCGAAAAACGTGAAAACCAGCAGCAAGGTAGCGCGCACCCAAAAGTCGGTCGGGACCCCGGGCAGCCCGAGCTCAAAATTGGTAACGAAAGGTACGAACCGTTCGATGATGATCACGATAAAAATCGCCAGCACGGTGCTGAACAGGACCAGCAATTCCTTGGCCCAGCCCCGCATGGCCCCAATGATGGCAAAAAAGATAATGAACATCCAGAAAGCAAAAACGAATGACATCATTGTCGGCTTCCTTTACGGTCAGCGGTCGGACCGGTCGCCAGCCCATGCAGCAGGCCGGCGATTTGATCAGCCGCCTGCGGCCGGCTCAAACGCCCCATCGCCTGCCCCATGGCTTCGCGCCGCTCCGGGGATTCCAACAGGGCCAGGATGGTGTCCAGCAATCGCTCCCCCATCTGGTCATCGGCCAGCATTACCGCCGCACGCTGGCGGACCAGGAAGTCGGCGTTGACCTTCTGGTATCGCCAGGCATCCGGGTAAGGCACCAGGACAGCGGGGATCCCGAAGAGCGGGAATTCCCCGACCGATGAGGCCCCCGCCCTGGAGAGGATCAGGTCTGCGGCCCCATAGGCCGCTCCCATCTCAGCGTGAAGGTATGGGTAGGCGTGGTAATTCCCTTCCAGATCCGCGGGGAGCGATTTCACCGCTTCCTGCACGGTCTCCCAATCGCGCTCGCCCGTGATGTGGACGACCTGCATCCTGCGCAGCAGGTCGGGCAAGACCGACAGGACCGCCATGTTGATCGAACGCGCCCCCAGGCTGCCGCCAAAAACCATCAAAACCGGCTTTTGCGGGTCCAGCCCAAGAAGCTCCCGGGCGCGGGGAGAATTCCAGCCCTGGAGCGCACGTCGAGTGGGATGTCCGGTTACCACTAGGTTGTTCCGGCCCCGGAAAAAGCGGCGGGATTCGGAGTTGACCAGGCAGATCTGGTCGGCGAAACGGGCGATGAACTTGAGCGCCAGTCCCGGCTCGATATCAGGAACGTACAGAAGCATGGGTACGTGGCGGCCCGCGAAGGCAACCGGGCCCGCCACGTACCCACCTGTAAATAAAATCACGTCCGGGCCGTACGCCCGAACGGCGCTGCGGGCTTCGAAATAACCTCGGCCGAGCAGCAGCAGGTTTTTCGGCAGGCTGCGCAGACCGACCCGGTGGACACCTGCCGCCGGGATCGAGCGGAAGGGGATTCCCTCACGCGTCACCAGGTCCCCTTCCATGCCCCCCTGCGCACCAATCCAGATGACGTCATCCACCAGGTTCTGCTCCTTGGCAGCTTCCAGGATCGAAAGAGCCGGGTATACACCGCCGCCAGTACCGCCCGCACATATCATCAGACGCACCGTCAATCCCTGTTAAACAATTCGCGCAGGCGCCGAACCGCCATCTTTCGGCTGGAGCGGTGCTGCGCCATCGGTTCCCGGATCGAGGGCCGGTCCACCTGGCCGACCGGTTTGGTACCCCGGGCGGGTTTTGGCGCCGAGAACGGGGAGAACACACGCCGGCGCTGAAAATCGACCACCTCTCCGGTCTTGCGAACGCTGTCCATCTCGATCCGCTCGGAAATTCTGGACACATTCAGCAGGATTCCGATCGAGACCATCGTGACCAGCATGCTCGAACCTCCGGCGCTGATAAAAGGCAGCGCGTTGCCAGCGAAGGGCATCAGGCCGACGATCACCGCCATGTTCACAAAGGCCTCCATGCTGATCCAGATCGTCAGCCCGCCGGCCAGAAGGGCGCCCAACAGATCCGGCGCTCGCCGGGCGATCTCCAGCCCGCGCCACAGCAGCACCGAAAAGAGCCCGACCATCAGCGTGGCGCCGAAAACCCCGGTTTCCTCCCCGATGACGGCATATATGCTGTCGGTGGGCGGGACCGGCAGGCCGGTGTGCTTGGTGTCCGCATTGCCGATACCCACGCCGAACCAGCCGCCGTTGACAAAGGCCTCCCACGATCGCTGCACGTGGTAAGAAGCCTCCAGGGGGTCCATCACCCCGTCCCAGTAGCTCTCCAGACGGGCGCGACCGGTCTCGCTGGTCTGGACCACGATCCACCCGACCACGATGGTCAGGATGATCACAAGGACAATCTGCTTCATATCCCCGCCGGCCAGGAAGAACATCAGGCCGCCGATTACAACCACGGTCAGCACCGCGCTGACATCAGGCTGCAAAAAGATCAGCCCGCCCACTAGGCCGAGGATGCCGGCCAGCGGGAAAAGGCCAAAGCTGACCTGGTTGAGGAAATCCCGCTTGGAATACAGCCAGACGGACAGGTAGATCACCGTCATCAGCTTGGCGGCCTCAGATGGCTGGTAAGAACCACCGCTCAGGGAGCGAGCGGCATTCAGGCGGATATCCTGCACCAGCAGCACAGCGACCAGGCTCAGGATGGTCACAACCATGACTGGGACAGCAAATTTTTGCCAGTAGTGATAATCGATATAACTGCAGATGAAGGCGGCCAAGATTCCCAGCCCGATCCACATCAGCTGGCGGTTGAAAATGAAGGACGGATCTTCGTAGATGTACAGCGAAAAATCCCAGCTGGCCGAATAAACCATCAGAGCGCCGATCACGAGCAGCGTGAAAACCGTGATCAGCAGCGGACCGTCCACGCCCATGCGGACCATTCGCTTCTGGCCGGCCTTCGCGGTGTTCTTGTCTCTTAATTCAGTTCGGACACCCATGTCTTGAACCTCGCTCCTCGCTCCGCAAAATCCGGAAATTCGTCAAAGCTTGTCCCGCCCGGTGAGAGCAGGACGACCTCTCCGGGGGAGGCGATTGCGGCAGCGCATTCGACCGCTTTGGCCAACCCGCTGCAGATGGTGATGGATTCCGGCCATTCGCCCGCCCTGGCGCGCACGTTTTCGGCGATCATGGCGGCCGTTTCCCCGAAAACGACCAGGTGCCGGACCCGGCGGGTCACCTCGGTGCAGAAATCGTCCCAGGGCAGGTCTTTGTCCCGCCCGCCGGCCAGCAGCACCAGGGGCTCATCGAACGAGCGCATACCGGCGATCGCCCGCTCCGGGGCGGTGGCGATCGAATCGTTGTACCAGTCCACACCTTGCCGGCTGCGAACGAATTCCAACCTGTGCTCCACACCGCGGAAACCGCGCACCCCCGCGCGCATGGCTTCCACCGGCAGGCCGGCAGCCGCTGCGATGGCGCAGGCCGCCAGGACGTTCAACAGGTTGTGGTCCCCGCGCAGATCGATTTCGTCCAGGCGGAGCACTTCCGTTATGCGGCCACGCGATTCCAGCACGACCGCATCGCCCTGGATATGGACATCCAGCAGCACGGGGAGGGCGCTGCTATCGGGAAGGAGCGCGGCCAATCCTTGCGGGGGAGCCGCCAGCCCAAACGTGGCGAGGCTCCCATTGACCGAAGACGCCAGACCAAACGCGCCCGGGTCGTCGCGTCCGAGGACGGCAATGTCCCCCGGGCCTTGGAATTTCAAGATGTTGGCCTTGGCTGCCGTGTAGGCTGCCATGCTGCCATGGCGGTCAAGATGGTTAGGAGTGATGTTGAGTATCGCGGCGATCTGGGGCGAGCGGTCCATCAAATCCAGCTGGAAACTGGACAGCTCGAGCACAGCCAGATCCGATTCTTTCATTTCGTCGACCACATCGATCAGCGGGTTGCCGATATTGCCGCCCACCCAGGCCGCCCGCAGGCCTCCGGAATTCCCCGCAGCCGCCTGCGCGATCCGGCCGATCAGGGTGGTGGTGGTCGTTTTACCGGCAGAACCGGTCACCCCAATCACCGGGCAAGGCGCCCGGTCCAGAAAGATCTGGGAATCGTTGGAAAACGGGATCCCGCGCCGGCGGGCTTCCTCGAGCAATGGCAATTCAAGCGCCACACCGCCGGAAGGGCAGATCAGGTCGGCTCCATCCAGGATCCGCACCGGATGGGCCCCCAGCACCCAACCGATCGGCAGGCCGGCCAGGCTGCTGCGGGCTTCGCGCAGCTGGCTGGGTTTGCGCCGGTCGTTGAGCACCACGTTCGCCCCGTGCCGCGCCAGGTAGCGCGCCAGGGCGGTGCCCTGCCTGGCAGCGCCGACTATCAACACCTGAGAAAATTCATCCTGCCTCATGTTGACCCTCTCAAACGCGCGTTAGTGAAATACCGATCATTGCGAACAACAGGCTGACCAACCAATAGCGCTGGATGATCTGGGTGTTGGACCAGCCCAGAACGGCAAGGTGCTTGTGGAGCGGGCGTGCCAACAGCAAGGGGCGGGGGGGGTTCAGCCGGGAAAAATATCGATCCAGCAACAGGCTGGAGATCTCGACCAGGGGGATGATGCCGATCAGCAGCAGCAGCGGCCACTGCCCCGTCATCAGCGCAACCACCCCCAGGGTGGCCCCGAGTGCATAAGCGCCCGTCCGGCCCATCAGCAGCGATGCCGGCTTGATGTTGAACCACAGAAATCCTAACAATGCTCCCACCACAGTGAAACAGAAACGGGTGATATACACCTGCTGCTGCAGGGCGGAAACCGCCCCGAATGAAGCGTAAGCGGTCGCCATCAGCAAGCCGGACAGCCCGTTCACCCCGGCAGTGGTCTGCACGGCGTTGGCAAACATCAGGATCACGCCGGCCCCCAGCGGAATGTACCCGTATCCGAGGTCGACCTCGATAGGCACGAAGGGGATATAAGCCTGCGGGACATCCAAAACCTGCTGCAGTCCGGTGGCGAGGGCCAGCGCCAGCAAGACCTGCACCAGGAACAATCGCCCCGGAAGATACAGTTTTCCGGGGCGGTCTTTGCGAATGTCGTTCAGCACCCCCACGAATGCAAAGGATATTAATGAAAGCAATGGCAGGAGGATGGATAGTCCGATCCCGGGCCGACCGACTGCGCTGGCGATGTTCAGGATCAGGGTAAGAAAAAGGACCGGGGTCAAAAAAAGGAACCCGCCCATGGTGGGTACAACGGAACTCGGTTTGCCGGGGGCATCCTCCCGGATGCGGGTGGAAATCCCCATCCGGCGCAACACGCGGATAAACGGCGTGCCCCAAACCACCGTCATCATGAAGGCGATCCCGGCCATCGCCAGGGCAAAAGCGGTCTCGGCCATCAGTATCCCAACGCCTCTCGCACATCGTCAGGTGGGATATCCATCAGCACGACCAATTGCTCTACCACCTGCCTGAAAACCGGTGCCGCTACTTCCGAACCCCAGATCGAACTGGATGGTTTTTCCAGCCAGATGTACACCACGAAAGCGGGATCGTCCACCGGTCCCCAGCCGACGAAAGACGTGTGGGTGACGTTGCTGGTATAGCCGTACGGTGTGGGGATTTCGGCGGTGCCGGTCTTGCCTGCCAGGCGATAACCCGGTACCAGGGAGATGGAGGCTTCGTTCTCGAGCGACGAGGCCAGCATCAGGGTGATCGTGCGTGCGGTTTCAGGGGAGATCGGGGTGCCTATCAGTTGTGGCTGGGGATTGTACTGGCGCCCGTTGTTGATCAGGGAGCGCAACAAGTGCGGTGCGTACATCTTCCCTTCGTTCGCCAATGCAGACACGGCTGATACCATCTGGAGCGGAGTAGCAGAAATACCCTGGCCGAAAGAGTTGGTCCCCAGGTCTGCCACGTACCAGTCCGAATCGCCCGGGGTCTTCAGCCGGCCCGATACCTCCCCGGCCAGGTCCACACTAGTGGTGTGGCCGAAGCCAAATGCGGACATGTAGCTGTAAAAGTCGCTGGGGCCCATCTGGGATGCCACCCAGGCCAGACAAACATTCAGGGAGTGCTGGAGGCAGCCGACCATGTCCTGCTCTCCCCAGGCGCCCTGGTTCCAGTTTTTTATCGTGGCGCCGCCGATCTCGATGGCGCCGGTGTCCTGGAACAGAGTGCCCGGTTCGATATTTCCGTTATCCAAAGCGGCCGCGATGGTCAGCACTTTGAACACCGATCCCGGTTCATAGGCTTTGCTGATGCCGCGGTTGAAGGGGATCAGCCCCGAGATCAGCTCCGGGTACAACCAGTAATCGTTCAGGTTGATGCGCGGTGTCACGGCGATGCCGAGCACCTCTCCGTTATTCGGGTCCATCACCACAATCGTGCCGGCCTCGGCGCCGTGGCCTCGCACGGCATCATCGAGCACCTGTTCCAGCATGTTCTGGATCTCCCGGTCGATCGTGAGTACGATGTTCGCACCCGGCGGGATGTCCGGAAGCTGCTCGACTTTGTTGGGATCGGTCGAAAACCAGATGGTGCGCGGTTCGCCGGCCAGGAGGTCGTGGTATTTTTCCTCGACCCCGAAATAGCCTTCCCCATTCCTGCTGACAAAACCCAGGATGTTGGCTGCCAGGGTTTCTTCCGGATAGGCCCGCATGAGATGCGGGGTGAACACCAGCCCATCCAGGGACTTGATCGAGGCCGCTTCAGAGGTGTAAACGCCGATCGTATCCCCCAGCTGCTTGATCTGGTTGACCTGCTCGGGGGTCACGAAGTCCGTAATGACTGCATAGACCGCGGTATCGGTGGGCTCCTGGCTGACGATCTGGTAAACGCGGGCGTAGTCCTCATTCAGGACCAGGTTGAGGGCAAAAGCGATGCCGGCCGGGTCGTCGACGTGATTCAGATCCACGCCAAGCTGGTATACCGTGCGGTTGCCGGCCAGCAGGTGGCCCCAGCGGTCGTAAACCTGTCCCCGGGCGGGGTAAACTGTGCGCCAGAAGCCGGAGTAGCTGTTTCCCTGCTCACGGAAATCCTCCACCTGCGGGCTGAACTGGATGCGCACCAGCTGTAGAAAGACCACCACCCCGACCAGGGTGAAAGAGAACGCGATGGTTGAGAAACGCCACTGGATCGAGTTGTTCATCCGGATTCTCAGGGCTCCAGGAAGGTGGTTTGCTGAGGAACGACCGCGCCCGCATCGGAATCCCGGACCAGGCGGCCAAACCATTGGTAGAGGGTCTCGGTATATTCATCCGGCAAAGTCACGCTGTCCGAGTACGCCGGGTCCGGCGGAGGCGCAAAGACGGCGCCCTGCCTGCCGGCATAACCGGGGACCTTGAGGTAGACGATACTGCCGTTGGAAAGCGGCCGGAAGCCCATGGCGCTCGCCCGCGCTTCCATCACGGAGGTCGAAGAGAGCCTGGCAAGCTGGGTCTCGAGGT
>JBFKII010000005.1:0-36900 GCA_041632295.1 Anaerolineales bacterium | reverse complement strand
TGGTCGCTGGACAGGATCTGGTCACCGGGGGATAGGGCCAGGCTGCGGGCGACCATGTTTCCAGCGGTGGTGGGGTTGGAGAAAAAAACGACATCATCGGGGTCGCTGCCGATGTACGCAGCCAGTGCTGTACGGGCCCGCCGCAGGTGGGCGTGCACGTCGCGCCCGGCGCCCAGAAACCGGACCGGCTGGCGCTCCAACGCCAGTTGCCAGGCCTGATAGGCGTCCATAACCGGGCGCGGGCAGGCCCCGAAAGATCCGTGGTTTAGGAAAATCACCTCGGGGTCCAGCAGAAATTGGGCTTTCATCGGCGCAGTTGAACCTCAATTCACCTCATGGGGCAGCCCGCCGGGATTGGCCGGTGGCGAATAATTGTACTTCTCCTGGCAGTTGTTTGAGAGCGGGCGGCGGCCAGTGCCCAGCCACAGCATTCGTCAGGGAATCTCAATTTACAGTTGGACAACTCCTGAAATAAGTCCTTCGACTTCATTCCACTGCGTTCCATGCCACTCAGGAAACGGATTTCGCTGCGATGTCCAGCAATATTTAGATCTGCTGAGCCCTCGTAAAGTTGCCTGAACCCGTGACTTTAGAAATCCTTGCCCCGGCTGGCACAGGTTTACATTTCGCGGATGCGCCATATAATTCAGCTTGCCGGGGCGGCGCTCCGGACCAGAGTTGATGAGTTCAAGGCAGGTCGTCCGGGGAGGGGTCTTCCCCCAAGGTTTGCCTGGCGAACATATTTTGGAGAGAAAACATGCATCCTTTTGTAGATCTGTTGTCAAACTTGCCTCTGCGCCCCAACGCATACCTCGATCCCGGGTCGGGCAGCTTCATCCTGCAGCTGATTATCGCTGGGGCCCTCGGATTCGGGCTGGCACTGCGCAATTACTGGGGGAAGATCACCGCCTTTTTCCGCCGGCGCACGGCTGGAGAATCGGGGGAAGCCGAGGCGGACACCGACGGCGATGATTGAGCGCCTGGCAGGCTCTTTTCGCGACCCGAGCGGATTTTTATTTAAGCGTAACGGCCGCCTGTACCGGCAGATCAACCACAGCTACGAAGCCACCTACCAACACCTGCATGCCTCTGGCCTGTACCGCATCCTGGAGGATGAAGGCCTTCTGATTCCATCGCGTCCGTCGGGGGTCGAGCCGTTCGACCCGCAGATGGCCGCGGCGGTCATCGAACCCGAGCAGCTGCCCTTTATTTCGTATCCTTACGAGTGGAGCTTCAGCCAGCTTAAGGATGCTGCGCTGGCGACCCTGAGAATCCAGCGCCTGGCCCTCGGGCACAGCATGACCCTCAAGGATGCCAGCGCGTACAACATCCAGTTCTCCCCACAGGATGGGCAGCCGCTGCTGATCGACACCCTGTCTTTCGACCTGCGCCGGGAAGGCCAGCCCTGGGATGCCTACCGCCAGTTCTGCCAGCATTTCCTCGGCCCGCTGGCCCTGATGGCGCACAAGGACATCCGCCTCAACGGACTGCTGCGGGTCCACATCGACGGCATCCCCCTGGACCTGTGCAGCCGGCTGCTGCCCATCCGCACCCGCCTAAACCCCGGTTTGGTCATCCACATCCATCTACATGCCGCCGCCCAAACGCGCTATGCCGGGCGTTCCACCCGCGAGCCCAGCCAGAACCGGAAGATGAGCGACCAGGGGCTGCTCGGGCTGATCGACAGCCTGGAGCGTACCGTGCAGCGGCTGTCCTGGCATCCGGTCGGGACGGAATGGGCGGATTACACCAGCGATCACAATTACTCCGATGCCGCCCTGGATGCCAAGCGCAGGCTGGTGGAAGCGTTTTTAGACGAAGCTTCACCGGAAACTGTCTGGGACCTGGGAGCAAATACAGGTGAGTTCAGCCGCCTGGCTGCAAAAAAAGGAATCTTTACAGCTTCCTTCGATATCGATCCGGGCGCCGTGGAGCGCAACTACCTGCGGGTGAAGCGGGAAAAAATGGGCAGCCTGCTGCCCCTGCTGCAGGACCTGACCAACCCCTCCAGCGACCTGGGTTGGCACAGTCGGGAGCGGGAGTCGCTGCTCCAACGAGGGCCTGCTGGGATGGTGCTGGCGCTGGCCCTGATCCACCACCTGGCGATCTCCAACAACGTCCCCCTGGCCCAGACTGCGGAATTTTTTGCCGCGCTGAGCGATTTCCTGGCGATCGAGTTTGTACCCAAATCTGATTCACAGGTCCAGCGGCTGCTGGCCAGCCGGGAGGATATCTTTCCGGATTACTCCAGGGAAGGTTTCGAGCAGGCCTTTGAAAAGTACTTCAAAATCCTGAGGGCGGAAAAGATCGAAGGCTCTGAGCGCACGCTATACCTGATGCGCAATAAAAACTAGTTGGATTGCCATCCCAACCGAGCCGGTGCACGAGCGCAGCGAGTGAACGGCGAGTAGGGGGATCTCATCCAAACTTCCAACCATTTACGCCCCAGATTTCTCCGCTCCGCCGCAGATCTCTCGCCAAGTCCTTCTCGATCATACTCGGACCTAACTTACTAATGACAGCGCGCGGGGAGTCTCTTTTCCAACCCCACCTCTTCCGCCATGTCATCCCGACTGAGCCGGTGCACGAGCGCAGCGAGTGAACGGCAAGCGGAGGGATCTAATCCGAAGTCCTGGCTATTCGGGGCAGGTGTTGGGGAAGATCTCGAATTCCCTCAGATTATCTTCGCTCAAGGAGCTGTAGCTGACGTCTTCCACCAGGCCGAGGTCGGTCCCAAAGTACGAATCCAGGACTACACGGAAGGAGTTAACTGGGGAAATCTCGGGGTATAGCCGGTCACTGCCGGCCCCGGGCAGATAGTACGCGTTCAGGATCTGGACGCCCTGCGGAGACCATTCCACCAGCTTCGAACCATGGTCCCCCATGATCAGGATGACCGGCGGCTCGTCGGACTCCTCCAGGATGGTGCGGACGATCCCCAGAATACGCCCGTTGAGGTAATCCAGCTGGTCGACATAGCCCTGCAGGCGGGGGGGCTCCACCTCATTGAAGCTCCCATCGCGGGAAAACACAAAAGGGGGGTGCGGGGAGACGATATGGGCATAAACAAACTTCGGCCCGGGGATTTCGGGGATCGACTCCAGGGCTTGAAGGGCGAACGAGACCTGCTCGAAGCTGCGCTGCCTGGGGGCCGTTTCGATCGCTCCTGGCGTCTCCAGGCCACCTGTCCCCGGAGACCAGACCCCGGCTACACGCATCCCATCCAGCAGCAGGCCGTAATGGGTCTGGAGAAGCAGCGACTCAAACGCCGTCAGCGGCTCGAAGGGCTGCCAGGGGCCAGGGATCTGCCTCTCCAGAGTCTCCGGTTCGAGGTAGATCTCCGCCGTATCCATTTCGGACCAGTAAAACCCGGTTGGAAAAGATACCGCAGTGTAGCCCAGCCCGCTCAAAAACCGGCGGATGGCGCCGTTGCGAATCAGGTCCGGGTCACCGAGCGCCCGGGCCAGGTCGCCTTCGCCGATCGCTTCCAGGTAGTTGAAATTGAGGGTCGAGGCGATCGAATGGCGGGTCTTGGAGTAATTGCTCTGGCTGCAGGCGGCGACATAAAAACCCAACCGCTCCAATTCGGTAAGGAACGGGCCGTTTTCAAACCCATAGACCTCCTCCAGCACATCCGACCGGGCGTACGCGTCCAGGACGATCAGGTAGATATCCGGCAGGTACCCCAGGGTCACCTGCGAGACCTGCGGCACCTCAGCGTCCGCCGTGGAGGCCAGCGCGCCAACGGCTTGGGCGCCGAGCTGGTACACGGGGAGCGCCAGGGCGGCCAGGGCGATGGCGCTGAAGATCCGCTGCAGCCCGCCCGGATCTGCCTGCTTCTTGCGGATGCCCCACCAGGCGCCGGCCAGCACGGCGCCGAATACCGGCAGCAAGAAACGGTGGCGTCCCCACTGCGCCGCGCCCGGCTCCAGGCTGAACTCCCGGTAAATTGCCTGGTAGACGTACAGCACAAGGAGAGCGCTCGAAGCCAGCAGGGCGGCCCGGCCCCAATCCTGGGTGACCAGCCTGGCTGCAGCCCACAGCAGCACGCTCGCAATAAACGCCAGGGCAAAAGCCCGCAACGCACCTAATGGCCGCATCTCGTCGATGTTGTGGCCCAACAAGGAGACCACCGGGTAGACGCCCAGCAGGAGTGGGTGCAGGAGCCATTTTTTCATCGTCCCCTCCGCCTCCCCTTCATGCCGGGCCTGTTTTTCCGTTTCATGCCCCCCATTTAAACACCGAAATCCCAAAAATTGAAGCCTAACCCCAGTTTTCCAGGGGCAGCGCCCAGCTCCGCTCGCGCGTTCCCAAACGGCGCGGGGCGCGCTGCCGGCCATACCCGTACTGCAGCCAGATCTGCATCGTGGCTTCATCGACACCCAGTGGCTGCAGCAGGTCATCAACTGCCCGCAGCAGCAGCACCCGGTAGCGCTTCGTGTCGATCGGGGCCCGCCCGGAGGCATCCAGGCCGTCGGCCGTCACACCGTCCGGGGTGCGCGTGTACCAGAATTTGACTTTCTGGCCCGGAGACAGCGTTCGCCCGCGGCGTTCCAGCTGCAGCGCCGCCCGGGCCCCCGGCGAGGGGCTGCGGTAGGCCGCCAGCTCGCGGCTCAAGACCTGGGAGGCCAGCAGCGAGCGCCGCGGGACACGGCCGGCCTCCAGTTCGCGCAGGCGCGCCCGCACCAGGTCGACGATCGCCGGCAGCCGGTCGGCGATCCCGGCGGCGTTCCCCGCCCGGCTCATGCACCCCATGATCGCCAGCTGCGCCTCAGACACCCATTCCGGGGTGTCATGCCGGCGCTGCGCCAGCCCGCGGATTTTGAGTACCGCCTCGCCGTGCGGGCCGCGGCTGACCCCGAAATAGCGATTGGCGACCGGGACGCGGGCGTCCAGCCGCGAGGGCAGGAATGCGATCCACTCGAAGACCTGGTCCAGTGCGATACGTAGCCCGGTGCGCCGCCGGATCCTATCGAGCAGCCGTGCCAGTTCTTCCTGCTCCAGCGCCGCGCCGCCCGCTTTCTGGACGTACAGGCCGTCGACGTTGAAATACAGCACGTCGTAGCCCAGCGCCTCGGCCATCTCCTTGGCCTGCAGCAGCACCTGGCGTCCGAACGCCGTGACCGCTTCGTGCGCCTCCACCCGCCCCCAGCGGAAGCGCTTGTAGCCCATGTAGCCGAAACCCACCAGCAGCAGCCATTTCAAGGCGGTGGCGTAGGACTTGAGCGGTTCGTAGCGGCAGTCGCGGCGGTCGAGTCCGGCCAGCTGCTCCTTGATCGCCCAGCGCTTGTCGAGGATCGGCCCCACCGTCCTGGGGACCAGGCCGGGGCGCCGGCGGTCGACGTAGACGCCCAGGCCCGGCACCTGCGTCCGGCCGGGGCCGCTCCGCCAGGCGATCTTCTCCGGCGAGATATTGAAATGGGCCATCGCCTGGGCGTACATCGAGAAGAAATCGATCCCCGCCACCTGGCCGTGCAGGCCGGTGACCGGCTGGCCGACCAGCCCGCCGCGGTCGGCGCGTACCAGTTCCTGCGGGGTCTTGAAATCCTCGACCTGGGCCTTTTCGTAGGGAACCAGCACGTCGTCCTCCAGTGCGATCAGCATCTGCATGGCGGTGATCCCGGCGCCCGGGCTCTTGCGGGCCACGTCCTGCAGCGGCAGCCCCGAGAGGCGCGTCACCTCGATGATGCCGTGCAGGCCGGTCTGGCGGTACATGGTGGCGTTCATATGGTCGACGTGGAAACGGCCGTACAGGTGCACCTGAGCGCCGCGGTGGGCGATCCGCCCGTAGGTGTGGTAGCTGAAAGCGCCGCGCCGCTGGTAGGGCCGCTGCGGATCGCGGCCCGGGTTGAACGGCAGCCGGTGCGCCTCGGACGCCTCGATCAGGCGCGGGAAAAGCCAGGTGTCTCCGTAATCGGTCAGGATCAGGTCGGGGTCGAAACGCTTGAGCAGATGGCCGATCCCCCACAGCAGCAGGCGCGCATCGGCGGCGGGGATGCGGCGGGTGTGCGGCCCGATGGTCGCCGTGACGGCGGACGGCGGGTGGTAAAACGGATCGCAGTCCGGCCGCAGCCGCAGGACGCGCAGCGGCGGCAGGGCGAGCTGGACGTCCCAGCGCGATTCGAGCGCCGCGATCTTGTACAGCCGGCTCCCGCTGTACCACAGGCGGCAGGCCAGCAGCGGGAAGACGCCCGTGCGATGGGCGAAGCGCAGCGAGAGCGGCAGGTCGGCGTCGTAGTATTCCAGGTCGGGAAAGGCGGCAGCCACCCGCCGGAAGACCTGCGGCAGGGCGGCGGGCGCCGCCAGGGTGATCGCCAGGACGGGGATCTGGCCGGCAAACAGGTCCTTGCGGGCGGCCAGGCGCGCGCTGAGAGGCGCAGCGGCAGCGGCCTTCGACAGTGTGCGGCCGCCCTTCGACTTCCCGGCTTCGCCGGTGCCGCTCAGGGATCGGCCGCGCGCTGCAGAAACGAAGGGCCTGTCCTCAACGCCAACCTGCCGCCCTTCGACTTCAGCGATGCTTTTGATCGCCTTGCGCCTCAGGGATCGGCCGCGCGCTGCAGAAACGAAGGGCCTGTCCTCAACGCCAACCGGCCGCCCTTCGACTTCAGCGATGCTTTTGATCGCCTTGCGCCTCAGGGATTGGACGGACACAGCGGAAGGAGCAGCGCGGTCGGGCGGGGCAGCGGCCTTCGACGGTGTGCGGCCTCCCTTCGGCTTCGGGCGGCTTGTAGCCGCCCTCCGCTCAGGAGCCGCAATCTGCTCAGGCCCGTGCGGCTCGAGCCCATAGGCCTCGTGCAGGAAGCGCGCCAGCTTGCGCAGCTGCACGGCCGGGCCTCCGGCGTAAAACGTGACGGGAAAGGCGGTCTCGAAACAGCGCCGGCCGCCGTCCTGGTCCAGGAACCAGATCCGCGCCCCGTCTTCGACGGCGTAGACATCAAGCAGCCAGCCGTCTGCGCTCACCTCGGGCGCTTTCAACGCCCGTTCCCGAGCTGCTCCAGCCTGCGCTCGAGCTCGGCCAGGCGCTGGTCGCGCTGCAGGTTCTCTTTTTCCTGTTCGAAGGCGATCGCCAGCTGTGCGACCTCGAGCGGCAGCAGGTAGGCTGCCTCGCCGATGGCGGCGACATGCTTGCGGGCCTTGACCAGCAGCACGTCGAAATGCGCCTTCTCGGCCGGATGCAGCACCTTGCGGAAGCGGCCCAGCGCGGCCTCCATCTCGCGCAGCAGATCGTTGATGGTCGGGGTGGTCTTGCCCATAAACACCTCCAGATTGATGGGTTCGAGCGCCTGCTGCAGCAGGGCCAGCAGCCTGGCGCGCCCGGGCGTGGTATCCAGGTGGCGGGGAGAGAGGGCGATCACGACCGGGGCGCGCCGCTGCAGGCGCAGCACCTCTTTCAGGCACAGGCTCAGCAGGTGGTAGCTCTGCAGGTCGGTGACGGCCTCGTCGTAGAACGTGGCCAGCAGATCGAGGATCAGGACCGGCGCCCGGCGGTCCGGGGTGTGGCGCAGCAGGTGCAGCACCTCGCGGCAGGTAAAGGCGCGGGCGACGGCGATGCGCGCCTGCACGGCAAACAGGGCCGCCGTGCGGGCGCGGATGGCGTGGGCGGTGCGGTAGGCGTTGAAGCCGCCGCCGCCGTCCAGCACGATCACATCGCCTTTCAGCGCCAGGGCGGCAGCCAGCTGGCACAGGTGTGCGGCCGCGCCCTTTCCGACGAAAAGGTAGGCCCGGCCGGGCCGGAGCATACGGGAGAGTGACATGCCGCCAGCATAGCGCAGGGCGCGGCCGCACGCCATGCGCACGTGGGGCCATCCGGCGGCGCATTTCGCGGGCCAGTATGCGGGCTGGTATTCAGATGGGGCTATCGATGGGGCTGGCCCGGTAAATGGCCGCAGGAGAGGTCGCAGGAGAGGTCGCGTCAGCGACCCCTTCTCAACCCTGTGGGTAGCCTGAGATCGAGCGGCGGGCCCAGCCGTCGAAATCCCAGCCCTGGAAATAGGCGCGCAGTTCGCGTTTGCTGCGGATTCCCAGGCGCTGGTAGGCGTTGCGCAGATGGTTGCGGGCGGTATGCGGGGAGATGACCAGGAAGGCGGCGATGGCGGGGTTGGAATACCCCAGGCAGGCCAGGGCGACCACTTCCTGCTCGCGGGCCGTCAGCCGCTCCCAGCCAGCGTCGGCTGAGCGGGCGCGCTGCCGCTCGCGGGCCGCAAAGGAGACCATGTCGCTGAGCACTTCGTCGGGGCTGCGGCCCTCGGCCTCGGCATAGGACTCGATGATCGGCAGCAGCTCGGCGTTCACCTCGAAGGTGCGGGGTTCACCGCCGGCAGGCAGGCCGAGCTTGTGGAGCAGGCGCTTGAGCAGAGACATCGGTCGCGTGGGACGGCTGAACGACCGCCCTTACCCGCAATCATAGAACGGATGTGCTGATTAAAGGTGAGCAAAACGTGACAATTCCATTGCAGCCTGCAACTATCACACAGCGCCTGTTCGTGACGGGGTGGATTATTTGCGCGGAAAAATATTTCCATTTATACTGGCAACAGGATGAAGCGTACCCACTGCGAACCTGCTCCCTGGAGGAAACCCCGATGTCGGAAGACGAAAAAACCCCCGGTGCCAGTCGAAAAAAAGAAGAAGTGATCGAATTTACGAAGCAGGAAGACCACTTCTATAAAACCAACAAGCGCGGCCAGCGTGTAATAAAAAATAAGTACTATAACCAGGAACTGCAGCGCCTCCAGGTTGAGCTGGTCAAGCTCCAGGAGTGGGTCAAGGCCAAAGGCCACCGGGTGGTGGTCATTTTTGAGGGGCGCGATACGGCCGGCAAGGGCGGCACGATCAAACGCATCACCCAGACCCTGAACCCCCGCATCGCCCGCGTGGTAGCGCTGGGGGTCCCAACCGAGCGGGAAGCGACGCAGTGGTATTTCCAGCGCTATGTGCCTTATTTGCCGGCGGCTGGCGAAATCGTACTCTTCGACCGCAGCTGGTACAACCGGGCGCTGGTCGAGAATGTGATGGGCTTCTGCACCGAGGAGCAGTACCGCGAATTCCTGCGTTCGTGCCCGCAGTTCGAGCGCATGCTGGTGCGATCAGGGATCAAGCTGATCAAGTACTGGCTTTCGGTCAGCAATGAGGAGCAGGAACGCCGCTTTCTCAGCCGCATCGACACCACCACCAAGCGCTGGAAGCTGAGTGAAATGGACCTGGAGGCGCGCAAGAAATGGGTCGAGTACTCCAAGGCCAAGGACCGCATGTTCGACTACACCGATATCAAGCAGGCGCCCTGGTATGTGATCAACGCCGATATAAAAAAGCACGCCAGGTTAAACTGCATCTCGCACCTGCTGAGCCAGTTCGATTATGAGGACCTGACCCCAGGGCCGATGGAACTGCCGCCCCGCCAGGAGGATACCGGCTACATCCGCCCCCCCTTCGACGAGCAGACGTTCGTCCCTGATAAATACTGACAGCACCCGAGACCGTAAGGAGTCATCATGAACCTGATCCTGCTCGGCGGGCCCGGGTCCGGAAAGGGCACCCAGGCGGAGGCGCTGAAGCTGCGCTTCGGGCTGCTGCACCTCTCCAGCGGGCAGCTGTTCCGGCGCCATATCCGCGAACAGTCCGAACTCGGGAAGCAGGCGGAGGCGGTCATCAACCAGGGCAACCTGGTCCCGGATGAGATCACGGTCGCGATGCTGCGGGAACGACTGCAGGCCTCCGATGCCCGGGCGGGGGCCATTCTGGACGGCTTTCCGCGCACGCTGGCCCAGGCCAAGGCGCTCAATGGTTTGATGGAAGAACTCGGCCGGCAACTGGCCGGGGTGATCTCGATCGAGGTTGCCGACGAGGAGATCGTGCGGCGTCTCTCAGGCCGCCTGGTCTGCCGGGAATGCGATACTGCATTTCACCAGATTTTCAGCCCGTTCACAGCCTGCCCGTTTGAAAAATGCCAGGGGGAGCACCTTTACCGCCGGGAGGACGATGAACCGGAGACGATCCGAGAGCGATTGCAGGTCTTTCACAGGTTGACCGAACCGCTGATCGAATATTACGAGCAAACCGGGCTGCTGACGCCTGTGGACGGCCAGGGCACCATCGAACAGGTTACCCGGCGCGTCCTGGAGGCCGCCGAAGCGTTTCGCCCTTCCGCCTGAAAACGAAACCCCCGTATCCGGCCCAATCCCAGGCCTTGACAGGCCGTCACCCAAATCGTACAATAATTTAGTTTAACCTAAATTATATTTTAGGCTTATTGAATATGGATCTGGTCCTTTTCAGCCTGCAAACTGGTTTGCTGCTCAGCGCCGCCCTCTGCATGGTGATCCTCCCCTCCCTGTTCTTCAATCCGGAAATTTGGGTCGACGACTACCCGCCGGATGTGCGGGCGCGGTTTGGGCCCATCGGCGACCGGGCCCGCAGGCAGCGGCGCCGTGTGGCGCTGCTGTTTTTCTCGATCCCCCCGCTGGCCCTGGCGTTTTCGCTGCCGGGTCTGAAAGCAGCGGCAGAATCAGGGTTCGGCTTCGGAACATTATTTTTCCACGCCTTTTTGGCCCTGGAGGTTTTCAACCTGATCGACCTGCTCGTGCTCGATTGGCTGCTGTTTGTCCGCATCCAGCCCGGCCGGGTGATCCTGCCAGGCACCCAGGGGATGGCCGGTTACCAGGATTACGCTTTCCATTTTCGCGGCTTCCTGATCGGCCATATTTTTATCCTGCTCTTCAGCCTGCTGTTCGCCGGGCTCTCCTCTTTATTTGTCTAGCACATACTTGCCATGCAGCCATTTTTTCACCTCGCATTTGTCATCGTTTTTGGCGGCATGATGGCCATCCGGGCTTTTTATTACCGCAAAGCCCACCAACACCAGGGCCCGGTGACCTACCTGGAAAACCGCATGACCCGCCTGCGCCGTACGCTGGGCCTGCCGTTCCCTTTCCTGCTGCTGGCGTACATTTTTTACCCCGCGCTTCTGAACAGGTTCACCTTGGGACTACCAATCTGGGCACAATGGCTGGGCCTGGCGATCGGGGTGCTTTCCCTGGGGCTGACCTGGTGGGTGCAGTGGGCTCTGGACATCAATTTTTCCGACGTCCTCCACGTCCGCGAGGAGCATACTCTGGTCCGCCATGGTCCGTACCGCTGGGTCCGCCACCCGATGTACACCACCATTTTTCTGAACGGAATCGCGGTCCTTTTGCTGACCCGCAACTGGCTGATCGGTGGTTTTTACCTGATGTCGCTGACCCTGATCGTCGCTTTCCGGGTCCGCAATGAGGAACATGCCATGATCGAGCGATTCGGGCAACCGTACCGGGAATACATGCGCCGGAACAACCGCTTCCTGCCCCGCCTGCGCTGACAATTGGAAAATATGCATATGAAATCAGTGTATCTTTTCGAAAACCTGCCGCCAGAAGCCGAACAACGCACCGGCGGAAAAGGCGGCATGCTGGCCACACTGTTCCGACATGGCTATCCTGTGCCGCCCGGTTTCGTGGTCCTGCCGCAGGCTTTCGCCGGCGAAACGCTGGTGCCGGAAGGCCGGGATGCCGCCCTGCAGGCCGCTTCACAGCTGGAGGCGGGCGGGGCCACCCGCTTCGCCGTGCGATCTTCGGCCTTAGGAGAGGATTCCGCTTCAGCGTCATTTGCCGGCAGCTACGAAAGCCTTTTGGACGTGCGGCTGGAGGCCATTCCACAGGCGATCGAAGCCGTCCGGGCCTCTCGCCACAACGAGCGCGCCCGCCAATATGCATCCGCCCTCGGGCTTCCCCCCACGCCCGAAATGGCAGTCGTGGTCCAGCAAATGGTTGAGGCCCGGATTTCGGGGGGGCTCTTTACGGCTGATCCGGTGAGCGGTTCCCGCGAGCGGATGGCGGGCAATTACACCCAGGGACCCGGCGATCGGCTGGTGTCCGGGGAAGTGGACGGTCAGCCTTTCGAGCTTTCCCGGCAGAATGGACGTCTGGAAATGCCCGCGGGCGTCCCTCCCGACTCCTCGCTAGTGGCCCATGCCGAGAAACTTTTCGAACTCGGAGGCCGCCTCGAATCCGCCCTCGGCATGCCCCAGGATATCGAATGGGCTATCGACCAAGACGGCCTTCATCTGCTCCAAGCCCGACCGATCACCCACTTGGCCGGCCACAACCCGGTCACTGGCGAATGGAACGATTCGCGCCTGGGGGATTACCTTTGGACCAGCACCAATTTCGGGGAAGCGCTGCCGGACGTGATGACCCCCCTGACCTGGAGCGCAATGCAGGTGTTCTTCCGCGTCAATCGGGTCGGTATCGAGAGCGAAGCCCTGCCCATGGGCGGCAACATCGGCGGTCGGCTATACATGAACATCAGCCTGGCAGCGACTTTCCTGACCGCTTTGGGGATCCCGGAAGAAAAGATGCGCCACCTGGCCGCCGAAACCTTTGGGGAAATTCCCGAGCAAATCGAGATCCCCCGGCTGGTTCCATCCCGCTGGGAAACTTTGCGCCGGTGGTTACCGAACGCCCTGCGCCGGATGCGGTTGGTGGCGGGCTTGAAACGTCAGGTGCCGTCTTTTATTTGCGAGACTCCGCAAAAGTCCGCCCAGCTCAAAAACCTGATCGCCGAAGCCGATTCTGCGCCGGCTCTGCGGAACGTCTGGCAGTCGCACTTGGAACCCTTGCTGGAACACAGCATGCTGATGCTGGCCGCAGGGACCAGCGACTATAAAAACCTCTCTCGAAAACTGCGCACCCGCCTTTCGAGCATGGTCGGCGATGGGGAAACCAACGCTTTGATGTCCGGGCTGCATCCCGGAGATGATCTGGCCAGCCTCGGGCCGCTGGTCGGGCTGACCCGTGTTCGGGAGGGGGAAATTACCCGCCAGGAGTTCGCTGCCTTGTACGGCCACCGCGGCCCCAGCGAGTTTGAGTTGTCCATTCCGACAGCCGGTGAGTCCCCGGAATTGCTTGATGGTCAACTATCCGAAATATCCCGCAATCCGGTCAGCGCTGCAGCGCTGACTGCCGCAAAACATGAACAGCACACCGCAGCCTGGAAGCGTCTGGCATCCGCATTTCCAAACCAGGCCTCCAGACTGCAAAGAGACCTGGCGCGCCTCTCCAGGGCTTCCCGTACCCGGGAAGCGGTCCGCGCGGAGGTGGTACGCTCCTACCGCCTGATGCGGCCATATGCGTTGCGGGCAGCCATGTTTACCGGCATCGGGGAGGACGTATTCTTCCTATCGCTGGAGGAGGTCGAAGCGCTGCTGGCCGGGGACCGCACCGCGCTGGCTTTCGTCGAGCAGAGAAAAAAGAGTTACGAGCGCTACCGCTCGCTGCCCCCATACCCTCCCATCATCCGGGGCCGGTTCGAACCTGAGCAGTGGGCCTCCGACCCCCGCCGGCGCAGCGATATTTTTGATCCCTCCCTGGAAAGCATTTCACCCGATTCGGAAAGACTGCAAGGCTTTGCCGGCTCCCCCGGCATCGTGGAGGGCCCCGCAAGAGTGCTCGAGTCGCCTGACCAAGGGGCTGCGCTCCTGCCGGGGGAAATATTGGTCGCCAACACCACCAATATCGGTTGGACGCCCCTGTTTCCCCGCGCCGCCGCGATCGTCACAGACGTCGGGGCGCCGCTTTCCCACGCGGCCATCGTAGCACGCGAGCTCGGGATCCCCGCCGTGGTCGGCACCGGTTCCGCAACGATGCGCCTGCGCACCGGGGATAGGCTGCGTGTGAACGGGGGGAAAGGGACGGTGGAGCTGCTGTAAACCGGGCCGCCGGTTCGGCGGTCAGTTTTCGGCTTCTGCCGCAGCACATTGCGAGCGATCGGCCAGGAATGCCTGGTGAGCGGCACCCTGAAAATCCTGGGGTGTGGGATTGGCATGCTTTCCCAGGCGTTTTTTCAGCTTTTTGTGGTTCATGTCCGCAGGGAAAAAAACCATCGGCCGCCCAAGCTGTCTGACAGCCAGCAGTTCATCACGGCTGATCTCATTCCCCCCGATACCCACGGCATAATCGGTGGCCAGCACCATGGCCTCGGAGGTGGGCGAAAGCCGCCCGGTCCCCTCCACCAGGCCTCCCCAGCATTGATCCTGGATCAGATAAATCGTATCCACGTGGCGAGAAAATTGGCCAGGGTAGTCCAGCGAACAGGTGGAGACGATCCCGCTGGTTTCGAATCCACGGTCTTTTGCCAGGCGATAGATTTTTCCAAGGCCATCTTCAGTGGCGCCGATGTTGACCATCGTCGTTGCGTGGGAAAACCTGCTCAGCACCTTGCCGGCCAGTTCCAGCATGCGACCTTCGTCTTCGTAGCCCATGCCCGAATAGCCAAAAAAGGTCAGCACTTTTTTTCCGGCCGCCCGAATCTGGCGGACTGCTTCCTGCGGCCCCATTTCCCAGCCGGCCACCCGCGTTTTATTGCCGATCCCGACTTTTGATCGTTTACGCTTTTCCGATCGACCCATCTTTCGCCTCGGCTAAAATTATACCGAATGGCCGCTCTCCACCCCGAACTGCTCTCCATACTCTGTCACCCGCACAGCAAAGGCGCGCTGGTCCTGAACGGAAACCGTCTGCTTTCGCAAGACGGGTCCGACCGGTTTCGGATCCAGGCTGGCATCCCCAGCCTGCTGACCGGCCTGCCACTGCGCCACCGGGTCTGGCAGTGGGTTTACAACCGCCTAGCCTTCGGCTATGATCTCGGGGTTCGGCTGGGCTGGAGGCTGCCTTTCGGGGGTGCGCCCATCGATCGCCAGTCCTATCTGGAGGAGATCGAAATCCGGCCAGGGGATCGGGTGCTGGAAACCGCCGTCGGGACCGGTGCGAATATCCTGCTCCTGCCGGATTCCGCCCGGTATTTCGGCGTCGACCTATCCATGAACATGCTGCATCGCTGCCAAGGGCAGCTGTTGAGACGGCAGCGGACGGCGCATCTGGTCCACGCAGACATGCAGGCGCTGCCTTTCAAGGACAACAGTTTCGACGTGGTTTTCCACATGGGCGGGCTGCAGTTCACATCAAACCCCAGCCGGGCACTCGTCGAAATGCTGCGAACCGCGCGCCGCGGATCGAGCATCACCGTCGTGGACGAATTGGACAGCCTGTACCGCATCCTGCGACGTGCGCGCCCAGACTTGCGGAAGAAGCGCCACCGGGCGCTGGAATCCCTGCTGGACCTGGTCCCCGTTCCGCTAGGGCAGAAAACTGTCCGAGAGATCAATCAAGGGGAACTGTTTTTGTTGAAATTTCGCAAACCGGAAGTCGAACACAATGAAGAATTTTTTTAACCTGTTCAAACGCGAGAAGTCCACGATCATCCTGGTATCCGGCCTGCCCCGGTCGGGAACCTCAATGATGATGAAAATGCTAGAAGCTGGCGGAATACCGCCGCTGACCGACCACGTTCGGTCCGCCGACCAGGATAACCCCAAAGGGTATTACGAATTCGAGAGGGCCAAGAAACTGCGCGATGGGGATGTGGATTGGCTGGACCAGGCCGAGGGCAAAGCCGTGAAGACCATCTCCGCCCTGCTGGAGCACCTACCGGATACGTACGATTACAAGGTGTTTTTTATGCGGCGGTCGATGCCCGAAATCCTGGCCTCCCAACACCAAATGCTGATCAACCGGGGGGAGGACCCGTCCAAGGTAAATGATGAGGAGATGGCAGCGCTGTTTGAACAGCATTTGGAAAAGGTCTCCGGCTGGCTGGCGGAACAGGGGAACTTCGACGTGCTGGATATCAACTACAACGAACTGGTTGCCAGCCCAGGTTCCTGGATCCCAAAAATCCAGCAGTTTTTAGGGATGCCCCTGGATACCAAACGTATGGCGCAGGTGATCGAACCCGCCCTTTACCGCCAGCGCGCCTGAACCTGGCCATTGGTACACGCTCTCTGCCCCGGACCAGTCCGGGGTTTTTTCTTTTCCGATAGCGGTAGAAATGCGATTTCGGTTGCCCGATCGATTCAAATTGTGTATATTCATTGCATATTCATTGCAAATTGCAACGTTTAATGGCAAATCTCCTCCAGAATATTCCGGCACTTTTTTCCGCCTTGTTGTTTGGTGGGATTCTGGTCTTTACGTTTCAGACTGGGAGGGCGCCATTAAGGTACCGGCCCGGTTTCCGAGCCCTTGCTGCGACCGGGCTGGCCTGGGCCGGGCTGCAGGCAGCCGCCCTTTTCGATTTCCTTCCGGAAAGCCTGCTTCCAATTGCTGAAGCTGGCCTGCTGGCGGTTTACGCACTCGGCTTTCGCGATCTAACCCAAAAATTCTTGAAAAAACACGGGCTGGAAAACCGGTCCTGGATGGCGGCGCTGGCATGGATCGCCTTTCTTGTCTTGGTTACCGCCATATCGGACCGCAGCCTGACTGATCAAAGCGGCAGGTCGGCCAAAGATGTTTCCCTGCTGCTGGTTTATGCCACCAGCGCCGCAGCTTTTCTGCTCGCTTTCCGGAGATTGATCGGCGAGTACCGCCGCATGCGCCAGCCGCTCCACCGCAATCGCATCACCTACTGGCTGGCAGCGGGATTGGCAGGGGCCTTGGCATGGGTGAGTCAGGTGGGGGGATTCCCGGGGATCGCATTGCTCCTGGCTGCATCCGCTGCACTGGTTTGTCTGGAAATCATCCGGCGCAAAGCGCTGCCTGATATCCGCGGCGGAAGCCTGCGCCTGATGACGGCTCTGATCACCACCAGCCTGCTGCTGGTGGTATACACCCTCGGATACATGTTTGCGCTCTATTTTTTGCAGGTGATCTGGGGCCAGAACGCACTGGTGGCCGGCCTGGGGATGGGCGCTGGGCTCGCCCTGGTGTTCCGCCCTGTCTTCCATCGGCTGGAGAGCGGCCTGAAGTCCTGGCTCGGAGAGGAGCCGCCCGACCAGCCCTCGGAAGTTCAGCGATTCACGCTGGCTACCGCCAATATTCTGGACATGGAGCAGCTGGCAGAGATTGCCCTGGCTTTTGTGGCCGAGACCCTGGACACCCGTTCCGGCGCGCTGATCACGGTCAGCCGGGAAAAAGGTCGGAAAGGACATTTCGTGCTCCAACCGGTCCGGATCGGCAGGGGTGCGCAGGCGCTGGAACCGGGAAAAATACCGGCTCGCAGCCCGCTGGGGAAATACTTCAGCCGGCAGCTGAGGCCGATCACCCAGTTCATCATCGACCAGCTCGAGGACACCCCGGAGGGCGGCGATCCCGGGCACGAATGGTTGGCGTCATTAAATCTGGACGTACACGCCCCGATTCACGTTGGGGAGCGCTGGGTGGCCCTCCTGTCCCTGGGCCATAAGCAGACCGGCCTGGCCTACTCCGAAGCCGAACTCAACCTTTTGCAGCTGTTTGCACAGCAGCTCTCCAGGGTGATAAAAAATATCCTCGCTATCCGGGATGTGCAGGAGGAAGGCCAGAACAAAGAGATCGTAATTTCGAATTTGTCCCGCAGCCACCAGGAGCTCAAGCGCATCGAGCGCGCCAAATCGGATTTCATCCAACTGGCCTCTCACGAGCTGCGCAACCCGCTTTCGGTCGTTTATGGCTATGCGCAGATGCTCGGAGAAGCCCCTGCCCTGCGCGAAGACGAGCAATTCCGCACGCTGATCGGGGGGCTGCACAACAGCTCTGAACAACTCGGGCAGATCGCCGACAACCTGCTCGAAGTCGCAAACATCGACAACTTCACCATCGCCCTGGACCCGCTGCCCCTGCCGCTGACCGCCATCCTCGCCTCCCTCAAGCACCGTTTCGAGATCATCTGCCGCCAGCGCAACCTGGAGCTGGACATCGAAGACATGAAAAGCCTACCTCCGGTGGATATCGACCGCGAAAGCATGCAGAAAGTATTTTACAACCTGCTGAACAACGCCGTCCGGTATACCCCTCCTGGAGGCAAGATCCGCATCAGCGGCAGCTTCCTTTCGGCCCGAGGCACTGCTGCCGGGGAGGATTGTGTGCGCGTCACCCTGGAGGACAGTCGCCCCGGTGCGGGCAATGAACCAGGCAATCGCCAGGTAGACTCCTTTCCCGTGCCCAACCTGGCCGGGCCGGCGACTTCAACCGGGCTGCGATCCAAGGAGATCGAAAGCGACCTGGCGATCGCTCTGGCCCAAAAAGTAGTCGAATCACACGGCGGCCGCATCTGGATCGAAAACCCGCGCCGCAAGAAGCGGGAGGACCCCGGCTCCCGGATCCATTTGCTGCTGCCGGTCCGCCAGACCCGTAACAGCCCGGCCCCCTGATTCTCCTGCGACTCCTAGATTAAGTGGTTTCCCGCCATTGCGGTTGAGTTCAGGGTAAGATACGCTGTGCCTGACATGAAGGACTCTCTTCAAACATCGAATATCAGCACTGTGTTATTCGATCTGGATGCAACCCTTTATCCTGCCGGATGCGGGTTGTGGCCGGCGATCGGCAGGCGGATCGAAGCATATCTTCTTCAGGTGATGAAGATCCCCGAAAACGAGATCCCCTGGCTCAAGCAACTGTATTACCAGAACTATGGCACCACGCTGAAAGGCCTGCAAATCAACCACAACATCGACGCCCGGGTCTATCTGGATTTTGTGCACGACCTGCCGATCGAGACATACCTCTCCCCCGATCCGGATTTGAAGCGCATGCTTGAGCGCATGGCCGTGCCAGGCTGGGTGTTTACCAACTCAGATCGCGGTCACAGCCGCCGGGTGCTGCGAGCGCTCGGAATCGAGGGCTGTTTCAGCGAAATCATTGCGATCGAAGACCTGAAGTTCGAATGCAAGCCCAATCCCTCAGCTTACCACCAGGCCCTGGAGATCGCCGGGATTTCCGATCCCACCCTTGTAGCCTTCCTGGACGACTCCCCTCGCAACCTCCAGGCGGCACACGAGCTGGGTTTCTTCACCATCCTGGTCGGAAAAGGGGACAATGGGCCTTCCGCCCACCCCGCTTTGGACCGACCCCACGATCTGCCACAAATCCTTCCGCACATTTTCCAAAATTAACCGTATAATCCAGGCGCCACTTTGGTCGGCAAACCAGCCCTGGAAAAAAACATCTGCCATGGAATCGGGAGCCCTTGTCGTCATCCTCATCCTCGTCGTGGTTGTCGTTGGTGTGAACGGCGCGCTTTATTTCAGCCTGCGGCGGGGTGGCGGGACTCAGCATTTCAAGCTCTGGCGCAACGCCGCCAGCCGGGCCCGCAACCCCTGGCAGCAGGAGGACGACGACCTGGCAGCCCTGTCCAGGCTCGTCTCCGAACTCAAAAACCCCCCGGGATCCGATCCGGAAAACTGAACCGCTTGTAAACCTAGGGGGAAAGCAGCCACCCTCCCTGCCAGTATTATTTATTTCTAATAATGCTGTGATACTCTTTGCGAGCCATTATCTCGTGCGACTTTGGTCGGACGGTTGCGTAACAGATTCCGAAAACCCAGGGAGCGACAATGAAACCCGTTAAACCGAGAAAATCTATCCTTGCATTTATAGCTGTCCTGATTCTGGCCAGCCTGGCCTGCAGCACCGTTTTCGGTGGTGCCCCGGCCGCAAACCCGACAGCGCCCGGCAGCGCAGGGCCGGCGGAAATCGAGCCCACCCAAGAAAGTCTAATTTCGCCCCTGGAAACGGACGCCCCTATCCAGCCAATACCCACACCAACCGAAGGGCTCCCGAAAAGCAGTGGGGACCAGATCCCATCAGAGGACCTGGCCGAGATTTTTGCGCCTTTTTGGGAAAGCTGGGATCTTTTGCATGAATATTACGTTGAGCAACCGCTTGATGATGATTCTTTGATTCAAGGAGCCATCAATGGTTTAACAACCGTCGCATCTGTCAATCCGGTCCCAACAGAGGACAGTGTTGCTCAAGCCTTCTCGACGGCGGCAAATACACCAGCTGAAATTGAGCCCGAGTTTCTGACTTTTTGGAAAGTCTGGGTCGCCACCTATGGAGAGACTGAGGTCACGCTCATGCGGGCCGCCCTGCGCGGCATGATCGAAGCCCTCGGCGACCGGCATACGGCCTACCTGGATCCCGACCAGCACTTTCAAACAACCGTCCCCCTGGACGGGACGTATGAGGGGATCGGTGCATTTGTCGACCCGGACGGCGAATTTCTGACCATCATCAGCCCGATGCCCGGATCCCCGGCCGAGGCGGCCGGCCTGATGCCCGGTGACCAGATCATCGCCGTGAACGGGGAGGACATGACCGGCATCGATGGCAACCTGGTCATTCGCCGGGTCCTCGGCCCCGCCGGGTCCGAGGTGATCCTGACGGTCCATCGGGAAGGCGTGGAAGCGCCCTTCGACATCACGATCGTGCGGGGAAAAATCAACCTGCCTAGCCTGGAGGGCCAGATCCTGGAAGAACACAACCTGGCCTACGTCCAGATGTTCACTTTCGGGGCGAATACCGGAGATGACCTCCACCAACTCCTCGAAGAGCTCCTCGAACAGGACCCCGACGGGCTGATCTTTGACCTGCGCGGAAATGGCGGCGGCTTCCTGGACACCGCCATCCAGGTGGTTTCAGAGTTCATCGACGACGGTGTTGTCATGTACGAAGTCTACGGGGACGGCAGCCGGGACATCTACGAGTCCTTTGGGGATGGCGCGGCCACCCAGATCCCGCTGGTCGTGCTGGTGGATGAAGGCAGCGCCTCGGCCTCTGAGATCGTCGCCGGCGCCATCCAGGATTACGGCCGGGGGGTCCTGGTTGGTTCCCAAACATTCGGCAAGGGTTCGGTCCAGGTTGCGCTGCCGCTTCCCGATGAAGGGGCTTTGCGAGTCACCATCGCATCCTGGTTCACGCCCGAAGAGAGGCAAATCCATGGGACCGGCCTGCTTCCGGATATCGTCATCGAGATCACCGATGCGCAAATCGAGGCCGGACTGGACCCGCAACTGGAGCGTGCGATCGAAATCCTGACCCAAGGTTCTTCGTAAAGCGGGGTTCTCCCCTGCAGAGAGGTTGAGAAATGGGAATATTCAACTCCCAATACATTCTGTACATGCTTCCGGCCATACTTCTGATGATGGCCGCCCAATGGTACGTGCGATCGGCGTATAACCGCTGGTCGGGCATCCGGGCTCGTTCAGGCGTAACGGGGGAAGAGGCTGCCCGCCGGTTGATGCAGCACGGCGCCCTGTACGGTGTCTCGATCGAAGGCGTGCGCGGAGAGCTCAGCGACCATTACGACCCCCGCAAACGCGTCCTTCGCCTTTCGGAAGGAGTGTACCGTGGAAACTCCGTGGCTGCCCTGGCCATCGCAGCCCACGAGCTGGGTCACGCCATGCAGGATAAAGAAGGGTACTTTCCGCTGCGATTCCGAAGCATGCTGGTCCCGGCCGTCAACATCGGCTCATGGATGGGCTGGATTTTCATTTTCGCCGGCCTGTTGCTGAATTTCACCACCCTTGCCTGGCTGGGCGTGGTGTTTTTCGCCAGTGGCGCGCTTTTTGCCCTGGCCACGCTGCCGGTCGAGTTCAACGCCTCCGCCCGGGCAAAGACGCTGCTGCGCAATGCCGGGCTGATCCAGACCGCCGAGGAGCAGCGCGGCGTCAATGCTGTGCTGAACGCCGCGGCCCTGACTTACGTTGCGGGGCTGGTGACGGCGCTTTTGCAACTCCTGTACTACGCCAGCCTGGTCGCCGGACGGCGCAGGTAATCGCACAGCCACGGGCCGCTCGACGAGCGGCCCGTATTGTTTTTCACCAACGCTTTTTCTTTGACTACATCCTGGCCAAAGGCCAGGATCTCAAGTGGATTCCAGCTCCCAGGGGGGCGCACCCTGCGCGCCGTCGGTGCGCAGCCCGGCCCGGATCGGACCGGCCAGGGAAGGGAAAACATCCGCAGCAGCGGCCAGCAGCCCGAAGCAACCCACAAGCATCATGTCCCCGAAGGGGGCGGCAAAATACGGCTGAAGATTCGAGCCGACCATCATCCCGCGCCGCGGTCCGATCACGGCTAGATTTTGCATATCGCGTTCCAACGGCAGCGGCAAATCGGAAAGGATCCGGGCCCCGTGACCCTGGTCCGCAAAAACGTAATCGTCCGTCAATTCTCCGGCTGCGAAGGCCCCGAACAGACTCTCCAGCTTTTTCCGGCTCATGAAACCGGTGTGATGCTCGAAGACCCCCTCAATGCCGCCCGGCCCGAGTCGAAAGGCGAGCGTGTGGAAGTTGCCGATATTGGCGATGATCGAACGGTCCTGTGCCCCGACGCGCGGATCCAGCGTGGCTCCCAGGACCGCTGCAGGAGCCGTGTCCATCATCATCAAAGGCGCATCCAACTCACCGGCCGAGCGGGCAACCGCCTGCATGCGCGTCATGATGGGCGGGATTCGGTCCGCAGGAAAGGCGAAAGCGCTCAAGCGGTTTTCAGCAACCACTCGCTGCTCGATATATTCGAAGCGGAATTTCCGGTCGGAATATCCTGGCGGCGCCGCGCCATGGTCGAACACCGCCACGGCAACCGCGGCCAGCCCGTCCAGCGAGACGCCGAATGCCTGGAACGCATCCCGGATCGCCGGGTAATCAAAATCTCGCAGTTCAAAAGACGGGCAGTCCTGGGCCAGCACACTGGCCTCCTCTTCGGATACCACTGTGATCCCCTGGTCGCGCAGCACCTCCAGGTCGTCGTTGAACGAACGGGCTGCGTCCGGGGTGGCGTAAACGGGCAGTCCCTCTGCCAGATGATCTTCGACCGCCCAATGGGATGGGCCGCCGCCCATCGTCACGCCGGTCAGCACGATCGGATCCCTTTGCCGGGTCGCCGCCTGGATTTTTCGACGGACGATCATAGTCGGGGATGGCAGCACCATCTTGAACCCGTTTTCAACCGCCATGCGGCTATCAAAGAGAAAAATATCCTGGGTGCCCGTGCCGACATCCACCGCTAGAATCTGCATTATCGTTTCCGAAATCTGGTTTGGATTGCTTTGATGGTGTGATTGCTTGATTAGCGCGCTTGGTGCGGGTTCACAGGTCCGCTGCTGCCCGCAGCGGGGCTGCAACCCGGCGCAGCAAGCTGCGTATACCATTGTAATCGACTTCAAGTTTGTGAAAAATCATCCAAACAGGCTTACCAAATCGATGGGCTTGCGGTATAATCGCCCGGCTACCTGTTCAGAAGCCAGAACCACTCAATCCTATCTGGTAAGCGATCTCGTGCCGTTTCTGGCCGCGAAACGGCCTATGGGGCCGGGCAGATTTGCAGGCCGGATCGTTGTATAGAGGTTTTATATGCCGAAGCGAACCTACCAACCGAAAATTCGACGACGACTGCGCATTCACGGTTTCCGCAGCCGCATGTCCACCCGCACCGGGCGGCAGGTGTTGAAAAGACGCCGGCTGAAGAGACGGAAACAGCTATCCCCTTCGATGAACAACCACGTCAAGCGGATCAACTGGAAAAGCAAGTAACTGAGCCATTGAAAGCCAGTTGCACCGGGTGTCCTGGGCAAATGGTCGGTGAAACGCAGATTTCGTCTCAGAAAACAGACGGATTTTCAGCGGGTGCGGCGGTTTGGGAAATCATATGCCCACCCGTTTGTCGTGCTGGTCAAACTTTCCAACGAAAGTGATCGCACCCGAATCGGGGTTGCGGCCGGAAAATCCGTCGGCGGCGCCGTACTGCGTAACCGGGCCAAACGCCGGATCCGTGGGGTGCTGAACCCAATCGCCCCTGATATCGCCTCTGGCTGGGATCTGATTTTTATCGCCCGAAGATCGATCACCATGGCGCAACCACACGAGCTGGAGCAGGCGATCAAAACTCTCCTGCGGCGCTCGGTAATGATCGACTGAAATTGCATGGCTCACAACAGCACGATCCACGAAGAAATCCACCTGCACCGGGACCCTCCGCTGCGAGACCTGCCGGTCCGTTTCCAAACCCTGGCCCGTTTTCCGGTCCTCGGACTGATCAGGTTGTACCAGGTGACCCTGTCCCGAGCCATGCCTTCCGACACCTGCCGCTTTTATCCGACCTGCTCCCACTATGGCTTCCAGGCGATTTACCGCTTTGGGGTGCTGAAAGGGGGCTGGATGGCTGCGTGGCGGGTGCTGCGCTGCAATCCCTTTAATCCAGGCGGGTACGACCCGGTGCCTGAAAAATAAACCAACGAGGGTACGCCTCTTTAAAAAACGGATGAAAATACGCCTTTTCGCGATTTCCGCAATACTATTTTCCGCTCTGCTGATTTCCGGCTGCTCCGGCAGCGACCGCCTTGCCGCCACGAGCTGGCCGGGACTGTTCGCTACAGAAGATACAGTGTTCGTCGCCTATGCTTCCAGCGTACACGCCCTCAACGCCGACTCTGGCGTGGAAAAATGGCGCTTTCCTACGGAAGCCGACCGCAATATTTCATTTTTCGCTCCGCCGGCCCTGGCGGATGATGAGCGCCAGCTGATCGTGGCCGGCTACGACAACACGATTTACAGCCTCAACCCGCAAAACGGCCAGCCCAACGGCTGGCAGTTCGGCGAGGCTCAGAACCGCTTCATCGCCGGCGTGCTGGCGACGGAAAATGGCCTATACGCCGCTTCCGCCGACCACAACCTGTATGCGCTGACCCTGACCGGCCAGCCGCTGTGGCCGGAACCGTTCCGGACCGAAGAGCCGCAGTGGGCCCGCCCCGCATTCGACGGTGAAATGCTGTTCCTGGCCGGGCTGGACCGGCGCGTCCATGCACTTGACCCGCAGACCGGGGCGGAACGCTGGGCGACCGACCTGGGAGCGTCGGTGGGCGCCCCTCCCCTGCTCAGTGAGGGGCGGCTGTACGTCGGGACATTCGGTAACGAAGTGGTCGCGCTGGACAGCGGCACGGGTGAAGTCCTTTGGCGTTCCCAAACGGAGGACTGGGTCTGGTCCACGCCGGCCATTCGGGACGGATCCATCCTGGTCGGCGACATCAGTGGGGTGTTTTATATTTTGGACGCTGAAACCGGTCGTGAAACCTGGCGCTACACAGAGACAGACGGCGGCATCTTTGGGCAGCCGCTGGTCAAAGATGATGCCTTTTATTTCGCAACCGAAAACGGAAAAATATTCGCTTTCACCGGTGAACACGATATTTTTTGGAGCTTTTCGATCGCAGGCAAGGTGTACGGCCCCCTGGTCGCCAATGATGACCTGATCCTGGCCGCCACCCTCGAAGGAGATACGCTGGTTACGGCCCTGAACCATGCCGGCGTACCGCGCTGGACGTTTACCCCGGAGAACTAACCTTATGTGGAACACCCTTATCGTCGATCCGATGGCCAATGCCCTGCTGTTTATCTACGACATCCTGGGCAATGGAGTCGGAGATTTCGGTCTGGCCATCATCATTTTTACGGTCCTGGTGCGCACGATCACCTATCCGCTGACCGCCTCGCAGATGAAGAGCACCCAAAAGCTGCAGGAGCTCCAGAAGTCCGATAAATGGCAGAAAATCCAGACCAAGTACAAGGATGACCGGGAAAAGCTCGCCCAGGAGCAGATGAAGCTCTATCAGGAGATGGGGGTCAACCCCTTTGGATCGTGTTTGCCCACCCTGATCCAATTCCCGATAATCATCGGCCTTTACCAGGCCATCATCCTGGGAATGGCATCCACTCCGCTTCAACTGATCGGGTTTTCCCAGCGAATCTATGATTTCTTCCCGAATGTGACCGAGTTGATCCCCCTGAACAGCACGTTTTTGTGGATGGACCTCAGCCAGCCCGAGCGGCTTTTCTTGCCCTTCCTCCCTCAGTTCGGTATTCCGGTGCTGGCCATCCTGGTGGTGGTCACCTCCTATCTGCAGACCAAGCTGATGACGCCGATGAGCACTGGAGGAAACGATCAAAGCCAGGCCATGACACGCATGATGACCCTGTACATGCCGCTGTTCATCGGCTGGCTGGCGTACTCTTTCCCGGCAGGCCTGGCAGTCTATTTTGTCGCCTCCAACCTGGTCGGGATTTTGCAGTATGCCATGATGGGCCGGCTGGATTTCAGCAACTTTTTCGGCAGCAAAAAACAAATCCAGGACTCGCCATCTGTCAAAAAGCCAGTAAAATCTAAGGCTGTAAGCGGCAATCAAAAACCAAAGAAATCCCGAACCAAGTAAAACAGCAAGAGGAAGACGTTTTTATGTCCGACATCGAGGAATACAACTTTACCGCTGCGACCATTGAAGAAGCCATCTCCCTGGGTTTGAAAGAACTGGGCCTTTCGAGGGACCAGGTGGACATCGAAGTGCTGGAAGAAGGCAGCAAAGGGATTTTCGGCATTGGGGCCCGGCTGGCTACAGTCCGCATGGTTAAAAATGTCGTCGTCCACGAAGGGGGGGAGCCAGCCCCGGCTGGGAAACCCGAACAGACCACCGTAGCAGCGGAAGCCCAGGAAGACGTCCAAGCAGCACCTGCCACGCAGGTGACCAGCGAAAACGACCTGATCGACATCTCTCGGGAGATCGTCCACGAACTGCTCGAAAAAATGGGGGTCCGGGCCGATGTCGCCGTTGGGATGATGCCGCAGGAGCCCGGAGAATCGAACCAGCGCCCGGCTGTGAAAATCGACATCACCGGAAACGATATGAGCATCCTGATCGGCAGGAAAGCGGAGACCTTGGACGCCCTCCAGTACATCACCCGTCTGATCGTCGGCAAGGAACTTGGCCGTTCGGTGCTGATCAACGTCGACGTCCAGGGATATCGCCAGCGCAAGGAGGACAGCCTCCGCCGTCTGGCGCAGACCGTTGCCCGCCAGGCTGTCGAAACCGGCCGCCGCCAGTACCTGGAACCGATGACCCCTGCAGAGCGGCGGATCATTCATATCGAGCTGCGCGATAACCCCGAAGTGTTTACCGAAAGCATCGGGGAGGGCAGCCGCAGAAAGGTGACTATCTCCCCGCAGACATAAACCAGCCAGTCTGCTTTTTCATCCATTGAATGGGCGTGATCGAACGCCCATTTTTTGATCTTCAGCGATACTGGGCGCCGGGCGCAGACAGGCGCATAGGGCCTGCCTTGAGTATAATTGGGGCTATGCTCAACAGTCGTCCGGAATTTATCGATTATCTGGTCATTGGGCACGTATCCTGCGATGTTCTCCCGGACAGACAGTGTGCGCTGGGCGGCACGGCAACGTACGCATCCCTGACTACCAGAGCCCTCGGGCTTCGGGTTGGGATCGTCTCGGCTCTCGGAAGGGAGATGCCAATCGACCCGCTTTCAGGTATCCCGATCGCCGGCTATTGGTCCGAGCAAAGTACCACTTTCGAAAATATCACAACCCCGAGTGGGCGGCGGCAAAAAATCCACCATACTGCCGGTCCGATCGGCCCCAAACATGTACCGGACACCTGGAGGCAGGCACCCATCGTCCATTTCGCCCCGATCGCCCAGGAAATAGATCTGGACCTGCTGCGGATATTCCCGGAATCGATGATTTGCCTGACATTACAGGGTTGGCTGCGCAGTTGGGATGCGGCCGGTGCCGTTCGATTTTCGGAATGGCCCGAATCCCGATACGTGCTGCAAAAAGCGGATGCCGCCGTGTTGAGCATTGAGGATGTCGGCGGGGACTGGTCGTTGATCCGGGAATTCTCCGAGTGCAGCGATTTGCTGGTGGTCACCGAGGGCGCCCGGGGCGGAAAAATTTTCCTGTCCGGTGATGCGACACCGTACCGCAGCCCACTGGTTGAAGAAGTCGACCCGGTGGGGGCCGGCGACATTTTCGCAGCCGCCTTTTTCTCCCAGTATTATCGCAGCCGCGAACCCTTCGAATCGGCCGAGGTGGCCGCCCATCTGGCGGCCCAGTCGGTCACCCGTTCCGGGCTGGCCGGTGTGCCCACAGAAAACGAGGTCCACCGGACCCTGGCAAAGGTTTTCTAAAATGGGGCGCGTGTACACCATCGTCAACCAAAAAGGCGGCGTCGGGAAAACCACCACGGCCATAAACCTGGGAGCTTACCTGGCGCGCGAGGGAATGCGAGTGCTCCTTGTGGACCTGGACCCCCAGGGAAACGCCACTTCCTGCCTCGGGATCGATAAGCAAAAAGTCAGCGGCGGCACCTACGAGGCCCTGCTCGGCCAATCGCTGGCGGCCATGCACTTGCTGAACAACACCAAACTGGGTATGTCCTTGCTGCCTTCCAATCCCGCACTGGCCGGGGCGGAGGTGGAGCTGGTCCAGGAGCTGGCGCGGGAGATGCGCCTGAAGCGCGCCCTGGAGCCGGTCCGCCCCCGCTTTGATTACGTCTTGATCGACTGCCCACCTTCGCTGGGTCTGCTGACCGTCAACGGGCTTGTGGCAGCCGCATCCGGGCTGATCATCCCGGTGCAGTGCGAGTTCCTGGCCCTGGAAGGCCTCACCCAGCTGACCGCCACCGTCCAACGCGTGCGGAGCGCTCTGATGCCAGAACTTTCAATTCGCGGTCTGGTCCTGACGATGTACGACAGCCGGACCAACCTGGCCGCTGACGTGGTCGCTGAGGTGCGCCGGTTTTTTGGCGACCAGGCGTTTCAAACGGTGATCCCGCGCTCGGTTCGCCTGGCCGAAGCGCCTTCATATGGCCAGCCGATCTCGATTTATGCACCGGATTCGAGCGGGGCAATTGCATACGAGCAGTTGGCCCGGGAAATTCTGGCTGGGGACCGGGCGAATGTTGAAAAACAGCAGAAGGAGATGGTTTAATGGCTCGAAAACGTTCCGGCCTCGGCCGCGGATTGGAGGCGCTGATCCCCGGCAGGGAATCGGACCGGGCCGCGGACGGCGTTTTGCATATCCCGATCGCAGATATCTCCCCCAACCCAAGGCAGCCGCGCAGCCGGTTCGACCGCGCCGAACTGGTCGAGCTGGCAGCCTCCATCCAGGAACACGGGGTGATCCAGCCGCTGCTGGTAACGGAAGGCGAGGAAACCGGGGATTACACCCTGATTGCAGGAGAGCGGCGGCTGCAGGCTGCCCGCCTGGCAGGCCTCGAGACCATTCCGGTCATCGTCCGGGAAGCCTCACCCCAGCAGATGCTGGAGATCGCCATCATCGAAAATGTCCAGAGGGCGGACCTGAACCCGGTCGAGACAGCGGTGGCATACAAACAGCTTTCGGATGAGTTCGGACTTTCCCATGACGAGATCGCCCGCCGGGTCGGGAAGAGCCGGGTGGCGGTCAGCAACACCCTGCGGCTGTTGAACGTATCCATGCCGGTCCTGCAGGCCCTGGTCGACAATAAGATCACTGAAGGGCATGCCCGGGCGATCCTTGGTCTCAATCACGAAACAGCCCAGGGGCAGGCGCTGCGAACCATCATGGACAAGGGATACACCGTCCGGCAGGCGGAGGAGCTTGTCCGCAAACTGAACGGCAGGAAAGCGGCGCGCAAACCCAAGCCCCCCCAGCTGCCGGAGATCAAAGCCATCGAAGACCAGTTGCGGGCCCATTTGGGGACGCGCGTATCCCTGTCATACAAAAAGGGCTCGGGCGGCACCCTGACGATCCACTATTTTTCCGAAGAGGAGTTGGACTCCCTGGTGGAAGCGCTGCTGGACCGCTGACCGGCACAGGTCCATCCAGTGGATCAGGCAGTACCTACACGATCCGATGCGCATTCTGATCAACGGAAATATACACACCCTCGACCCTGCCTGCCCAAAGGTTGAGGCGATTGCGCTGGATCAAGGGCGCGTACTCGCAACCGGCAGCCGAGATTTCATCGAAGCTGAATTTGGTGTTCGCGGGCAGGCTGAAAACCTGGAGGGGAAAACCGTCCTTCCGGGCCTGACGGACGCCCACATCCATTTCCGCAAATACGCCCGCAATCTGCAAAAGGTAAATTGTGAGACAGACACCCTGGCCGCCTGCCTTGCGAACGTACGCAGCCGGGCCCTCGAAACGCTTCCAGGGGAATGGGTGCTTGGTCACGGCTGGCACCAAGACAGCTGGCCGGATTGCAGCGGCGGCCTGAACGGATTCCCCAACGCGGCCATGCTGGATGCGATCAGCCGCGAACATCCCATCTATTTGACGGCCAAATCGCTGCACGCCGGGTGGGCGAACTCCCTTGCGTTAAACCTCGCCGGGATCGATGCTTCAACTGGCGATCCGGAAGACGGGGCCCTGCAGCGCGATCCAGCCGGAATTCCAAGCGGAATTTTGTTTGAGGGCGCTATGCGGCTCGTCAATCGGGCTCAACCGCCCCCTTCGGAAGAACAGATCCTGAGGGAGATGTCTGCCGCCCAGCGCCGGCTCTGGTCGCTGGGTTTGACCGGGATCCATGATTTTGACCGGAGGCGGTGCTTTGTCGCCCTGCAAATCTTGCGGGCGCGGGGGGAATTGCGTTTGCGGGTCCATAAAACCCTCCCCGTTGCCGATCTGGAGCACGCCATTGGTCTCGGCCTGCGTTTTGGGTTTGGAGACGAGATGCTGTGGATCGGAAATGTAAAGGCGTTCGCGGACGGCGCCCTTGGACCGCATACCGCCGCGATGCTACAGCCGTATAAAGACGATCCAAGCAATGTCGGGATGCTGCTGATGGACGCCGAGGAGATCCAGGAGCACGGCCAAAAAGCAGCGCTCAACGGGCTGGGAATGACCGTCCACGCCATCGGCGACCGGGCGAACCACGAGGTGCTGAACGCCTATCGCGGCCTGCGGGAATTCGAACGGTCCCACGGACTGCCGACATACCGGCACCGGATCGAACACGTGCAATGCCTCCATCCGGGCGACCTCGGCCGCCTGGCGGAATTAAATGTGATCGCATCTATGCAGCCTATCCACGCTACCTCCGATATGCGGGCAGCCGATCGATTCTGGGGGAATCGCAGTGCTCATGCCTACGCCTGGAACACCTTGCTGTCCCTTGGCACGCCGCTCGCCTTTGGCTCCGATGCCCCGGTTGATTCGCCTAACCCATTTTGGGGCCTGCACGCTGCCGTCACGCGCACCCGGCACGACGGATCCCCGGGCCCCGACGGCTGGTATCCCGAACAGCGGATTTCATTCCGCGACGCTTTGCTGGCGTACACCCAGGGTGCGGCATTCACCGCCGGCGCCGAAAACCGGCTCGGTAGCCTGTCCCCTGGTTATTGCGCAGACCTGATCGTGCTGGAAAGAGACCCCTTTGTTTCCCCCCCAGATACTCTGAAGGATATCCGACCCACCATGACGATGGTCGCAGGTGAATGGGTTTACCAATCCGAAGAAGCGAGTTGATCGATAACAAAAAAAGACCGGAGGAAAAAGCCTCCGGTCTTTTATGGTGATTGTTTTTGGTCTATCACCCCTGGTTCGTGCGCCGCAGCGACATCCAGGCAGCCAGGGACATGAATAAAACCAAAACGGGGGGCATGACCGCCCAATAAAGCCCTACTGCATTTGTGATCACCATTCTGCACCTCCGCAACGAAACTGAAAAGCGGTTTATCAGTCTGAACCGTGGCGGCGCTTTTAAAGAAAACTGGCTGCCGGAAGGTTCATGACTCTGGCAGCCTGGCGGTCTGACCATCATGACATGGTATCCAGACCCATAGCTTTGCGTCCCTGCCTCGCGACAGGTTTGCCTTTTCAGATCTATGTAGGCTTATTATAAAGGGTTTTTATTAATATTTCGTGGGAAATTTGGGCTACCAAGCCTTTCACCCCCACTTTAACCCCTGAAGTTGGAACATTCAAAGCAGTTTTCGCTTGTCTCCCTGCCGCACGGTGACCCTGCTGGCGTCCAGATGTTCCAAAAAAGCGAGTGCATATTTCCTGCTGGTGCCGAACCGGTCGCGGAATTCCGCCACGGTGATGCTGCCCTTAGCCTGTATCATCGATTTTGTCGTTTCCAACATCTTTTCGTAATCCTGGGTCCGGAATGCGACGTCATCGCTGACCTGGACCAGACGGCCGAGTTCGAGCAGCGCAGCGTAAGCCGGCTCCCCGATGTCCTCCTGAATCATCCGGACGGTCGGAGGTGCGTATGGGTTCTTTTCTATCAATGTTTCCAAGGTCCTGATCCGGCTTTTCTGTTCGGAGCTGAACGCAATGCTGTGTTCGGGCAGGCGAGCGATCCCACCCGAATCGACGATCTGGCCCTCTCCCACGAGGCGACCCAACCCGGGATTAAAAATAGAAGCCGGAAGGCCCAACTTGCTCCGCAGGGCTTCCCGGGGCATCCCTGTGCGCAAAGGTTGTTCCCGGTGGTAAGCTTCGAGCGATTCCAGGACATCGCGGCAGAAAGCTTCCCAGGAGGCAGGCGCGGCCAGTAAGCTCTCCGGAAGGATCGAACTGGAGGTATCCAGGCGGATCGCTGTACCTTCCGCCAGCAATGCTTCCATTGCCCGGCTGAACTGTGTTTCTTCCAGGTTTGCAAGAGATTCCAGTTCCCGAACAATGGCAAAGCCCCGGCTGTTGAGTGTTTCTTGAAGAACATCCTCGGGAGTGCCCGCAGCCAGGGCTTCAAGCCGCTCGATCAGCGAGCGGCGAAAACGCTTGTGACGGCGCGCGGGGTGCGGGTCGAGCACGCTCCCGCCTCCGATCGTCTCACCGGGGGAGGGCCGGCGCAAAATGAAACGATCTCCACGCCGGGCGATGACGGCTTTTTTCAATTCCAGCTGCAACCACCCGTGCTCCCCCGGCCGGATTTGCTCCACGCCCAACACCCGGGCCCTGGCGATTACCTCCGCTGCACCCAGGAAAAGCTTGACCTCGGCGTTATGTTTGAGTGGGCGGCTGGCGTCCTTCAGAAGCGTGACTTGAAGGTCCAGGCGGCGGGTTGGCCGGTAGGTTCCGGGCCGGGCGATCCAATCCCCACGCTCGACCTCTTCCAGGCTCACCCCGGAAATGTTGACCGCCGTCCGGCTGCCCGCTCGCGCTTCCTTCTCTTTCTGGTTGTGGGACTGCAGCCCGCGGATGCGGCCCCGCATCTGGCGCGGCAGGATCTCCACCTCGCTGCCCACCTCCAACCGGCCATCCAACAAGGTACCCGTCACGATGGTGCCAAACCCGGGCAGCGTGAACACCCGGTCGACCGGCAGGCGCGGCTTGCCCAGGTCCGGGCGCACCGGCGTCCCAGAAAGCACCTGGTCGAGGGCATCGAGAAGCGCGTCGATCCCGGTCCCATCCCTGGCGGACACCCGCAAAATCGGCGCTTCGGCGAGGCTGGTACTCTCAAGGACCTCACGCAGTTCCATTTCGACCAGATCCAACCATTCCGGATCGTCCACCATGTCGACCTTGGTCAAAGCGACCACGCCACCAGGGATGTCCAGCAAATTCAGAATGGCCAGGTGCTCTCGGGTCTGAGGCATGACGCCTTCGTCCGCGGCCACAACAAAAATGACCGCATCGATGCCCCCCACCCCTGCCAGCATGTTTTCGATGAAATCGCGGTGCCCGGGCACATCCACAACCCCCACCGGTTCCCCACCGGGCAGCGTGAAAAACGCGAACCCGAGATCGATGGTCATCTCACGTTCGCGTTCTTCTTTCAGCCTGTCGGGGTGCACACCGGTCAGTGCCTGGACCAGGGTCGATTTCCCATGGTCCACGTGGCCGGCGGTTCCGATCACTCGCATTTTCTAAATTTCAGCGCCCTGCCCGCCCAAAAATCTGTTCGTATTCAGCAGCCCAATCGCGCGCCAGGGCCAGCAGCCGTTGCAGGCGGGTCTCGGTCTGCTCTGCCATCTGGTCGACCGTATCTTCTACGGACTGCACCTGCTCTTCGATGTTCGTGATCCGCTCCGTGACGCGCGTCTGGGAGCGGTTGGCCTCCCGGATCTGCTCATCCTGGGTGAGCGTATAGTTGGTCCAGCGCTTTTGGTCATCGGCCTTAAAGGTCGTCCATTCCTGCCGGAAGCGGTCCTCAGCGAGGCGCTGCATTTCCGTGATTTCGTTCATGCGCCTTTCGACCCGTTCGGAGACGGATTCGACGGTTTCCTGGGCCCGGCGGACATCCCGATTGGTGGTATGCAGTTCCTGCATTTTGCTTTCGAATTCCATCGTTTGCTTTTCGATGGTTTCGAAGCGCGCCTGCCATTCGCTCCATTTGCGGTCGCGTTCCACCTGGGAAAGTGTCTGTTTTTCAACGAAAGCGTTGTAGGAATCGCGCCGCTCGCTCTCGACGGTCGCCAACTCATTCAGGCGGTTTTCCACCTTGCGAAGGGTGTCCGCAGCCAGATCGAGTTTGCCGCGCTGTTCGTCCGCCCGTTTCCGCAGGGCGATCGACTCCCCCTGAAGGTCGGAAAGGCGTTTGTCGTCCCGGCGCCGGCCTTCCTCCAGCAACCGCAGCGTGCGCGCGATCTCCTCGTCGTCCCGCTTCACATTGACGATCTGGACCTGGAACTCATCCAGCTTCCTGTTCAGCCGGGCCTCTTCGTCCACCCGGAGCTTGATCTGCTCGTGAATATCCGGGAACTGCTCGAGCTCTTTGCGGATGTCATTCACCGACTTGTGGATCCCTTCAAATTGGACCCGGCGCAACTCTTCGACCTTCTCTTCCTGCTCACGCCGGTTTTTCTCAATCTCATCCATCCGGCGGTTGTTCTCTGTGCGAAGCTTCGTAATCGAGTCTTCGAAGGTATCGATGCGCGCAAGGATGGTTTTTAAGTGGGTCAGCTCGCTGGAAAGCTCGTGGATCAGCTTGTCGGCCGCGGCCAGGCTGCCTTCCAGTGAATTGACCCGGTTTTCGAGACCGGCGATGACAGATTTATCCTTGCGCCGCTCTTCGTCGATCCAGTCGACTCGTTTCAGTAATTGTTCATTTTCCATAGGAATCTCTCCGCTCATTCATCCGTGTTTCAGGGCCGAGATCCGGCCTCAGACCACCATATCCCCCCTCCGGCATCCGAATTGCTTTCGTTTCAACAGCAAAGCCGTCGCATCGTCCAAAGCCTTTTAAACGGCGCAATTATAGCACAGTGATCACCGGGCAAATTGGCTGAATATCAGGGGAAATCTGGCAACGAATGCAGTGTACACCTGGGGAAATATGCCGAAAACCAGCAACATCAGCGTGCCAAACACCAGCAGGCCCTGCTGGAACCGTTGCAGCAATGGGTCCTCTCCGGTTGTCTCCGCGGCCTGAACGTTCTTGGACGGCCGTAAAAAGACGATCGAAAGCGTACGCAGACCGCCAACCGCCATCCCCAGCATCGCTGCCCAAATACCGATAGCCTCCGGCACCGCTCCGAGAGTAAAAATCAGGGAAATTCGCGGGACAAATCCGGCCAACAAGGGGAATCCAACCACAGAAAAATGGCCAGCCAGGGTTGCCGCACCCAAAATTGGGTGCCGGATTCCCACCCCTTCCAGCCCGGCAAGGTCCAGGGAGCCCGAGTGCTCGCGCAGCAGCGCCATCCCCATGCCCCAAACAAGATAGGCGGGAATCCGGACCAGCAGCAGGGATCCGATTAGGGGAATGCCGGTGTCCAGGCCGCTCCCAAGGGCGATCAGCACGAGCCCATTTTCGACCAGCATCGAAAAACCCATTTGACGACCCCAATCCCGCTGGAATGCGGACCAAAAACCCGCGGTCACAACCACGAGCAGGCCGGTAAACCGCAGCACAGCAAACAGGCGCTCGCTTTCCCTCAGCCAGACAATGCTGTTCACCAGGACGATCCCGAGGACGGATACGGCGATATTCATCAACCCGACGACAAATGCCACCCGCAAGGGATGGTTGAATTCGGTCAAACGCGGCAGCCAGGCGTAAAAAGGGAAAACCGCCAGCAAAAAGGCGAAACCAAGCCCCAGGAAAATTGACGGCCGCAGCACGGCATCCAGTTCTGCCGGGCTGCCGCCCAACCCCGGGATCAGGCCGGCGGCCATCATCAGGAAAGGGATCGCCAACGTACTGAAGGTCATAAACCCGAGGGCCCCAGTCACGGAGGTTGCCCGAGGCGCTTCGGCCGTCAGAATGACTACACCTGTCAGCACACTGAACAGGATCATCACCGCAGCCAGCACCAACCCGGGCACCGCCAGGACGCCCACCAGCAGCGAGATGTAAACCAGCTGGAGCAATATGAATCTGGGCTCCTGCCGGGTGATGTGGGCGGCCAGCGACCAGAGCGTGACCCCTCCGTAAACCAGCGCCAGCAGTGCGCGGGAACCCTCTCCCAGCCTCAGCCCCACCCCAAAAATGCGCATAACAGGCTCGATCTGCGGGCTCCAGGGGCCGAAATTGAATGGCGATCCGATCGGAAGATTCCAGGCGATCCATGCCAGCAGCGCAGGAAGCACGGTCCCAAAAGCGGCCAGCGGCTTTTCCCAACGGGAAACACTCAGGGCGGCCAGGCTGAACAGGAACGGCAGCAGGATGAATAAAAAGGGTGCGGACATTATTCGGCCGTCAGGCTCGACCCGGAAATTTCCTGAACGTGCAAAAAAGCGCCGACCAGAGCGATGGCAAGGTTGGATACTCCCAACAGGACGGCGGTCAGGGTGGAGTTGTCCAAAACCGCATACCAAAGCTCAAAACCGGATAACAGAAACAGCAAACAAAAGACGATCTGGAGCGCGCGCGTGTGGAATCCCAGCCTGAGCAGCGCGGTGCCGATCAAAACGATACCCGCAAATCCCGCCTGCTCCGAAACCCCGTTCAACCAATCCCCCACATCCCCTCCCGATGACCAGCCAACCAGGAGCAAGATGATGAAAATAAACAGTTTGAAAAGTATACCGGTGTCGTCATCATCTACGTCAGCCGGGCTGCCGCGCAGCGTGGCTCCCAGGATCGCGACCGCCATCCAACCGGTTATCAGCTTGACAGCCGCCAGTTCAAGCCCCCAGATCGCCATCACCCAACTGAAAACGGCCAGATACTGGACGCTGAGGGCGATCAGGGTAACACGCCAGTTGCGAAATAGCAAAAAAAAGGCCCCCGATATCACCGTGACCACCAACGCCAGCGGTTGAAGATCCATCTAAAAACCCGCGCCGGAAAACGCAGATACCACCAGGCCAAGGAGCAGGAGCGCCCACAAGACGG
>JBFKII010000004.1:0-37037 GCA_041632295.1 Anaerolineales bacterium | reverse complement strand
GCATTTCAGCCCGCAGGCGGATCATCTCGCCGGCTTCAACCGCTTCGACGCGCCAGAAATCGATGGCATCACCGACGCGCACGCGCCTTTCCGAGCGCCGGCCACGGCGGAAGCCCACCCCGCCCACCATGCGGTCCAGGACGCCGCGCAGGCGCCAGGCCCAGTCCATGTAGCCATACCCATTTTTTCCGCCGATCGAAGTAAATGTCCTGAAGACCTGGACCGGCTCCGCCTCGACCTCGACCTGCCGGTTCTCGACGATCATGCCGTCCAGAGTTTTGAGGACGACCGGCTTGGAATCCTGCTGGCTGGAGAAGAGCGAATCGCTCCAGGAAGTCTCCACTTCGCCGGCATCCAGGCGCTCCAGGGCGCGCCGCACGGCTTCGAGGTAGCCCATCGGCTTGATCTGGGGGAACAGGCGCCGGGCCAATGCGTCGTCCGCCACGACTTCATAGCGCAGCCCCTCGATCAGCGGGCGAGCGATGGAAGCCGGGATGGGCGTCACCCAGTGAACCCAATAGGAAGACAGGTAGGGCGTCAGCAGGGGGACCGGGATGAGGTAGCGTTTCAGGCCGCGCACCTGGGCGTAACCCGTGATCATCTCCCGGTAGGTCAGAGTGTCCTGGCTGCCGATTTCGATGATCTGGTCCCGGGCCTCGGGTTTTTCGAGCGCGGCCACCAGGTACTGCAGCACATCGCGGATGGCGATCGGCTGGATGCGTGTGTATACCCAGCGCGGGCAGATCATGATCGGCACGCGTTCGGTCAGGTAGCGCAGCATCTCGTAGGAGACACTGCCGGATCCGACGATCACCGCGGCGCGGAATTCCGTCACCGGCACTCCGGAGCGGCGCAGGGTTTCACCGGTGATCTGGCGGGAACGCAGGTGCTCGGACAGCTCCTGGTCCGAATCCCCCAGGCCGCCGAGGTAAATAATCTGCTCGACCGATGCACCCCGGGCAGCGGCGCCGAAATTCTCGGCGGCGCGCACGTCCCGCTCGTGGAAATTGCGGGAACTGCTCATGCTGTGGATCAGGTAATACGCAGCATGGACGCCCTGCATGGCCGGCCCCAGGGTCTCCTCTTCCAGCACATCCCCCGTGAAAACTTCAACCTGGGGAAACCAGGGGTGCCCCTGGAGCCGCTGCGGGTCGCGCACGAACAGCCGCACGCGGTAGCCGGCTTCCAGTAGGCGGGGGACCAGCCGCCCGCCAATGTAGCCGGTCGCTCCGGTGACCAGGATCAGGGGCTGCTCCGCCCCTTGCGCGCGGTTCACTTTTTGCGGGAGTCGATGGCCGCGGCGTACAAAAGCGGACCGATGGCCACGGCCGTCACAACCACACCGAAAATGAAGATGAAGGCGTCGTTCATGAGGATTCTCCGTTTTGGGAAAAGATCAAGGTGCCCAGGGAGAGGATGGTCGGCACCCAAAGGCCGACAAACAGACCCTGCTCCTTGGAGACGAAAAACCACAGGTAGATCGAAAACAGGAAGGACATTCCGGCTGCGATCAAGAAGCTGGTCTTGCTGAGATTTTTTAGTTTCATCAGGTTCCTCCGAGTAATATACAAAGATTATACATTGTTTTTTGAATTTGTCAATGGTTTGTATACACCGATGTCTTTTCCATTCGTCCCTGTGCCCACTTTTCCCGGGATGCGGTAAGATGCAGCAATGCGGCACCACTTCGAGGTGCGCTGTGGTTGAGTCCTGAACAGGAGGCGGCGATGCAGATCAAACTTTCCCCTGGCCAGACAGCCCTTTGTGTTTTCTTGCTGCTGGCATTCGCAACGGGCTGCGTTCAGGCGGATTCCCCCACCGAAACCCGGATCGAAACTATCAACGGCGCCCTGACCCTGGAGGACATTCCGGGCGGATTTGAGGGTCCGACCGTGATTGCCAGCAGCAGCCGCTCGGTCACGATTTCCTTCGACAGCGGCGTGCCGACGGTCTGCAATGCGCCATATGGCGAGACGACCGAATACGGCCAGGTCGCCACCCTGCCGATGATGGATGGGGCCACCCTGGACCATGTTCTGACCTTCGCCAACCTCCAGCCGGACACCCTTTACCACTACAAGATCAACGCCACCGACAACCAGGGCAACGTTTACCAGTCGGGGGATTTCACTTTCCGAACCGAGCCGACCGAAGACGATCCCAATGCCGGGGAGACCAACTGGCTTTCACTCGAAGCCGGCGCACGGGTACGGGCGGTCAGCAGCAATTTCGGCGGCGCCCGCAACGACCAGTCCTGGGGCGCGGACAGCGCGATTGACGGGCAGACGGGCACTGCCTGGTCCTCTGACGGCGATGGAGACGCGGCTTACATCGAGATCGAGCTGCCCCAGGCCGTGCATTTTGAGCGCCTGCTCGTGCACACCCGCTCGATGACCAACAATACCGCCCAGATTTTCTCCTTCACGGTCACCACCGACGCCGGCGAGGTCCACGGCCCGTTCGAGCTGGATGACGCCTCCCAGGCGTACGCCTTCGAGGTGGATTTCACCGCCTCCACCCTGCGCTTCGACGCCGTGGATACGAACGGCGGCAACACCGGCTTTTTTGAGCTGGCGGGTTTCGGCCGGCCGGTCGTCCCCTAGCGCCATCCGTTCATCCAGTCGCTGCCGGTTCCGGCGTTTGCGCAGCAGCGCCCCTTGACCCGCGGGCGGCAGGCGGTGCGGATGGGTTCCGAGATCTGGCCCCAGACGTTTTTTCGGAAAGGTTTTCAGCGCGAACCCGCCCAAGGGACTCTCCAACGCACCTGATGGTCCGCTTGCCATGCCGCCGGGCCTGGCATAAAATTGAATCATGCTGGACGCAACCGCCGTCCCCGCGCCTGCCGAAGAACGCAGCCTGCAGGACCGTATCAGTATTCTTGCGGCGACCGTTTACCAGTTTGCAGCCGTCATTATTTTTGCGATCGTTCCAATTCTGGCAATCAACTGGATCCGGACGCCCTTCCTGGGGGTTTTCGTCGAAAACACGATGCTGACTAACGGTCTGGGCCCGCGCGGCGATGTTTCCTGGGATGCCCACCGCCAGGGGCTGGACACGTTTGGCTGGCAGATCCAGTCCGTCGCTGGCCAGCCCGTCCGCTCCCCGGCGGAGTTGCAGCGCCAGCTGCGCCAGCACCAGGTCGGGGAGCTGGTCGAGGTCCAGGCCCTCCAGCTTCCGGGCGGCGAGATCCGCACCATGCAGGTCACGCTCAGCCGTTTTCCCGTCCTCGACCAGCTGACGTACTTTCTGCTGCCGTATCTACTCGGGCTGATCTACCTGATCGCCAGCATTTGGGTCTTCAACCTGCGGCGCGGGGAGGCCGCCGGCCGGGCTTTTGTGCTCTTTGCCACCTCCATCGCCCTGACCCTGGCAGCCCTATTTGACGCTTTCACGACCAGCCGGCTGCCGTTCATCTGGAGCGGCGCCCTTTACCTGGCCGGCAGCGGCCTGCTGATCATGGCCGTGCTGTACCCGCGCGAAGCGGGTTTTGTCCGCCGCTACCCGATCCTTCGCTGGGTGCCACTGCTCCCGCTGCCTTTCCTTTTTTACGCCGCTTACAGCACCCTTTTCGACCTTTCCACGCCGCTGGCCTACAACCTGGCCTGGCGAGCTGGCTACATTTTTGGGGCCCTGGCTGCGCTGGTCTATTTTGCCACCACCGTGGTCCGTCGATTCCGGGACGAGTCCCCCATTGTTCGCGAACAGGCGCGCATGATTTTAGTCGGAGGGCTGGTCGCTTTTTCGCCCCTTAGCCTGTGGTTCGTCCTGCAGACGGTGGACCCGCGGTTTGGGTTTACCCCGCTGCTCCTGATCCCGCTGGTGATTTTCCCCCTGGCGCACAGCTATGCCATCCTGCGCTACCGCTTTGTCAACACCGATTTCCTTCTCAGCAGGGCCTTCAATTATGCCGGGCTGACGATCCTGGCCGCTGCCACCTACGTGCTGCTGGCCTGGGGCGCAGGAACGCTCCTGGGCCAGGCCCTGCCCGCCAACAGCCCCCTGCTGATCGGTTTGCTGGTCGTGCTGCTGGCGATCGCCCTCATCCCATTGCGGGAACGGCTGCAGGGTTCGATCGACGCCATATTTTTCCGCGGCCAGACCGTGTACCAGGAGCGCCTTCAGGAGTTTAGCCGCCGGATGACCGAGGCGGTCGAACTGCCCGGGATCATCCAGCTGCTGCGCAGGTACGCGCTGGATAGCCTGCAGCCTGAAAGCGCCTACATCTATCTGCTGGACCCCCTGACCGACCAGTACCTGGCGGCGCCGGCAGACGGAGGCGGGCGCGCCACCGATATCCGCTTCAGCGCCCAGAGCGCCCTGACCGCCTACCTGTCCGCCGAGAAAAGCCCGCTTTTTGTCGGGGATCCCAACGCCCTGCCCCGGTCCTTGAAGCCGGACCGGGCCCGTCTGGTCCTGCTCGGGGCCCAGCTTTTCGTCCCGCTCCTCGGCCGCCAGGGGCTGGCAGGCTGGCTGGCCCTGGGCCCGCGGAGCAGCGGGGAGCCCTACGACCGGCGCGACCTCTCATTTCTCCAGTCGCTTTGCGACCAGGCCGCGCTGGCGATCGAACGGGCCCAGGTGGTTTTCGACCTGCAGCGCCGCGTCCACGAGATGAACGTCCTCGGGCGCATCGCCCAGGGGGTCAACGTCACCCTCAACTTTGACGACATCCTGGAACTGATCTACGCCCAGACCGTCCAGGTGCTGGAAGCCCATTATTTCCGCATCACAGTCTTCGATGACGTGACCGATACCTTCCGCCATGCCTTTTACCTGGACGGCGAGGACCGCCTGACGGAAAAAGAGGGCACCATCCTGCCTGTGGGTTTCGGCCTCGAGCAGGAGGTGGTCCGCACCCAGCGCCCGATCCTGACGGAGGACTACGACCAGGAGTGCCGCCGCCGCGGCGTGATCCCGACCGAGCAGGGCCTTTACGCCTGGGTTGGGGTGCCGCTGAACACCGACATCCGCACGATCGGGGCGATCAGCCTCGGCAGCCGGGACCCCGCAGCGTTTTACACCACCGGCCAGCAGAATTTGCTGCAGTCGATCGCCGACCAGGCGGCCGGCGCGATCGTCAAGACCCAGCTGCTGAACGAATCCGAGCAGCGCGCTTTCCAGCTCACCGTCCTGAACCAGGTGGCCCGCAGCCTGACGTCCGAGCTGGAGCTGGACCCGCTGCTCAAACGCATCCTGGAAAGCGCGGTGGAGATCCTGAACTGCGAGGCGGGCAGCCTGTTCTTGCTGAATAAAGGGACGGGCGAGCTGGTGTTCGAGGTGGTGGTGGGCGGCGCACAGAACCTGCTCGGCATGCGCCTGCCGCCCGGGGCGGGGCTGGTCGGCAAAGCGGTCGAAGAGCGGAAAGCGATCATCGACAACAACGTCCACCAGAGCAAAGACTGGTTCGAACAGGCCGACCGGGAGAGCGGATTCAAGACCCGCTCCCTCCTGGTCGTGCCCATGCAGGTGCGCGACGAGATCATCGGCGTCATCGAGGTGATGAACAAGCGCGACCACGCCCCGTTCACCGCCGTCGATGAAGGCCTGCTGAGCGCGTTTTCAGCCCAGGCCGGGATCGCCGTCGAAAACGCCCGCCTGTTCACCATGACGGACCAGGCGCTGGCGGCGCGCGTCGAAGAGCTTTCCGTCATGCAGCGCATCGACCGCGAGCTGAACGCCAGCCTGGACCTCAGCCGGGCGATGCATATCACGCTGGATTGGGCCATGCGCCAGTCCGACGCCGACAGCGGGGTAGTCGCGGTGGTGGAGGAGACCGGGCTGGAGATCAAGGACGCCCGCGGCTATGACTTCGATTTCCAGGGAGAAGGCCAGCAGGTTTTTGTCAACCTGCCGGTCGTTCAGGATGCGCTTTTCCGTGGCCGGGTGGAGGTCCACGAGCCTGTTCTGGACGGCAACCGCCGCGAACACCTCAGCCCGGATGCCCGCAGCCAGATCGCAGCCCCGATCCAGCGGGAAGGCGTGCCGATCGGCCTGATCCTGATGGAAAGCGCCACCGGCGAAAAATTCACCGGCGGGACCGCCGATTTCCTGACCCGCCTGACCGACCACGCCGCCATCGCCATTGCCAACGCCCAGTTCTACGCTGAAGTCCAGGAGGCCAATATCGCCAAAAGCGATTTCATCTCTTTCGTCTCGCACGAACTGAAGACGCCGATGACCTCCATCAAGGGCTATGCGGACCTGCTGTCCGCCGGCGCGGTCGGCGAGGTCAACGAGGCGCAGGCCGGGTTCCTGTCGACCATCCGCACCAATGTGGACCGTATGGCGACGCTGGTCTCGGACCTGACCGATATTTCCCGCATTGAGGCCGGCCGCCTCAACCTGGAATACGAGCCGGTCTCCCTGGAGGCCATCTCCGAGGAGGTCCTGCGCTCAGTGCGCGGCCAGATCGATCAAAAAGAGCAGATCCTGGAAGTGGACATCCCCGAAAGCCTGCCGGAGGTCTGGGGCGATCGCACCCGTCTGGTGCAGGTGATGGTCAACCTGTTGAGCAACGCTTACAAATACACCCCGGCCGGCGGGCGAATTGATTTGGAGGCCGGGCCCCATCCGGAATGGAACGGGAAGGAATATGTCGACCGCAGTATCAAGGTCACGGTCCGCGACACCGGAATCGGCATCAAGCCGGAGGACCAGGAAAAGATCTTCACCAAATTTTTCCGCTCCGATGACCAGAAGGCGCGCGAAGCGCCCGGCACTGGCCTGGGGCTGAACATCACCAAGAGCCTGGTCGATATGCAGGGCGGCCGGATCTGGTTTGAAAGCGAGTACGGCAAGGGCACATCGTTTCATTTCACCATGCCGATCGCCGAATTGGAATAGAACGAGTCGTGGCGAGCACATTTTCCTGCGGGTACGCCGAAGGGAGTGACGGGCGGGACGTCTGCATCCGGGCGATCGACCGGGCCCGGGAGGGTATGGGGAGGGCTGGCGAGGACATCGCCCTGGCCTTTATTTTCGCCGCCGGCGGATACCGGCTGCAAGATGTGCTCAATGGCGCCAACGCCCAACTGCGGGACACCCCTGTGGTGGGCCTGACCGCCCCCGCCCTGCTGACCGGGGAGGGCCAGCAGGACACGGGGATCGCCGTCGCCCTGGTGGCAGGGCGCGGCCTGCGCGCTTCGGCCGGGTGGTGGGAGCCTGAAGGCCGTTTCCCCGCCCGGCGTGCCGACCGCATCCTCAAGCAAATGAAGCTGGAGGGGGTCGCTGCGGGGGCGCTGTTCCTGTTTGCGGACGGCACTTCCGATTACCAGCTGGAGCTGGCCGAAGGGCTGGCCGCAAAATGCGCCTCCGCCCTGGCAGGCGGCCTGGCTGCCGGGCATCCCGGCCCGGGGGAGCCTTTTCTCTTCGGTAACCGTGAGGGGGGGGCGGGAGGCGCCTGCGCAGCGCACCTTTCAGGGGATGTCCGCATTGGCATCGGGGTGGACCACGGCTGGCGCCCGGTCGGGTTGTATTTCAAAATTACGCGGGCGGAGGGGACACGCATCCTCGAAATCGACCGCGAGCCGCCGACAGCCTATTTCGCCAAAACATTCGGGCAGGATACGCCCCGCTGGCTGCGGCCCCCTCTGAACGAACTGGTAAGGCTGTACCCGATCGGGCTCGAGCAGGACAGCGGTGGCCTGCTTTTACGCTCCCCGCTGCGGGTGGAAATGGACGGCAGCCTTCGCATGACGGCGCCTGTGACCCCCGATTCCACCGGCCACCTCCTGGTGAGCAGTGCCGGCGCCTGCCGGCAAGCCGTACACCGCGCTGCAAAACAGGCCCGGGAATCGCTGGGCGGGGGCGAGCCGCGCATGGCCCTGGTGGTGGCCGATGTCGCCTGGCAGATGCTGGGGGAGGTCCAGCCGATCGACATCGCCGGCGCGGTGCGGCAGGAGGCAGGAGCGGACATCCCGATCGCCGGCTGCTACACGCTGGGCCAGCTCACACGCGGCCAGGTGCTGAACCAGCATATCCAGGTTGTGTTTTTCAGCGATTGAAAGCCGGGACCCGCCTAAAACTTTGGCTGCGCGGTTATTCCACGCACGCCTCCCCATAATCAAACGCTTCGATATTCCACATCTCGCTCAGGGCGGTCGGGTCCATGATGAAGTTGCACATGTCCGGCCGTGTGGCGGCCAGCTTGACGGTCAGGTACAGCGGGATGACGGGCAACTCGGCGGCGAAAATCTCCTGTGCCAGCAGGTGGTTCTGCCGGTACCCTTCCTGCCCAAACAAGGACTGGGTGGCGGCGCTGCAGGCGACATCAAAATCGGTGTTCGAGTAGCCGGGGTAGTTCAGGCCGTTCAGCCCCAGGGGGTACTGTTCCAGGTCTTCGCCCGGGATGTGGTCGCTGGTCCACAGGCTGCACGGCGGCTCGATGCCGGTCGGCCAGTTGTATTGGGCCAGGTCAAAATTGCGCCCTATCAGCAGGGCGTCCGGCCCGGCGGCGAAGAATTCCCCTACCGGGAGGTAGTCCGGGCGTGCGTCGATGCCGCACTGTGCCAGGGTCAGGCTGATCTGCTGGGCGACCTGCTGCCGCGAGGAGGTGGTGGAATAGCGGAAGGACAGGCGGGTGTTCGGCAGGATGGTGGTGTCCTCCCCGGTGTACAGGCGCACCCCGTCCTCGCCCATCAACCAGCCGGCCTCATCGAGCAGAGCGGCGGCGGCCTGCGGGTCGTAGGGGAAGCGCACCACATCCGGGTTGAACAGCGGGTGATCCGGCGGCACGTAGGTGTCCAGCACGACTGACTGGCCGAAAAGGACGGTATCCACGATCGCCTGGCGGTCGATGCACATGGCGATCGCCTGGCGCACGCGCACATCTCCGAAGAAATTCGGCCGCCCCTCCCGCAGGCACTGTGACCAGCTGCCATCCTGGCTGCAAGAAGGCAGGATCCCGAAATCGACGTGTTCGAATATCGGTTCGGTGACGAATTCGGGGTCCACCTGCCCGATCGTCTGCAGTTCGAGCAGCAGTTCGCTCTGCCCGGCGAGTTGGGAGGTGCGGTCGACGATATCGCATTCCCCCGAAAGGATTTTGGCGATGTTGGCGTTCGGGTTCTCCCCCACCATGCGGAAAACCACGGTATCGAACAGGGGCAGGCCTTCGTTCGCACGGAAATAGTTCTCATTTTTACGCATGCGGATGTTGTTGCCCGGCACCCACTCTTCGATCACGTACGCCCCCCAGCCGACCGGCATCCGGCTGGAGATCTCCGCCTCCAGCAAATCGGCCGCATCCAATTGTCCCCAGAGATGCTCCGGGTAAGGGGTCCAAAAATTCAGGCGGTAATCGGGGTCGAGGTATCCTGGCAGACCGGTCCACGCAACGGTGATGTCATCCAGCGCCTCGTAGGACTCGGTGCGCTCGATGGTGTGTTTCCCCACCGGCGTATCCGGGTCGGCGGCCAGTCCGAAACTGTAGAGCGAATCGGAGGCGGTCAGGGGATTGCCGTCGGACCACTGCAGCCCGGGCAGCAGCCGGAAAGTGACCACCATCTGGTCGACTGTGACCGGTCCGTCCCCCTGCAGATATTCGACTGCGCAGTCCGGGCTGTTGCACCCGCTGGGGCGGTAGATGACCCCTGCTCCCAGGACCACCGGGGAGCCGCCGTCATCGACGATCAGGTCCCCCAGGGCCACCCCAACCGGCTGGATAATGGCATCGCCGTCCGCTAGGCTGGGAATTTTCTCTAAAATCACCGGCTTGTAGTCGAAAGAGTGCCGGTCGATCGGCCCATCGTAGACCGCGGAGAGCACGGCCTGCATGGCTGTCGAAGTGCCCCCGTACGGGTAGAGCGTGTCCGGCTCCTGCCCCATGCAGACAAAGAGCGTTCGGGGACCTTCCTCGATGGTCTCGGGGGGCTGGGTCGGCTCCGGGGTGGCGGTAATGACCAGTTCGACGGTCTCCCCCTCCACTTTTTGGGTCACGATCACCGTTTCCACAATCGTTTCCAGGACCGGTTCCGGGCCGGCGCAGGCGATCGCCAGCACAGCCAGCAAAGCCAGCAGCCCGGCCACCGGGATATGTTTACTCAATCGAAGCATCTTTGTTTTCCTCCCAGGCCGGTATCGAAAGGATGGAGCACGATATCCGGACCGGGGTTTCCGCTCTGGTTGCGCTCACTCAGGCCATATTCTAAACCATCCGGCAGCCCGGCAGGCGGGTTCATCCGGCCGGATCAGCGGCGGCACTGGGAGTTGCATTTCGGTTGAGGGGATGAGAGGGAGAAGTGGGGATCAGGTGAATTCGTAGCGCATTTCTGCCAGGACGCCGCGCTCTGCTGACATCGCCTTTTTCAACGCCCGGCGCCCGTAATGCATGCGTGATTTTACCGTCCCGACGGGGACATCCAGAACTTCGGAGATCTCCTGCAAGGAGAGCTCGTTGATGTAGTACATCACGATGACCGTGCGCTGGCTGAGATTGAGGGCGTTCAGCGCCCTGTGGATTGCGCCGGCAGTTTCGGCCAATTCGGCCGCCTGGGTGGGGGAGTGCCTGCCGTCCCCGGAAAGCCAATCGGCCAGATCTTCAATCGGCCGCATCCAGCGCTGGCGCTTGACCCAGGTGCAGGCCAGGTTGGCGGTCATGCGGTAAAGCCAGGGTTCCAGGGGTCGGGAGGGGTCCACGCGCGCCGAAAAGCGGTACAGCCGCAGGAAGACATCCTGAAGCAGGTCCGCGGCGGCTTCCGGATCCCCGGTGATGGCCAGTGCGGTGCGGTAGACCATGCGGTTGTGGCGGTCGTAAAGATTACCGAGCGCGGAGAGATCTCCCCCCTGCAATTTGCGGATCAGTTCCTGGCAGCTCGTTTCAGGCATCGTTGAAATACGGCATCGCCGTCTGAAAGAAAAATCGCCAATTCGACGGGTCTTTAATGCGCTCCTTCCGTAATCGCACTGTAAAATTTAGTTTAAGCGCCGGGGATCGTCAACCGGTACGCTCGTACGGGCAGGTTTTCCTAACAGAATCCTAACATTGTCGGGCTCTTGAGCGTCGCGAACGGCACTGAGACTCGAAATCCCGCTTCCGGGAAGGGTTGAGGCGCTAGCCGTTTTCCTCAATTTCCTCCTCGGGCGGTTCGGGGACCAGCCATTCCGGCACGCCTACCCGGATCTCCCAGGGATAGGACCGCAGGGTGCGCCCGAAGAAATAGTTCTCCAACACCCGGCGCACCACCGGTGCGGCCCATTCGGAGCCCTCCCCGCGGTTCTCGATGACCGCCACCACGACGATGTCGGGCCGGTCCTCACGGTTTTCATCGCTGTAGGCCACGAACCAGGCGTGGGGATCGGCTTGCGAGGATTGGGCCGTACCGGTTTTGCCAGCGATATCGAGGCCGAAATTGCGGAAGATCAGGTTGGCCGTCCCGCGGCTGTCCTGTGTGACCAGCTTCATGGCCTCCTGGATGGCGGTCAGGGTGCCCTCCGAAAGCGGCAGTTCGCCGGCCTGCCGGGAGGAAAACTCGTAGACAATATTGCCGTCCTGGTCCACAGCCCTTTCGACGAGTTGGGGTGTGAAAAAAGTGCCCCCGTTCCCAACCGCTGCGGTGAAATACGCGACTTGCAAAGGGGTGACCAGCAGGTCCCCCTGCCCGGTTGCCAGGTTAGTGGCGGCCAGGGGTTCATCCGGGTCGGTCACCTGGCCGCTGTTCTCGTTCGGAAGCCCGATCACACCTGTCGGGCTGCCCAACCCGAAACCGCGGGCCATATCCGACAGCGCTTCGGGCATATCAGCGTTGAAGAGGGCCAGGCCGATGTGGTAGAACCAGGGATTGCAGGAACGCATCAGCCCTTCCGGTAGGGTCAGCACGCCGCTGGGCGGAAACGGCGGATCGTCATTCCGGAGGCGTTCGAGGTTGCGCTCGTAGGTCCAGTCGTACAGCACCGGCCCGGACGGGAGCAGCTCGGTGAATTCGTACTGGCAATCGTAAGTGTCCTCCACCGTAAAGAGCCCGGTCTCCAGGCCAGCCGCCATAGTGATGATCTTGAAGACGGACCCGAGCGGGTACTGGCCGTTGATCGCCCGGTTGAGGGTGGGCTGCTGGGGGTCGTTGAACGGTGACGTGAACAGGCTGTTGGGATTTTCCGGCTCGAATAAGTTGGGTGAATAGGTCGGGGAGGAGGCCAGTGCCAGGATGCGCCCGGTATCGCGCTCCAACACCACCACGGCGCCGCGCAGGTCAAACAGGGATTGTTGCGCCGCCGTCTGCAGGTCCTTGTCCACGGTCAGGAAGATCGAGCCTCCGGGCTGCGGGAACTTTTCTGCCAGCAGGCTGACCTGCTCGCCAGCGGGGTTGTTGATCACCAGCGCCCCTCCCTGGGTGCCGGCCAGGTACCGGTCCGCCCACAGCTCGACGCCGGTGCGCGGCACGCGGGAAGTCCACCAGTACCCCTGGCGGGTCAGGGCGTCCTGCTCTTCCGGGGAAACGAAGCTTGTGTATCCGAGCAGGTGGGCGGCGTCTCCAGGGCCGAAATAGTAGCGGGCGCTGAACTGGCTCACGCTGACGGCGTCGTAACTGGAAAGACCGCCGAACAGCCCGCCGATCTGCGCCGGGGATACGTCGCCGATCGGCAGATAGAACGGGTAGTCGTAGCCGACGGCCTGGATCCGGTTCGACAGGAACTCCGCCGGCAGGCCGGTCGCCCGGCCCACCAAGTTGAGCATGGCCCGCTCCTCGTCCTCATCGTTGCTGATCTCGATCGGGACGATCCCGATGGCATAAGCCTCTGACAGGCCGACCAACACTTCCCCGGAGCGGTCGTAAATATCTCCGCGCGGTGAGGGGACGTAGTAAATGCGCTGGATCTGGTTGCCACCCACCAGGTCAGGCAGGATAAGGGAAGCATCCCAGATCACGGCCCAGGAGGTCCCCTCCAGTTCGAGGAAAATGGTGTTTTCGCGGCTGATTTCGCCGAACAGGACGCTTTTCCAGGTCATGCGATAGCGTACCTGGGCCGCATCCGGGTGCAGGGCGGCCTCCAGCAGTTCGTAAGCGATCTCCCCAGGCGGAACCGCCGCCATCGCCAGCCCATCGATGTAACCCGCCGTGAACTCCTCTTCGGGGATCGCCTCGCGGCTATCGGCAGTGAGCATGGCGTACATGGCCTCAAAATCGTCGGCCAGCAGGAAATCGAAGAATGCCGCCGCGGCCTCCTGTGGGTCGTCCGGCCGCACGGTGGTGACCGCCGGGTCGGCCAGCGTGGGGGTCGGCTCGGGGGTCGGGGACAGGACAGGAGTCGGGGTGACTGCCGGGCTGGCGCCCCGGCAGCCCAGCGCGAACAACAGGAGCGGGAGGATCCAGAGCTTGCGGTTCATGAGCGGCATATTTTACCGGGAAAGGGCGGTTTGGGGCGGTTGGTTCAGGGCTGCTCAGAAGCTGGTGGGAGGGGGGGCAGCGCCGTCTCCCAGGGGTAGAGCGTCTCCGGGCTGCCGAAAAAATAGATCTCCACCAGGCGGCGGAAGATCGGCGCAGCCACAGCCGATCCCTCCCCGGCATGCTCGGCGACCACCACAATGGCCACATCCGGGCGCCCGGCATCTTCGGCCAAAGTATACCCGGCGAACCAGGCGTGCGGGTCGGACGGGGGGGCTTCAGCGGTCCCGGTCTTGCCGGCCACGGGGATATCCAGGCCCCGGAAGCGGTGAAAGGCAGTGCCGCGCACTTCGCTCACCACCCAGCCCATCGCCCTGCGGATGGCCTCCAGGGTGTCGCCCTGGATCGGCAGGGTGCGAAGCGGCTCCGGTTTGAAGGCGAAGATCGGGTCTCCGGAGGCGTTCACAATGCTTTCGATGATCTGCGGCCGCAGGACCTCGCCTCCGTTTCCGATGGCGGCAATGAAGTTCGCCACCTGCAGCGGCGTGACCAGCGTGCCGCCCTGGCCGATCGCCAGGTTGATGGCGTCGATCGGGTTGATGGGTGACGGGATGCTGCCGGGTTCTTCGGCGATCTGCTGGATGCCGGTTTTGGTGCCCAGGCCGAATCCGGTCGCCATGTCTGCGATCAGGGAGTCCTGGCCCTGGTTGTAGAAATCCAGCCCGATGTGCCAGAACCAGGGGTTGCAGGAGCGCATCAAGCCTTCCGTCAGGGTCAGCGGCCCGCTGGGCGGGACCTGGTAAGAGACCGTCCAATCCGCCCGCCTCAGCCCGGGGATTTCGGTGAAATAACTGCCGCAGTAATAACTGCTGTTGGCGTTGTACTGCCCGCTCTCCATGGCGGCGGCCATGGTGACGATCTTGAAGACCGAGCCCAGCGGGTACTGCCCCTGGGTAGCCCGGTTGAGCAGCGGGGTGCGCGGGTCGCCCAGCAAGTCCGAGAGCAGGAATTCGCTGTTGAAATTGGTCGGCTCGAAAATATTGGGGTCAAAGCCGGGGGAGGAGACCATCGCCAGCACCCTGCCGGTATCGCGCTCCAGGATGACCGCCGCCCCGGTGAAACCCTGCATGGCGAGTTGGGCCTGGACCTGCAGGTTTTTATCCAGGGTGGTGAAAATCGATTGGGCCGGCTGCGGGTCCGCTTCCGCCAGCAGCGTTACGCGCTGTCCTTCCGAAGTGATGGCATACAGGGCGCCGCCCCGTGTTCCGGAAAGGAAGGGTTCGCCCCAGCGCTCGAGGCCAATGCGGCCGATGCGCTCGTCGGCGCGGTAGCCCAGCCGGCGGTACACCTCGGCTTCCTCGGGCTGGATCAGGCTGACATACCCGAGCACCTGCGGGGCGATCCCGCTGCCGAAATAATAGCGCGAGGTGTACGGCTCCATCACCAGGCCCTCATAAGACTGCAGGGTTTCGAACTGGGCCTGGATCTCGCTGGCGGGGGCCTGCCCAATGGGCACGTACCAGCCCTCCAGTGACAGGTCCAGATCCTCCTGGATCGCCTCCGGGGAAACCCCGGTCAGCGTCCACAGGCGGTCAAAGAGGGCGGCTTCCTGGGCCGAATCCAGCCCGCCCTTGATCAATCCCAGGGAAACTGCATTGGTCTCGGCCGAGACCAGGGCGCTGCCGCTGCGGTCATAGATGTCGCCGCGCGACGGGATGCGGTGCTCCATCAGCAGGGTGTTGCCTCCCTGAAGCTCGGGCAGGATCAGCGAACGCTCCCATTGGATGCGCCACTGGTCGCCCTCCAGCGACAGGTTCATGACGATGTCGCGGGTGATCTCTCCGACCAGCAAGGTGTTCAGCTGGAGGCGGAAGGAGACCTGGGCGCTGCGCCCGGCGGCAAAAGTGGAAAGAAACTCATAGCGCAGCTGGTGCAGCGTCATGATGGCGCCCAACTCACGGTACGCGGCGCTGAACGACTCCAGGGAATGGGCCTCCTGGCTGAGCGGTGTCAGCCAGAGATACATCGTGCGGTAGTCCTCTCCTTTCCAGGCCTCCAGAAAGGTCTGGGCGACCGGCTGCGGGTCCGGCAGCGGGGTCGGGGAGTGGGATGGGGTCGCGGTCGGCGGGACCGGCGTGGCCGTTGGGGCCAGCAAGGGGACCTCGCTGCAGGCCGCAAGCACGCTCAGCGCAAGAAGCAGGGCGGATTGCACGAGGATGCGAACGGGCGGCCGCTTCGGCGCCATCACGCCGTTCCGGACAGGACCCGGTCGGAGATATCGCATTCGTAGCGCAGCGCCGCCTGGCAGTTGGCGGGCACGTCGCCGTTCGGTTCGATATTGAACCGGCGCAGCAGCCGGACCAGGTGACACATCGGCAGGCCGACTACATTGGCGTAGCATCCGGAAAGGTGCTCGACCGGTCGGAACCCGTTGTGCTGGATAGCATACCCGCCCGCTTTGTCGAATGGGTCGCCGGTAGCGATATAGGCGAAAATCTCCTCATCCGTGTAATCGCGCATCGGGACTGTGGTGGTGCACAGGTCGGTCTGCGGGTCACTTTCCCCCTCCCGGAGGACGGCCACAGCCGTGTGTACCTGATGACTCCGGCCGCGCAGCTGCCAGAGCATCTCCGCCGCCTGGCGGGGATCGGCGGGCTTTCCCAGCACGGCGCCGTTGTCCACCACTGTGGTGTCCGCGGCGATCGCAACGCCGCCAGGGTGCAGCCCGGGAACTGCCGCCCGGGCCTTGGTGACCGCCATGCGCAGGACGTAATCCTGGGCGTCCTCGTCTGGCCGGACGGATTCGTCGATCCGGACCGGCAGCAGGTGGAACATCCAGCCGCCCCAGGCCAGCAGCTCGCGCCGGCGGGGAGACGTGGAAGCCAGGGAGAGCACAGTTTTCATGCCGCCAATTTTAACGGAAAACGCACTCCGGTTTCTGAAAGGGAAAGTAGAATGTTACGTAATACGAATTGCGTTTGCGAATTGCGTAACGGAGGATGTATGCAGCTGCTGAAAGAACGGATATTGCGCGACGGGCAGAACCTGGGCGGGGGGATTCTGAAGGTCGACGGGTTCATCAACCACCAGGTGGATCCCAACCTGATGTACGAGGCCGGCAGAATCTTCGCCGAGCGATTCGGGCAAGTCGGCGCCACAAAGATCCTGACCGCCGAGATCTCCGGGATCGCCCCGGCGGTGATGACCGGCCACCACATGTCGCTGCCAGTCGTTTACGCCCGCAAGCATAAGCCGATCACCATGCCCGACCAGGTCTTCCTGACCCTGGCGCCTTCGCACACCAAGGGGCGCACGGTCGAGCTGATCGTTTCCCCGGAGTACCTGGCCGGCGGCGAGCGGGTGCTGATCATCGACGATTTTCTGGCCAGCGGGGCGACCATCCTCGGTCTGGTCCGCCTGGCCCGCACCGCCGGTGCCAACCTGGTCGGGATCGGCACGCTGGTGGAAAAAGTATTCGAAGGTGGACGTGCGCTGCTGGCGCCGCTGAACGTGCCGATCGAATCGCTGGCGGCGATCGAAAAGATGGAAGGCGATCAGATCATTTTCCAGGCAGAAACGGATGTCGCCTGATCTGCCTGTGCACGATGGTTTGGCCATCCTGGATTTTGGCTCCCAGACCGCCCAGCTGATCGCCCGCCGGGTGCGAGAGGCGGGCGTTTATGCCGAGTTGTTCCCCTGGGATGCCCCGCAAGAAACCGTCCTCGGGCTGCGGCCGAAGGGCTTTATTCTGTCCGGGGGGCCCAGTTCTGTCTACGAACCGGGGGCGCCTGTGCTGCCGGCTTACGTCCTGGAGAGCGGGCTGCCGGTGCTGGGGATCTGCTACGGCATGCAGGCCCTGACCCAGGCGTTGGGGGGGCAGGTGGCGCCGGCGGGTAAGCGCGAGTACGGCCATGCCATGCTCCGAACCGGTGCGGCCAACCCGTTGCTGCCGGAAGGGGAGGTGCAGGTCTGGATGTCTCACGGGGACCGCATCGAATCGCCGCCGCAGGGCTTTGCCGTGCTGGCGCACAGCGGCGGGTCCCCTATTGCGGCCATGGGTGACCTGGCCAGGCAGCGTTACGGAGTGCAGTTCCACCCGGAAGTGCGCCACACGCCGCAGGGCAGCGAGCTGCTGCGCCGTTTCGCTGTTGCGATCTGCGGCGCCCGGCCGGACTGGACCCCCGAATCGATCGTCGAAGAGGCGATCGGCCGCGTGCGGGAACAGGTCGGCAGCCAGCGTGTGCTGGCGGCGGTCAGCGGGGGGGTGGATTCCAGCGTGGCCACGGCATTGGTGCAGCGGGCGGTCGGCGACCAGCTGACGGCTGTATTCGTCGATAACGGCCTGATGCGGGCCGGGGAGCCCCTGCAGGTGGTGGAGACCTTCGGCGAGCACCTGGGGGTGCGGCTGCAGGCCGTCCACGCCGTGGAAGACTTCATGGATGCGCTGCAGGGCGTGACCGACCCGGAGCACAAGCGGCGCATCATCGGAGAGAAATTTATCCGCATCTTCGAGGAGCAAGCCCGCCGGGCCGGTTCGCCGCCTTTCCTGGTACAGGGAACGATTTACCCGGATGTGGTCGAGTCGCAAGCCCCTGACCGGGCCAAGGCCGCCCACATCAAGACCCATCACAACGTCGGCGGGCTGCCGCCGGACATGCAGTTCGAGCTGGTCGAGCCGCTGCGCTACCTGTTCAAGGACGAGGTGCGGGCGGTGGGGGAGGCGCTTGGCCTGCCAGACGAGATGGTCTGGCGCCAGCCGTTCCCCGGGCCCGGGCTGGCGGTGCGCTGCCTGGGGGAGGTCAACCAGGAGCGGCTGGACCGCCTGCGGGCCGCCGACCTGATCCTGCGGCAAGAACTGCGCGCCGATGGCCTGTTGACCATGGCCCGCTCTCCCGCGGGCCCCGAAGCGGCGGAGGCTGGAATTGCGGCCGGCACGGCGCAGGCTTTTGCCGTGCTCCTGCCTGTGCGCTCGGTGGGGGTGATGGGCGACCACCGCACATATCAGGAGGCGATCGCCATCCGGGCGGTCACTACCGATGATTTCATGACCGCAGATTGGGCGCGGCTGCCGCACGACCTGCTGGCGCGCGTCTCGACCCGGATTGTGAACGAGGTCCCCGGGGTCAACCGGGTGGTGTACGATATCACCAGCAAGCCGCCGGGGACGATAGAATGGGAATAAAACCGGTTCGCAGTGGTAGAGACACGTCATATCATGTCTCTACTATGACATCCCGTGTCCCTAGGACGACCATGACATTTAAAAAAATATATTTCAACAGGAAAAATCATTCCCTAAACGATTCCAACTGAGGAGGACATAGGGCACCACCTGTAAAATTTTCCTATCGGTAACGGTAAATTGGGACGAACGTCCCATTTCGTGGATTGACATCCACGCTCTTGGAGGATGATATGGATTTCGGAGAAGTACTCACCAAAGCCTGGCAAATCACCTGGAAATACAAAGTGCTGTGGCTCTTCGGCATTCTGGCCGGCTGCGGAAACAGCTCCGCCCAATCGAATTACAGTTTTGGCGGTCAGGATTTTGGCGGGCCGAGCCCGGGCCCGGAGAACATCCCGCCCGAACTTCAGCGCTTTTTCGGTCCTTTCAGCGAATTCTTCAACCAGTTCAGCGAAGGGGAACTGCTGGTTTTCGGGATCATCGCCGCCATCATCGGGCTGGTGTTCGCAGTGATCGTCATCCTGCTTTCGACCGTTGGCCGCATCGGCCTGGTGCGCGGCGCCCTGCTGGCCGACTCCGGGGCCGAAACGCTGACCTTCGGCGAGCTTTTCGAAAGCGTACGGCCTTACTTCTGGCGGGTGCTCGGCCTCAATCTATTGCTGCTGATCGTGTTTTTTATTATGGCTGCGGTCCTGGGGTTGATGGGCGTGCTTTTTGTCACCCTGACCCTCGGCTTCGGCGTACTGTGCCTGCTGCCGCTGGTCTGCTTGCTCATACCTGCGGCCTGGCTGGTCAGCCTGGTGATCGAGCAGGCCAACATCGCCCTGATCGTTGACGACCTGAGCATAGGCGACAGCCTGCAGCGCGGCTGGGAGGTCTTCCGCCAGAACCTGGGGCCGGTCATCATCATGGGCCTGATCCTGACGGTCGGGATCGGCCTGCTGGGCGGATTCGTGATCGCCCTACCGTTGTCTCTCATCGGTGTGCCGGTCCTGGCGGCGATCCTGTCCGACTCCCAGACCGCCGTCACGGCGGGGCTGGTCATCGGCAGTATCTGCCTGGTTGTGCTGATCCCGGTCCTGATCCTGCTTTCGGGCATCCTGCAGACCTACATCCGCACAGCCTGGACGCTGACCTACTTGCGCTTGACGACCGGCGGCCCGCCGATGGCTATGGAGGCGGAAGTTTTGTAGAGACGGGACATGATGGTTGTGGAGGCGAGGGTCTGTAGAGGTAGAGACGGGACATGATGATTGTAGAGACGGGACATGTCCCGTCTCTACTGTTCGATCGGCCAGGAAGATCCTGTACCGCCATGCGTGGCCTGTCGGGCCGGATATCAGGATAATGGTTGTGCAGGACAAACCGTCTTTGGTTTTCCGTGGAGGCCCGGCATGAAATTCCCTATCCCATCCACCAGACGTCGAAGATGGGCCGCCGCCCTTCTGGCCGCCCTCGCCCTGGCGCTGCGGCCCTCCAACGCTCTGGCGCACAGCGGCGAGCCGGCAGCGATCGCCCCCGCCCTGGCCTGGGGCTTCATGGGCTTCGGGGCGCTGGTGATCGTCGGTGTGGCCCTGGTCCTGTTTACCGGGCGACAGGAGGCATCGGCCTCCGGCGAAACGTTCGCCCGGCTGACCGGTTTCAGCGGCTACATCGGCAAAATGCGCCTGTTCAGCCGCAACGCGCGCCTTTACATGGTGCACGTGGTCGGGATGGACGTGATCTACGGCACCTGGGCCGTGCTGTTCAACCTGTACCTTCTGGCTATCGGCTTCGACATCGCATTCATCGGGCTGCGGATCCTGGTCGGGGCGGTCGCCTCGGCGCTGGCCTCGATCCCGGCCGGGCTGATCTCCGACCGCATCGGCCGCAAGCTTTCCTTCATTCTGGGGGACGGGATGGGGGCGCTGATGTCCCTGATCGCCATTTCGACCACCAACGAGGCACTGCTGCTCGTCACTGCCGGAATCGGGGGGCTGTTTGGAGCGCTCCACGGGGTGGCCGAACCGGCTTTCATGGCGGAAAATTCACGCGAGTACGAGCGCGTTCACCTGTTCAGCGTATCGGGCGGGACGCGCACCGCAGCGGCGATCATCGGCTCGGCGCTTGCCGGGCTGGTTCCCTTGATTTTCAGTGCCTCCGGCGGCGGTGACGTGGTCGGCCTGTACCGTATGGTGGCCTATTTCGGCATTGGCGGTTGGTTCGCTTCCCTGATCCCGGCTGTCATGCTCCAGCAGGTGGCCGCGCCGGAAGCGGACTCCGCTTCAGGCAGCAAAGGGCTGTTTGCGAATATCAAGAACCCGGGCCTGATCTGGCGCCTGACCGCTCCTGAGGTGCTGATCGGGCTGGGCGCCGGCTTCGCCCTGCCGTTGATGAACGTCTTTTTCCGGGCCGGAGTGGACAGCCACGAGGTGGAGATCGGCGCGGTGTTTGCGGCCGGGGAGGCGTTCCTGGTGGTCGGCTCCTTTCTGGCCCCGCTGCTGGCTGCCCGCCTGGGCAAGGTGCGATCCGTGGTGCTGACGCGCAGCATGGCGATCCCCTTCATCCTGGTGCTGGCGCTCTCCCCAGACCTGGGAAGCGAAACCATCTCCGTGCTCTCGATAGCCGGGTTGGCCTACATCGGCCGTATTACGCTGCAGAATATGGCCTCTCCGGTCCGCTCGGCGTTCGCCATGGAGCTTCTGGATGAGAAGGAACGCGGCACGCAGGTCGGGATCCAGCAGGCGTTCGCCGTAGCCTTTTCCGGGCTGGCCAGTTTTGCTGGCGCCAGCCTGATGGACGCCGGGAATTTTCAGCTGCCTTTCTACCTGATGGCAGTCTGCTATGCGGTTGCGGTGGTCCTGTTCTGGCGGTTTTTTGGGGGCGCACGGCAGGAGATGGCCGCACGGGCCGCGGCGTCGTAAAAATTACGTCGGCGGCACCAACCCCAGCGCACAGCCGTCGGCGCGCGGATCGCTGCCGCCCCACAAGACCCCCGAATCCGGATCGCGGGCGATCACCTGGCCCCTGCCGAAAATGGACCGCTCGTAGCCCGAGCGGACCACCACGCGGTGACCCATCCGGGCTAGCCGGGATATGACACCCCCCGGGATGCCCTCCTCGAGCGAGAGACCCCCTCCCGCCTCCCCTTGTTCGATGCAAAAACGCGGCCGGTCCAGGGCGGCCTGCGGGTCGAGGCCGTCCTCCAGCAGGCCGACGACGACTTGCAGGTGGCCTTGCGGCTGCATAAACCCGCCCATGACTCCAAACGTAGCGGCCAGCGGCAGGCGCCCGGACGCATCCGGCAGGCCGGTCAGCATGGCGGGGATGATGGTGTGGTAGGGGCGCTTCCCGGGGGCCAGCGCATTGGGATGGCCCGGATCGGTGCGGAAATTGTGGCCGCGGTTCTGCAGCGTGAAACCCCAGCCGGCGGGGACGATGCCGGTGCCAAACCCCATGTAGTTGCTGTTGATGAACGAGCAGGCGTTCCCTTCCCCATCCACCACGCTCAGATAGACCGTGTCTGCGGCGGAGACTGGGGAGCCAAATCGCTGGTCCAGGGTGGCCTTTTTTGGGTCGATCAGGGCCCGACGGGCGGCGGTGTAGCCTTCCGAGAGCAGTTCGCTCAGCGGGATGTCGAAAAAATCGGGATCGGCCACATACCAGGCGGCGTCGGCGAAAGCCAGGCGCATGGATTCGATCATCAGGTGCAGCCGCTCCACGGAAAGCGGCCCCAGTTCGCTGATCGGTAATCCGCCCAGAATGTTGAGCGCCAGCAGTGCAGCCAGACCTTGTCCGTTGGGCGGGCATTCCCAGACCAGGTGATCGCGGTAGCGAACCGACAGCGGGGTTTGCCATTCCGCCCGGCATTCCGCCAGGTCTAGCGCGGACATGGCCCCACCCGATTCCCGCAGCACCGAGACGATCGCCTCGGCGATCTCCCCCTCATAAAAAGCCTTTCGCCCGCCCAGGGCGACGGCCCTCAAGGTGCGCGCCAGCCCTGGGTTGCGGAAGATCTCCCCGGCGCGCGGGGCGCGCCCATCAATTGTCAGTTCCTGCCCGTTTGCAGCCCGGGACAGCTGGCGCTTTGTGCCGCGCGCCCATGAATAAGCCGTCACTGGGGCGACCGGAAACCCCATTTCGGCCAGGCGGATGGCAGGGGCAAGCGTTTCGCCCAACTGGAGCCGCCCGTGCCGCTCGACCAACTCGCACCAGGCCGCACAGGCTCCCGGAACGGTGACGGTGTGAGCGTGAAAGGGATCGGCGATCTTTCGTCCGTCGGGGGTCAGGAGCGCCTCCTCTTTCAACCGCTCGATACTCAAAGCGCGCGGTGAGCGACCGGATCCGTTCAGGGCGTGCACCCGGCCCTCGCCCGCGGGGAAGTACAGTGCGAACGCGTCCCCGCCGATACCGGTGGAGGTCGGCTCGGTGACGTTCAGCGCCGCGGCGGCTGCCACGGCGGCGTCCGCTGCGTTGCCTCCTCGCGATAAGATCTCCAACCCGGCAGCGACCGCCAGCGGTTGCGATGTGGCCACCATGCCGCCGGTGCTCAGGACAGGGGAACGCCGCGAGGTGAATGTCTCCATTTTTCAGCCGTTTTCGGGATGGTAATCGAGATGCCGGGAAAGCTCCCACCAGGGTGGGGCCAGGCCCAGGCTGGTGAAAATATCGTAAAACGAAAACATACCCCAGCGGTCGAACACGAGGCCCTGGGTATCAAACATGAAGATTCCCACCCCCTCGAAAACCGCCTGTTTCCCACTGGCTTCGAACCCCCAACCTGCTCCGGCATGCGTCCCCGTGCCGCGATAGCGCAACCAGACCCGATCGCCCTGACCGATGCGGTCGAGCACCTGGTAGCGCAGGTCGGGGAACATGCCGCGAAAATAGCGCATTTCGTGCCGCACCTGCTCGGGCCCCTGTTTCGGAATTTGGACCCATTCCGGGTCATAGTCCGGGTGAACGAGTGCATCCGCCAGGTCGTAATCCGGCAGGCTCCACATCTCTTCGTACCAGCGCACGGCGTTGCGAATGTTCCTTTCGACCGTCATTTTCACCTCTCAACCGGCAAGGCGATCCCGGAGCCCAAAATCAGCCGCCAACGCCGCAATTTCGGCCTGCTCCCCGGCGGAAAGCAGCTCGCGCCAGCCGTGAATCTTTTCCGCCCTGGACTGCCCGGCCAGAGTGGTCGATGGACTGTCGTCCCGCCAGAGGGAAGGATCGACCGGGCCAGCTGCGGTCAGCCCCAGCCGGTCCAGGGTGTGGGGCAGCGCAGCGGCCGGATCGGCGGCCAACGTTTCGTAGGCCACAATCACCATGTTGGGCCGCCCGGCCATCCAGATCGCGTCCTGCAGGTATCGTTCGGTCAGCGCCCAGTACGCCGCCAGCCGGAGTCCCATCGGCTTCTTATCCAGGCGGCAGATTTCCGTTTTCCAGGCCCGAAAATAGACTGCCCGACCGTCCTGCAGTTCCAGCAGGTGCTGGGCCAGGCTGAATTCGTCGAAATTCCGCCACATGCCCCCGGTTTTGTAGACCCCACTGGCCACCACGGCGCGCGGGTCCCGGTAGACATGCAGGATTGGATTGGGGAGGGCGGAATGGACGCCGGGCAGCGCAAGGGTCAGGCGCACACTTTTGACCACCACCCGCTGCCGCAGGGTCACCCTCAGGCCCGGCCGGTTTTGCAGGTTGCGCACCCAGGGGGAGGCCAGCGATCCCCGGCAGGCGCGTTGAAGCAGGCCCAGCAAAGGAGCCGCTGCCGGGGCCCCCGATTTCAAATAAGGCATGAAAGCGTTCGGAGCAGGAAGAGCACTGGGGATGCGGCCGTCGGCGTAAACCGGCCCCATTTCGCGGACGTACCAATGCAGCGGTTCGAAGATGACCTTGGCGCCAATCATGCCGGCCAGTGCGTGCTGCAGCCAGGTCGTGCCGCTGCGCCAGAACCCCGAGATAATCAGCGAGCGGTCTGCATCCACGAAAGGAGCGACCATCCGATCCAGCAGGGTGGCCAGGGCCAGGCGCCGGCGGGCCGAACGGGGGGCCGTGTGCCCGGCGGGTTTCTGGGTCTTGAAGTATGCGCTCATCCCTCGGCTTCGAGCAGCGCCTGTGCCTCCTCGTCCGTCAGCTGGTTGATCTCGAGAAAAACATCGGCAACCATCTGCATGTCGACCCCAATTTCCTCTCCCGCATCGGACAGCTTCTGGGCCAGCTCGGCGATCGTTGCGTTGAAACCGTAGCTCAGCGGCAGCTCGACCTGGAAGATATCCCGGATGCGTGAGACTACCTGGGTGGCCAGCAAGGAGTGTCCCCCGAGGGCGATGAAGCGGTCGTTCACCCCAACCGACTCCAGGCCGAGGCCCTGGGCCCAGATCTCGGCCAGCACGGTTTCGATCGGGTTGCGCGGGGCGATGAAGGCTTCGCCCAGTTCAGGGCGCTCGCTGTCCGGGGCGGGAAACGCCATGCGGTTGATCTTGCCGTTGGGGTTCAGCGGAAATGCATCCAGCCAGACGAAAGCCGATGGCACCATGTAATCCGGCAGGCTGCTCTCCAGGCGGCGCCGGATGTCCGGCAGCAGGCTGCGGGCCAGCTTGCCTTGCAGCGGATTGTTTGTGAAATCCCCCGGCCGGGAGGCGGGTTCCACCTGGATTCCGTGCGGGAAAATAGGCGCCACACCGTCGCCCGGGAAGAACAGGGCGTCGATCAGGTGCGGCTCCTCCCCGTACTGCAGGTTGGCATGCTTTCCCATCTCGGCCCCGATCGCCCACAGCAAGGCGGGGGGGATATCGGGCTCAGATTGCAATCGCTCCAGCCTGGCACGCAGGGCTTCAACCGGTTCACTTGCCGATGGGATCAGGGCTTCCAGGGCGACATGCGGCGCCAGCAAAGCGTTCGGGACTCCGCGCACGCCCAGGCCTGCCCCGGCCTTTTCCAGGGCCCGCCGCAGATGTTCCACCGAGTCCAGATCCAGGCCCCAGGCCAGCCATTCGATCGAGGGCCTCCCGGCGTCCTTGCGCTCGCTGTCTCCGACATGCAGCGTGACATCGTAGCGGAAGCGGGAGAGCTCGTTGTCGTAGTCCCCGGCTTTCAGATGGATCTCCGCCGCCGAGATCCCCGGCACCCAATCCGGCAGGGCGGCGAAAAACCCGGGGTCGATCAGAAGCTCCTCCTCCAGCCGCAGACCCTTGGTGATCCGTTGCTGAAGTGCCTCCGAATCGAGGGAGGCCGGGGCGCGGGCCAGCTGAACGCTGCTGTGGTAGGTGCCGGCCAAGGCCAGGGCGCGCACATCGCCGACAAAAATCACGCCGCCGGGAGCCACCGCGCGCGCCGCGCCGGCCAGCACGGCGAGCAGGTATTCAACCGAAGGAAAGTCCAGAACGATCGAATTGAGCACCACACAGTCGAAAGAAGCGGGTGCGATGCCCTCGAAATCATCCGCCATGCGCCGCTCCAGGCGCACGACGCCTTCCAGGTCACCCAGATTCCTGCGGACGTAATCCAGCGCCACACCCGAAAAATCGCTGCCCAGATAGTGATCGGTGTGTGGGGCGATGCGGAACAGCAGCAGGCCGGTCCCACAGCCGATCTCAAATACCCGCTGCGGCCGGTGCCTGAGAATGCGCTCAACGGTGCTGTCCACCCACTGCCGCATCTCGCCTGCAGGGATCGGCCGCCCGGTGTAGCTGCTGTCCCAGCTGACGATGTTGAACGTGCTGTCCTGCTCATCGGACGGCTGCAGGTATGCGGTGTCGTAAACCAGCTGCCAGCGGGCCACCTGGTCGTCGTGCCAGGCCTGAAGCTCCTCGGGCGTGCCGAGATAGGCGGGGTCCTGCTTCAGATAGGCGACCAGGCGCCTGCCGGCCCCCGGATCCTGGCGCGCCAGCACGACCGCTTCTTCCACGGCTGGATGCGCGCGCAGCGCAGCCTCGATCTCCCCCAACTCCACCCGGTAGCCGCGGATCTTGACCTGAAAATCCACCCGCCCGAGTAATTCGAGGTTCCCGTCCGGCATGTAGCGGGCCAGGTCGCCGGTGCGGTACAGGTGCTCTCCGGGCACAAAAGGGTTTTCCAGGAATTTCTCGGCGGTCAGGGCCGGACGGTTGAAGTATCCTTCCCCAACCCCCACGCCGCCCAGGAACAGCTCTCCCGGCACGCCGACCGGCACCGGCTGCATGGCGGCGTCCAGCACGTAGCAGCGCTGGTTGGCCATCGGCACCCCGTAGGGGATCGATTTCCAGCCGGAGGACGGCTCCACAATGTCGTAAATGGTCGAGTCCATCGAACACTCGGTCGCGCCGCCCATGCTGACGTTGTGCACCCCGGGGAACAGGGCGCGCGCCCGGTCGGGCAGGTTGACGGGGATCCAATCGCCTCCCAGCAGGGTCAGCCGCAGGCCGCCCGGCAGGCGGTCGGGGCGCGCTTCCAGGTGCGAAACCAGCATTTCAAGCAGGGCGGGCACGGAATGCCAGACGGTCACCCCGTGCCGGCGCATCCGTTCGGCCCAACGGGCGGGCTGCAGGCGGGCGCCAGCCTCGACGATCACCGTGGTGCCCCCGGCAGCCAGCATGCCGAAGATGTCGTAGGCGCTCATGTCGAAGCTGAGCGATGAAAGCCCGAGCAGGGTGTCGGTACCGCCGATATGATAGCGGCGGTTGAAATCCAGGAAGTTGTTGACGCGGCCGCGGTGGTTGAGCATCGCCCCCTTCGGATTGCCAGTCGAGCCCGAGGTGTAGATGATGTAAGCCAGGTTGCCTGCCGAGACACCGGTTTCTGGATTGCTGGCGGGGTGGGCGGCGATGGCTGCCGCGTCCCCGTCGATGCGGACGATGGCGCCGGTTCCGACATCCAGCCCGTTGAGTGCGGGCAGCAGGCGGTCCTGGGTCAGGACGACGGGGGGGCGCGTGTCGGCCAGCATGAATCCGACCCGTTCAGCCGGGTATTCCGGGTCGACCGGGACGTAACAGCCGCCGGCTTTCAGGATTCCGTACAGCGCGACGCCCATCTCGAGCGAGCGCTCCATGAAGACCGCTACCGGTACATCCGGGCCGACCCCCAACCCAACCAGGTGGTGGGCCAGGCGGTTGGCCTGCGAGTTGAGCTCGCCGTAGGTGATGGACCGGTCCTGCCAGACCAGGGCGGTCTTTTCCGGCCGGCTGGCGGCCTGGGCCTCGAACAGGCCGTGCAGGGTGGCCTCGTGCGGGAATTCGACGGCGGTGTCGTTCCATGCCACCAGGATCCGGCCCCGCTCGTTCTCCGTGAGCAGCGGCGCTTCCCGGACTGGCATGCGCGGCTGGTTTTCGAAGGTATCCAGGAGCGAGCCCAGGTGACCGAGCAGGCGGCCGATGGCGTCCGCTTCAAAATAAGCGGCGTCGTAGCGGGCGCAGATTGACCTGGCATTCGCAAATAGGGTCAGGGGCAGGCCGGTTTCGCGGTCCTGAAAAAGGACTGCGCTTTCGAATAGCGGCGCATCAGGGGCCATGCCGCTCCATGTGCGCAGGGCCTCCATGGCTGGCGGATCGCGCCAGATGGCCTCGTAGTCGGAGCGCACCCGCGCCAGGTAATCCTGCGCCGCTTCCTTCGGCCGGATCCGGACGGGTAGCGGCAGCATGGCGCCTCCATCCCCTTTCCGGGAGCCAGCGCCGATGAGAACCGCGTCATCCCCGTTGTAGCGAGCCAGCAGCAGGCCCCAGGCGGCCAGCAAAACGAGCGGCCCGGACGGGTGTTCAAAGTTTTGGAATTGAAAGCCGCGCTGCCCGGTGGGCCGCAGCGGGCTGCCGATCACCAGCCCGGTCGGCGAGGTGAAGCCGCCCAGAGCGCTTTGCCAGTCAAATGATTGCATGCCGTTCCTTGAGGTGGGGGAAGGGAAATTGCGGTTGGAAAAGTGCCCGCGCGCCCAAATTTTATCACCAACCCTCCGCCCACCCGGCGGTGGATTCAAGGAAAACGCAGAATTTTCCGGCGGACGCGGATCATCAGGCGCCGCAAGTGGCCACGCCAAAGCGGCTCCTGGAAATTCTTGTGAGGAAATGGGATGGCAGGCTGCGGCATGCCGAGGAAAGCGCAGATCGGTTCAAAGCCCTCCCCGGCGGTGATGTCGAGGTAGAGGATATCCTCGTGCCTGTCGGCGAAATACTCGCGCACCGATTCGTTGTGCCGGCGGTAGCGCCCCAGGAACAGGTCCGGATCGAATGCCCGCGTGCCGTACAGGCGGTCGAACATTTCATAGCCCTTGGGCAGGCGTTCGAAGCCGAATTTTTTTTCGCCGACCGTCATCAGCCATTCCACACTTTTGAGCCAGCCGGCCTCATCGCGCTGTGTGTGGATGAACCTGCTGCCTGGGAACCGCGCGTCCAGCTGGCGGAATAGCAGCGGGATGGGGTTATCCGTGAAGGCCTGGAATTTTTCAAGGATGGAGTGGTGCGGGTCATCGAGCAGCTCCCAGGGGTACTGCCGGGTAGGGATGCCCAGCATGGTCAGGGCGCTGGCGAGTGAAGTGGTCCCGGTGCGCTGCCAGCCGGTGCCGAATATCTTGGCGGCGGTCATGCAGCCAGGTCGCTCTCCGGCTGCGGGAAACGGGGGAGCAAGCGAATGGGGACCGGAGAGGGCGCCGGCCGGCCGGCGGAAACCCCGCCCTGAAGCCGGAGCAGCAGCGTTGTCCCCGGTTCGGCGTGTTCGCAGGCCAGCACGGCCTGGCCGATGTAGCGGCGCTCAGCGTCGATCGAGCAGCTGGTGACATGGCCGGCGAGTTTCCCGCCGGAATCGAAGATCGGATCGCCGGTCCGGGGCCGGCGGGCGCGTGCCTGGTCCACCGTAAAGCGCACCACGGTGCGCCGGCGGCTTTCCTCCCCCGCCAGCAGGGCGCCCCGGCCGACGAAAAACGGCTTATGGTACTTGACGAAGCCCGGAAAGCCGGCCTCGACCGGTGAAATGCCGAACGGCCCGGCCAGCTCTTGCCCGTAGAGCGGCAGGCCGGCCTCGATGCGGAGCGAATCGCGGGCTCCCAGGCCCGCGGGCCGGACCCCGTAAACCGCTCCGGCAGCCAGGATGCGCTCCCACAGGGGCGGCAGCTGGTCGGGATGGACGAAGATCTCGAAGCCCCATTCCTCGCCGGTGTAGCCGGTGCGGGCGGCCAGAACGGGGATCCCCCCCAGCTCGCAGCGCAGCATCTGGTTGCGGGGCAGCTGGCCCAGCCGAAAGCGTGCGTCCGGCCCGGCCGCCAGCGCCTGCAGGGTAGGAAGCGAGGCGGGGCCTTGCAGGGCCAGATCGCGCAGCTGGCGCACACCGGCCGCCGGCGCTTTGAGGTCGTGCAGGACGGCCGGCGCTTCGATGCCGATCCACGGGCGCTGCGGGTCAATGGCGACCGAACCCGCATTGACGGAATTGAGCCAGTCCCAGGCCCTGGCTTCGTTGGCGGCGTTGACCACCATCAGGAAATCGTCCGCCGCCAGCCGGTAGACCAGTGCGTCGTCGATCACCGCGCCGTCTGGGGCCAGCAGGTAGCCGTAGCAGGCCTGCAAATCCGCCAGCCACCGGACGTAATTGGAAAAGACCGCATCCAGGAAGGCGGCGGCATGCGGCCCTTCAAAAGCGAAAATGCCCATGTGGGCGACGTCGAACAGGCCGGCGGCCTGCCTCACCGCCCGGTGCTCCTCGGCCACCGAGGCGTATCGCAGCGGCATCTCCCAGCCGGCGAAAGGCACCAGCCGGGCGCCGAGGGCCAGGTGGGCGTCGTAGAGCGGTGTGTGGCGCAAGTCTTTTTCTTGGGCCTCAGGGAATGTCCAGGCAGGCGCCTCCGGGGGCGAATCCGGCACAGGCAGGTGGGCCTGGCCGATGAAATACGGCTTGGACAGATCGAAATGGTCCGGGAAGCGGGCCAGCAGTTCCCGCCCGGGTCGCCCGGCAAAGTTCCCGCCGTTTTCGGTGGAAATGCCGGCTGGTTCGATCACCACCGGCCCTTCCACCTTGCGGAAGACGTCTTCCGGGTCGAAGAGCAGGTAGCCGTCGGAGTGCCCGCGCATCCAGGCTTCGAGGCGCGGCGCGGCAGCGGCCGGGACGGAAAGGGAATAGCCGTTCGGGCACTTCTGCACGACGGCCCTGGCCAGCGCCTGGCCGTCCTGATCGAGCATGAACGCCGGGATGCGGTCCCCTTCGGACAGGCCGGCGACATTGGCCGTGACCAACTGCTGAATGAAGGGATGGGCGCGCTCGCCTTTGACTGAAAATGAGACCTGCCCGGAGGCCGGCGCCACGCCAGCTGCAGGCGGAGGCGCCGGGGCCGGATCGTTGGTGCGCGCAACCAGGCCCTGGACCGCTCGCTGCCCTTCCTCCAGGTCCACCAGGTCCAACTTGCCGCGCGGCAGCAGCCCGTGCGCCCCACGATACGAAAAAGGGTGGATCGCAGCCAGCAGGCGGTGGACCACGCCGGCCAACTCATCCATGTCCGCCTCGACCAGGCCGCGCTGCGTCAGCCAGGGCGTGCCCATGCGCAGGCCGGTAGCGTGGGCGGTGCGCTGGTCGCCGGGGACGCTGTTCTTGTTGACGATGATGCCGGCCAGCTCCAGGATGCGGGAAGCGGGTTCGCCGTAAAGCGGGTAGCCGGTCGGGGAAGGGATGGTTTTCAGATCGACCACGAAAAGGTGGGTATCGGTGCCGCCGTACACCAGCCGGACGCCGCGCCGGTGGAGCCCGTCGGCCAGCGCCCGGGCGTTCTTGGCGATCTGGTGCTGCAGCTGGCGGAATTCCGGGCGGCGGGCGATCTCGAAGGCCACCGCCACCGCCACAAATTTGTTCGGGTGCGGCGCGCCCTGCGCGCCGGGAAACACGGCCTGGTCGATCCGGCGGGCCAGGGCCTTGTCGGTGGTCAGGATGGCGGCGCTGCGCGGCCCCAGCAGAGTCTTGTTGGTGGTCAGCGTGACCACGTCGGCAATGCCGACCGGGTTGCCGATCACACCGCCGAGGACCAGCCCGGCGGTGTGGGCGATGTCGGCCAGCAGGAACGCGCCGCATTCGTCTGCGATGCGCCGGAAGGCCTGCCAGTCCGGGGACCAGGGGTAGGACGTGTATCCGGCGATCAGCACCTTCGGGCGGTGCTCGAGGGCCAGTTGGCGGATGCGCTCGTAATCCAGCCGCTCCGTCTCGGGATCGACGGCGTAGGAGACCACCCGGTAGCGCTGGCCGGACTGGTTGAAGTGCGAACCGTGGGAGAGATGGCCGCCTTCGTACAGGTCCATGCCCATCAGGGTTTCCCCCGCCTGCATCAACGCCTCGTAAACGGCCAGGTTGGCGATCCCTCCGGAAAGCGCCTGGACGTTAACATGCAGGTGCTCGGGCTGCACGCTGCCGCTGGCGAAGGCCTCGGCGCAGCGGCGCTGGGCCAGCGCCTCGGCGAAGTCGGTCAGATGGACGCCTTTGTAATATCGCCGGTCGGCGTAGCGACGGTTGGCGGCCAGCTGCCATTCGACATCTTTCAGGTGTTCGGAAGGCCCAGCGGTCATGCGGGCCGCCGGCAGCCCCTCCGCACACACATTTTGAAAAGAGGAACCCAGGGCCTGAAGCACCGCCCGGGGAGCCGCAGAGACGGAAGGGATCAGGATCAGGTTCCGCGCCTGCTGTTCGTCCTCCATGCGGATCAGGTCGGCCGCAAATGGGTCGATTTCTTCGATCGAAGCGTTGCGCATTTCGTCCAATGACATCAGCTTTCCAACCAGGCGGGGATTTCGAACTGGCGAATCATATCATACAGGCGGCGGCTGCCGCTCTCCCAGATTCGGGATTTGACCCTGTATTTCCTCTATGCAAAGGCCTGAAATGTTAGAATTGGATCCGCAGTTCGGGATTTGATGGGAGATCAAAAATGAAATACCGCAGTTTGGGAAGGACCGGTTTGAAGGTCTCTGAGATCAGCCTCGGTACGATGATTTTTGGCGAGCAAAGCGGGCGCGCCACGCCGGAGGCCGAAGCCAAAGAGATCCTGTCCGCTTTTGTCGAGGCGGGTGGCAATTTCATCGACACCGCCAACGGTTACGCTGCCGGCCGTTCGGAGGAGATCATCGGGGAATGGATGCGCGCGCAGCTGCGCGATTCGCTGGTGATCGCCACCAAAGTGCGCTTTCCGCGCGGCGTAGGGCCCAACCAGGAGGGATTGTCCCGCAAGCACATCCTGGCCGAGGTCGATAACTCCCTGCGGCGTTTGCAGACCGATTACATCGATCTGTATTACCTGCACATGTGGGACAACCAGACCCCGCTCGAAGAGACCCTGCGAGCGCTGGACGACCTGGTGGCCGCCGGCAAAGTGCGCTACTCTGGTGTGAGCAATTTCAAAGCCTGGCAGGTGATGAAGGCGCTGGCGATCAGCGATGCCCGTGGCTACGCCCGTTTCGCAGCCGCGCAATACCAGTACAGCCTGGTGGTGCGCGATATCGACCACGAGTTCCTGGACCTGATGGAATCCGAAGGCCTGGGGCATTGTCCCTGGGGACCCCTGGGGGGCGGTTTCCTTACCGGCAAATACATGAAGGGACAGCGGCCAGAGGAAGGGCGCATCAGCAAGACCCCGGATGAGTGGGAGGAATCGTGGGAAAAGCGCAACACGGTTCGCAATTGGGGCATCCTGGAAGCAGTCGACGCGGTGGCCCAGAAGCACGATACCACCCTTTCCCAGGTGGCGATCAACTGGCTGCTGACCCGCCCGGCGATCAGCTCGGTGATCGTCGGGGTGCGCACCATGCTGCAACTGGTCGATAACCTGGGTGCGGCGGAATGGGCCCTGGACAGCACGGATATCGAAGTCCTGGAATCGGCATCGGTCCCCAAGCCTCCGTACCCGTACCGGTTGATCGAGAAAAGCGGCGGGCGGAGCAACAGCTGAGGGCGGCGCCAAGCCGGCCAGTAGGTGGAACCGATCCGATTACAGCTGGTTTTTTCCAGGGTTGCTCGAAAAGCATGCTGGCTTATTCTGTGGTGCCCCCCGGGCCAGCGGGCGGGATCCGTAGTGTTCTCCTGCCGGAAGGCAGCCGCTTCGGGTGAGGGTCGCTGACCCGTGGACCTGTTGCGCTACCTCGCACTCCTGACCGCCCCGGTCCTGTTCGGGGGCCTGGCCTTTATCCTGATGCTGCATTACGAAGTGGGGAAAGCGTTGAAAATCCCGATTGATGGAGGGCGTACGATTCGCGGCCGGCCGATCCTGGGCGCCAACAAGACCTATCTCGGGCTGGTGGCCATGCCGGCGCTGACCGCGCTGTCGGGTCTCCTGATCGCCGCGCCTTTTTCACGTTACGTCTCCTCGGGCTTTCAGAAGTCGCCGGGAACGCTGATCGCCTTCGGGATGCTTGGCCTGGCGTATGCCTTGGGGGAGATCCCCAACAGCTTTCTCAAGCGCCAACTGGACATCCCCCCCGGCCGGCGGGGCGACCGGCTTCCCTTTCGCGTGATTTTTGACATCCTGGACGCAATCGACTCACTGCTGGCCGTCGGCCTGGTCTATTTGTTCGTATTCAGGCTGGACATCTACCCCCTGATCTTGCTGCTGCCGATCGGCGGGCTGATCCACCTGGCAACCGACTGGTGGATGCGGCAGCTGCGCCTGAAGCGCTGAACGGAGGACATCGGTACAGGACCCATGCTGGCCCGATATATTGATTACGCCAACCAGCGATTCCCGCTGATACCACTGGCGCTGCATTGTGGGCTGGCAGCCCTGGTATTGGCCACAGCGGCCGGGTCAGGGATGGTCCCTGCCCTGGCGAACAGCCTGGTTTACTTGCTTTTCCTGCTGCACATGCGTGTCCTGGACGAACACAAAGACAAAGCATTCGACGACACCAACTACCCGGATCGGCCCGTTCAAACCGGCGCCGTCAGCCTGGCGGAGCTCAGGCGCATCGGGTGGGTAAATTTTGGACTGATGGCCCTGCTGGTGCTGACGCTGTGGCCGCCCCTGGGCTGGGCAGTGTTCGTTGCCGTGACAGGATATGCATTTCTGATGTACCGCGAGTTTTTCATCCCCCGCTTTTGGGAGCGCGCCCCGGCCCTTTACCTGTTTTCCCACCAGGTTGTGTTGGTGCTGCTGTTTTTCGGTTTTCTGGCCGCGCGCATCGGCCAGGCGCCCCTGGGTAGCAGCGTGGCGGCGGTCGGATTCGTCTACGTTTCCGTCCTGAACATCGAGTTGGGCCGCAAAGTGCAGCCGCGCTACAACCCCGCCGGCGAGCTGACCGGCGATACCTACGCCGCCGTGTGGGGCACGCGCTTCACACTGCGCCTGATCGCCGGCATGGGTGGGCTGGCATTCCTGCTGGCCTGGACGGCCGGGGGGATCACCGCTACGGGCCTCGCCCTCGGGTTGGGACTGTACGCCGCTTACCTGCTGGCCTCGCTGCTGTTCCCGGAAACCCTGATCGCCCATTCGCGAGAGGTGACCTTTGTGGCCACCCTGGTGCAGCTGGTGATTTACCTGGGGGCCCAGCCGTGAAGGCGGAATCGCTCAGAGCCCTGGCGCGCAGATTTCCGGATCATGTGCCGGAATTTGTCGTCATCGGGGCCAAGGAGGACGTCCAGGCGGCCTGGAGCCGGGTGTCCCAGGTGTTTGAGCCGGGGGAAAAGGTGGCATTTCGCTCCAGCGCAGGCCCGGAAGACGGAGACGAACGCTCTTTCGCCGGCATGTTTGATACGTTCCTCGACGTTCCATGGAATCGGGAGGCGTTCGCCCGCCACGTGGCCCGCGTTCGCGAATCGAAGGACAACCCCAGGCTGACCGCTTACCTGCGCGGGAGCACCGCCGGGATCGTTGTGGACACGATCGTCCAACGCATGTTCCCCACCCACTTCAGCGGCGTGGCATTCGTGTATCCAGACGGAGCGACGTCCGCATCCTGGGTCAGCATTTCAGACCGGGGCCAGGTGGTGGGGGGCGCAGACGCCCTGGAAGCGCCGTTGGAGGAATTGGCGGGCAGGCTGCCTGAAGGGGTCAGCCCGGACCTGTGGGCGCGGTTGGCCAGGGCGCTCGTCTTGGCCCAACAGGATTTCGGGCACCCGGCTGATATCGAATTCGGGATCGGCGCCGGCGATTTCGCCCTTTTCCAGATCCGGCCGATCACGGCGTCCGGGGGCCGGCCCTGGCCCGCCCGCCGCTGGGATGCGACCAATATCGCCGAAAACTATCCCGGCGTCACCGCGCCGCTGACCTACTCGTTTATCCGCACTGCGTACGCAGCGGTGTACGCCAGCTTTCTGGCCATGCTGGGCGTGCGCAGCCGGACGATCCGCCAGCACCGGGGGGTTCTCGAAAATATGCTCGGGTATCTGTACGGGCACGTGTACTACAACATCGATAACTGGTACCGCTTTTTGCAGCAGCTGCCGTTCTACCGGCAAAACCAGGCTTTTTTCCAGAATATGCTGCAGCCGAAGGGGGAGCAGCCGCAGGAAAGCCCGGCGTTCAAAATCGATCTGCTGGTGGTCTGGCACCTGTTCACCAAGGTGCTCTTCCCGGGGCGGCAGTTCCGTTTTTTTGAAAGGCGCTACCGCACCCTGATGGATTCCTACGCCTCCTATGACAAGCCTTCCATGAGCCTGTGGGCCATTCTCGAGGCCTTCGAGCGCCTGTCGGGTGCGTTTTTCTCGGTCTGGGGGATCACGATCCTGAACGATTTCCGCCTGATGGTGTTCTACGGCCTGCTGACCAGGATGGCGGAGCGCTGGATCCCGGAGGAGAAAGACCGGTACCTGAATTCCATCATCTCCGCCCGCAGCCATCCCGAGAGCATCGCGCCGATCAAGATGCTCTACCGGATCGCAGCCGTGGTTTCGCAGTCGGAAACGGCGGCCGCGAAATTCCGTAGCACCCCGCCGCGCGCTCTGTGGGAAGAAATCCAGAGGGACGAATCCCTGGTTGAAGTGAAGCGGGAGATCGAGCGCTACCTGCAGAAATACGGCGACCGCTCGGCACACGAGCTGAAAATCGAAGTGCCCAAGTTCCGGGAGCGGCCGGACCAGCTGGTCGGGCTGATCGCCCAGTATGTCGGCCTGGACCTGCCGCAGGCTGCCCCGGCCGCGGCGGAGGTGCTGGTCCGGTCCGGGCCCCTGCGCCGGAGACTGCTGGGGCTGCTTAGCGGGGTGACGGTCGCTTCCATCCACCGCCGCGAGGCCTACCGGCTGAAGCGTGGGTTTGTGTTCGGCATGGTGCGCGAGGTGTTCCTGCACATCGGCGGCCGGCTGCGCGACCTGGGGTTGCTGGAGAGCCCGGAGGACGTGTTCTACCTGTACAAGGACGAGATCTGGGCTGGGGCCGGCATGCATGCCCTGGAAAACGATTTTCTCGAAGTGGTGCGGCGGCGAAAAGGCGTCCTGGAGGGCTACCGGAGGCGCAGCCTGCTGGTGCGGGTGGAAAGCCGGGCGGACTTGCTCGAGCAGCTCTCCGCCGGGGAGGTGGATGCGGGCGGAGGGGGCGAGCAGGTGTTCGAGTTTTCCGGCAAGGTCACCTCCTACACCCCCGCGGTGGAAGCGCAGGCGCTCGTCCTCGAAGAGTTTGACCTCGAAGCGGATCTGCGCGGAAAAATCCTCGT
>JBFKII010000003.1:0-37553 GCA_041632295.1 Anaerolineales bacterium | reverse complement strand
CCCCTTCGTTATCGGGCTGGGCTACGTGGTATCCCGTATTCAGGCGATCGCCTGGCTGCTGCTGCCCCCGCTCCACATCCTGGCCATGGGGCTGCCGCTGCTGTGGTATCTCTCGATCGGGGCTCGCCACCTGGAAGATCAATCCCCACAGCGCAGCTGGGGCTCGTTCGGTTCGGGCATGGGGCTGAGCCTGGTCCCGATCCTGTTTTTGGAGGGCGTGGTCGGACTGATCCTGCTCATGCTGATCACCCTGGTGCTCTCCAACCAGCCCGGGTTTATATCTGACCTGCAGGCATTGGGCACCGCGCTCAACCGGATGGTGGAGCCCGATCCCAGCATCCTGCTGCCTTTCCTGGAGAAGTATTTCCTCAACCTGCCGGTGCTCGGCCTGGGCGGTCTGTACGTGGCGGTTTTCGTGCCGCTGATCGAAGAGGCCCTCAAGCCAATCGGGATGGTATTCCTGAACCGGAAGACCCTGACGCCGGCGGGCGGCTTCCTAGCCGGAATGCTCAGCGGTGCGGGTTTTGCCTTTATCGAGAGCGTGCTGCAGGCAGCCGGGGGCGAGGACTGGTGGGTGCTGGTCACCGGCCGGATCGGCACCGGGCTGGTCCACATGACCAACTCCGGTCTGGTCGGCTGGGGGATCGCCCTGGCCATCCGGGAGCGCGCCTACCTGCGCCTGCTCGGGCATTACGCCCTGGCGGTGCTGATCCACGGGATCTGGAATGCTCTCGCCGTTCTCGCCAGTCTGGGGTATACTCCCGCCCTTGAAATTGATGGGCTTGAAAATCTCAATCTCGAAATCCTGGGTTTCATCAGCAGCGGCGCTCTCATCTTACTGGGCGTCGCCGTGTTGATTCTGCTTTACCGGATCAACCGCACGCTGCGGCGGCCAACCGCGCCGGCCGGCGCCCCTGCTCAGGACGCTACCCCTGCGGAAAGCGTCCGAAGTGAAGCAGAGAGCCCCATCCGTACCCCCCGGGACCTGGAGCTTTAATGGAAATCATCACGTTACTCATCGACATCTTTATCCACCTGGACGAATATCTGAGTGATATCCTGATCCGATTCGGCAGCTGGACTTACATCCTGCTGTTCGGTGTGATTTTTGCCGAGACCGGGCTGGTCATCACCCCGTTTTTGCCGGGGGACTCGCTCTTGTTCGCCATCGGCGCCTTTGCAGCCAAGGGCGCGATCAACATCTGGTTGATCGTCCCGCTGCTCATCGCAGCCGCCATCATCGGCGACTCGGTCAATTACGCCATCGGCAACTATATCGGGCCGCGCGTGTTCACCGATAACATCCGGTTTCTGAAACGCGAACACCTGCAAAAGGCGCACGCTTTTTACGAAAAGCACGGCGGCAAAACCATCATCCTGGCCCGTTTCATCCCGATCATTCGCACGTTCGCCCCTTTCGTGGCCGGCGTGGGCAGCATGACCTACAGCAAATTCGTGCTCTACAACGTAGTCGGGGCGCTGATCTGGGTGCCGCTGTTCTCGTTCGCCGGATTTTATTTCGGCAACCTGCCTTTCGTCCAGCGAAACTTCGAATACGTCATCCTGGTGATCATTTTCCTGTCACTGCTGCCGGCCGTTTATGAATATTTCAAAGAGCGCCGTGAGGCCAGGCAGGTGGCAACTGGCTGATCCCGGCACGAACCGGGTGCGGCCATCACGCACTTCCAACAAATCTGCAACACCGCTTTCTTGTTTCAAATCCCATTTCGTGCTATCCTGTTAGGAACTATCTACAGGCTGCCAAATGGGAAAATTGGAACGACTGCAAGCTGAATTATTTCACCCAAATATCAAGGTGCGCAAGCGGGCGGTGGAAAAGCTGGGGGCCGTTGGCGAACACGGCGCCAAGCCGCTGATCACCGCGCTGCGGGATGAAGATCCCGAGATCCGGCGCGTCAGCGCGATCACCCTCGGAAAAATCGGGGTGCCGGACAGCGCCCCCGCCCTGATCCGCATGCTGGGGGATTCGGAACTGGAAGTGCAGCGGGCAGCCGCCTGGGCGTTGAAACGCATCGGGGTCCCGGCCATCGAATACTTGATCAGCGCCCTTCACAACTACGATCCCAACGTCCGCGCCGTCTCGGCCTACATCCTGGGGGAAATCGGTAACAAATGGGCGCTGGACCCCCTGATTTACGTCCTGGGAGACCAGGTGGAGACCGTACGAATCCATGCCGCACTGGCCCTGGGGAAACTCAAGCAGTACTACGCCATCGAGTTCTTGCTGGATGCGCTCTCCGATTCAAGCCCGAAAGTGCGCGAGGCGATCGCCAAAGCCATCCGCAACATCGGCGAAGGCGCGATCGATCAGTTGGAAGAGAAGTTAAAGGACGAGAACTGGCTCAGCCGCGTGGATGCGGCCACCATTCTGGGGCGCCTGGAAAACCCGCATGCGGTCAACCTGCTGATCGGGGCGCTCGGGGATGCGCACAAATCCGTCCGCCAGGAAGCCGCCGAAGGGCTCGGAATGCTGGGAAGCCGGCAGGCTGTGCCCGCGCTGGTCAGAGCGCTGAGGGACCGGGCCCATGAAGTGCGGGCGATCGCCGCCCTTTCCCTGGGCCGGATCGGGGACCCCAGGGCACTGCCCGCTTTGTTTGAGCGCGCCCAGGATCCGCATTTCGAGGTCCGCTCGTACACCGCCCTGGCCCTGGGCAAGATCGACCATCCGACTTCAGATGACAAGCTGATCGAAATGCTCAACGACACCAGCGCGGATGTCCGGGCCCAGGCCGTTTTTTCCCTGGGCGAACGGAGTGTCACCCAGGCTCTACCGGCCCTGATCCGCAGCCTGGATGACGACAGCCCGCAGGTGCGCGGTTATGCCGCAAATGCCCTGGGCCAGATTGGAGACCCGCAGGCGATTCGCGGCCTGATCTCGATGCTGCTGGAAGGGGATGAAATCTTTGCCGACCTGGCCCAGTCGGCGCTGATCAAGATCGGAAGGCCGGCAATGCCCGCCCTCGAACGTCACCGGCTCACGCAGAACCGGAAGCTGCGAGAGCGGATAGAAAATATGATCGCCGAGATCGATTCCATGTACAGCCCGGGGGGGCAAAAGAAGCGCAGCGGAAGGCTGCCTTCCCTGGCAGAGGCCTTCCGGAAAGTGACCGGCCGCCTGCCCCGCCTGGAGGATGTCCAGCGCACGGTCTCCTAAGGCAGCAACACGAGGTGGCCTTCGGCCTGCGCCTCGATCCGGCCCGTATCCCAAAACATCGGGTGGTATTCCACCTTTCGCCACAAATCTGTCATATCTGAATAGTGGTCGTGCCCCGCATGCCCGGACTGCCCGGTCAGGTGGATGGACAGCGATTTGCGCATATCGCTGAGATCGACGATCATGCGCATCGAAGGCACCGTGCGGACCTCGTAAGGCGCGCTTTCGTCCTGGGCGCGCCAGCCTGTGGCGTTGACGATGCTCGAGCCTCCGGAGACGCGGAAGGGTCCCACATTGAACAGCCGGTCCAACAGCGGGAAATTGCTCATCAGGCCATGCCGGTGGGTGAGGGTGTGCAGATCGCCCCAGCTCCAACTCTGCGGATCCGGGCCGGAAATATCCTCCAATTCGGCGACCGCATTTTCAAAAGCCCGCCGCATGATGGCATCCCGGTTTTCACGGCCGGGCGTGGCGGCATCGTCCCACCAGGGGTGATCCGGGTCGGCGGCCATGGTGCCGGCGATCTGGAACCAGACCCCGCCGGCCCCCGGCAGGTAGTATTCCGGAAGATCGTCGTGCAGGGCTTCGACCAGCAAATTGCGCCAGAATACGGCAAACAGTGCGGCGGGGGAGGCGTCCATATGCGCCTGATGGTCCCAGCCGTCCAGGAGGGATTGGGCGGCTTGCAGCCGGCTGTCGGCAAAATCCAGCCGGAGCAGCAGCGGCACCAGCTGTTCGGCGTTCATGTCCCGGTTGTTGGCCTGCATGCGCTGTACGTAGGCCAGGTCGATCAGCCCGGGAGCGCTGATGATGTCATCGACAATGGATTGCGCCCTGTAGCCGGGCGCCCATTGGCGGGAGATCGTGTAGGGATAGTCCGGGCCGGCCACGGCGTGATTGGCCGTGACGATGTAACCCTCCTGCGGATTGAACACGTAGGGCAATTGTTCGAAAGGGATATAGCCCTGCCACTCAAAATCATCCGTCCATCCGGGAGCGGGCAGCATGCCGTCGTGTCCGGGCAGGCGGATCGGGAGCCAGCCCGGTGCCTGGTAACCGATGTTCCCCTCTACGTCGGCGTAGAGCAGGTTTTGAGAGGGGACGTTGAAATCCTGGGCTGCGGCGCGAAAAGCGGCCCAATTCTGGGCGCGGTTCATTTTCCAGATCGCCCGAAAGATCTTTCCGGGCTCCAGCGCCGTCCAGCGCAGCGCAATGGCGTAAGGCTGGGGCAGCTCGATGCCCGCCTGCTGCCCGAACTCGCTCAAAGACACATCGGACATGACCGGACCGTGGCGCGTGTAGCGCACGGTGATGTCTACCGGATCGCCGCCGGCGACCTGGATCCGCACCGGCACCCTTTCCATGTCCATCCATTCGCCGTTGACCTCGTACTGGTCCGGGTTTTCGGGGTTGATTTTCTCGATATACAGGTCCATCACGTCCGGGCCCAGGTTGGTGAACCCCCAGGCGATGTGCCGGTTGTGCCCGATGATGACACCGGGGGTTGCGGAGAACGCAAAGCCAGCCACGTCATACGGGCAATCCGGGTTGAACACGCGGCAGTGCAGGCCGATCTCGTACCAGATCGAGGGCAGCTGGGCGGCCAGGTGGGGATCGTTCGCCAGGATCGGGCGCCCGGTGGCGGTCCGATCGCCGTGAATCGCCCAGCTGTTGGAGCCGATCCCTTCAAAGCCGCTGCCGAACAGGTCGTGCATCCGCCCGGTCCCTCGCTGCAGTGAAGCCAGCGCTGGCAAAACCGCTTCCGGGACCCCCTGGGCAATGGGTGGGGCCGCTGCGGACGCGCCGGCGTCGAAATCGGCCACGATCACCGGCCTGGTGGCAAAATCGTATTCAGGGAACAGCCAGGCGACTTGCTCCTCGGGGAGGTCGGCCAGCAATCGGGCGCGCTCGATCTCGGTGTCCATATTGCCGGCCAGATCCCAGGCCATGGCTTTGCCCCAGGCCAGGGAATGGTGCAGCTCCCAGGGCGCTGGCTGGTAGCCGTGGCTGACGAGCGGCAGAAAGACATATTCAAAGCTCATCTCGGCAGGGGTCCTGCTGCCCAAGTAGGCATTGACTCCGTCGGTGAAGGCCTGCAGGATCATGCGGGAATCGTCATCCAGCAGGGCCACCTCTGCCAGAGCGACTCGCTCCCATCCCAGGGTCTGCAGGTACTGGTCGATCTCGATCGTGTTTTTTCCGAGCAGCTCCGAAAGCCGGCCGGTGGACTGGTGTCGCCAGAAGTCCATCTGCCAGAAACGGTCCTGTGCCTGCACAAAGCCCTGCGCCATAAACAGATCGTGCGGACTGGAGGCGAAGATATGGGGTACCCCGTAGGGATCGCGGTAGACGTCCACCTGCTGTTGAAGGCCCGGAATGCGCAGCTCGCCCTCCAGCTGTGGGAAAGAACGGCGCTGGATCACGGGAAGGGTTGCCCCGGCCAGCATGATGGCGCTCAGCACCAGGCTGAGCAGAATGAAAAACAGGCGTCGAAAAGGGAACATCGCTCGCTCCGGGGGTATCAGCCTGGCGTCAGGCTTCAGAACGGTCGGAAATTCGCCGGGACCGAGGCCTCGGCGGCCGGCAGCAAGGCCTGCAGCCCGTCTGGTTGGGTTTTTGGGCGCCCCTGCCGGGTACGGAAAAAAGGCGCAATCAGCGGGGCGATCAAGGACAGGATCACCAGCAGGGTGATCAGCAGCCAGAACACCCGCCTGAAGAACACCAGGATAGGGTTCTCGAGGGCGGTTTCACCGGCCAGGGGGTCCGGATCTACCCCATCCCAGGCCCGCTCTTCGGAAGCAGCCTGGTCGGGCCACTGCATATCAGCCCTCCCCCCAGGCGACCACGAAAGCGATCGCATATTCGCCAGCGTGACTCAGGCTGATCGACCACGCCTCCAGGCCCATTTCCCGGGCCAGGGCGCGGGCGGCGCCGTGCAGATAAAGCGCCGGCTCCTTTCGGTCCCCCTGCAAGATCTCGATCTCTTGAAAAGAGACGTCCCCGATGCCAGTGCAGAAGGCTTTGGCGACCGCTTCCTTCGCCGCCCAGCGGGCGGCAAGCGAGGGGATCTGGCTTTCGAAAAGCGCCAGCTCGCGCGCCGTGAAGACGCGCTTTAAGAACCTCTCTCCGGAACGCTCGATCGCCTTCCGAACCCGGCCGACCTCCACCAGATCGACCCCACTGCGCAGCTCGGTCATAACCTCCGGCCTCGCCCGATCATCCGTCCGGCCCGAGGAGCCAGCATAAAATCGGGCCCGAGAGGCAGGCGGCTTCCGCCCAGGTGTCGGGCGCATCTGTCAGCATCGTCTGGTACGGGTACAACACCTCCTGCAGACCGACGAAAGGCTCGTGCAATTGGGTCTGGTTGAGGGGGATCGAAACCGGCACATCCAGAGAAATCGGGACCTCCAGGTCCACCGGGACGACCAGTTCGATCGGGATGGTCTGGCTGACAGGCACGCTCATGTCCAGGATGATCGGCAGCTCGGTGTCCGCCGGCAGGACAATGCGGGCCGGGGCGTTGGTGACCGAAAAGAAAGGGGTGTTGATGTTGACCAGGGCGTTCGAGATGGGCGTGTCGGCCGAAAGACGCACGACCGTATCCTGCTGGAGCGGCAGATCGAAGACCACCGGGATGGTATCCACGACATTGATCGTATCATTCACGTTGATGACATCTTCAACGGTGATCGAGGTTTCGATCACCGCCGCGTCCATTTTCTGGAAATTGCCGTACAGGCCGCCGATCAGCTGGTCGTTCAACAACGCCTTGAGCGTGAATAGCTCACGGGCGATCACCACCAGGGTGACCATCAGGGCGATATTGACCGCCAGCGATATCGCGCCGGTGACGGTCCAGAAAGCCGGGGCAAATTTTCCCTGCCACAGAAGTGGGTTCGCGCTCCCTGGGGCCGGTCCGGGAGGGCGTTCGGAATGCCCTGCGGAAGGTTTTTTACCCTCAAAAATCTCTAAATTCTCCATCTCCGATGGGTCGTTCACCTGAAACATAGGGCGCTCCCAACCGGGGCATTTGTCCCCAGGGTCTAAGGACATCTGTCCCGTACATGATCGATTGAATAATTATAGAATTTGAGCGAAGCTTTTTGAAAGGATTTTCGTCTTAATATTTGCGGGCCCGCCGGCCCGTATGAATATAGCACAATGTGCTTTTTTTGGGAAATTTAGCCCAAGGACCGGGCGCCGGATGGCATCGGTGTCGAGGGGGCTACCCGATAGTATAATCTCCGGGCCAGGCCAACCTGTCCTTCTAGGAGGTCGATTTTGACGGAAAACAGTGAACCAAAGAGACACGTCGCCGTGATCGGCGCCGGCCCCGCCGGCATGTTCGCCGCCCGCACGCTCGCCCAGGCCGGCTTGCAGGTCGCCCTGATCAACCGCGACATCAAGCCCGGCGGTTTGGCCGAATACGGCATTTACCCCGATAAACACACCATGAAGAACGGGCTGCGAAAACAGTTCCGCAAAATCATGGAAGAGCCCAACATCGCTTATCTGGGAAACCTGGCGGTCGGAGTCGAGGGCGGGCTCCGCCTGGAGGACCTCATCCAGGCGGGTTTTGATGCCATCCTGGTGACCGTTGGTGCGCAGGGCACAAAATGGCTGGGGCTGCCCGGAGAAGAACTGCAGGGGGTCTATCACGCCAAAGACCTGGTCTACCACTACAACCAGCTGCCCCCGTTCAGCGAGATGTCCTTCCCGATCGGGCGCCGGGTTGCCCTGATCGGGGTGGGAAACGTCATGCTGGACATCGCCCACTGGACGATCCGCGGCCTGAAAGTCGAGGAGGTCATCGCCGTGGCCCGCCGGGGTCCGGCGGAGGTCAAATTTTCACAGAAGGAATTTGAGATCATCTGCGCCAACCTGGACCTGCCGGCTTTCGAAGCCGAGTTCGAGCGCTGCCGGCCGGTCATGGAAGCGGTCGGGCAGGATCTGGAAGACGCCCGGGCGTTTATTCTCAAGCCGCTCGAAAAAGCCTACGAGCCGGTCTCCAGCACCCGTTTTCGCTTCGACTTCCTGGCATCGCCCAGCCGCATCCTTGGGGATGACTCCGGGCGTGTGACCGGTCTCGAGATCGAGGACACCGTCCTGGTGGCGCGCGACGGCGGCGATACCAAAGCCCAGAAAACCGGCACGAAACGGGTTCTGGACGTCGACAGCGTGGTGTTTTGCATTGGGGACCGCGTGGATGACAAATTCGGCCTGCCCCTGACCTGGAACGAGTTTGCGAAGAATCCCGATCCCCGCTTCCCGGTCGATGACCATTCCTACGAAGCATACGATCCTGAGAGCGAGACTCCGCTGGATGGCATTTTTCTGGCCGGCTGGGCCCGGGAAGCCAGCAGCGGGCTGGTCGGCGCGGCCCGTAAAGACGGGACCAACGGGGCCAGGGCGGTCCTGGCGTACCTGGAAACCGCCCCCCGGAGCAAAAAGAACCCGGATCTGGTGAGATTGCTGGCCCGGCAGGAAAACCCGGTCGTCACAAACGCAGAATGGAAGCGCCTTGACCAACTAGAGCAGGAAATCGCCCGCGAACGCGGCCTGAAGGCATTCAAGTTTGACACCAATCAGGAGATGCTGGCCGCCCTCGGCCTGGTGGACGAAGCGGTCGAAGCCTGAGCCGGAACAGCTTTGAGAAAAAAGGCCACCGTTTTAGCGGTGGCCTTACGATTCCGGCTCCTCCCCCTCCCTGGCCGGCTCCCCCTGCACCGCCGATCGCCGCCACGGGATCAGCAAGAGGAATCCCACTGCGATCAGCACTTCGCCGGCAAAAACACCGCGCTGCTGCCAGACTCCGAACTCGGGGATGCGCGGGAACGACTCGCTTCCAAACCCGAACACGTCGGCCATGCCGGATGCAACTGCGACCACGTAGCCGGTGCTGATCAGGCGGCGCCCGATATCGGCGCTGATCGGAAGCGGGGTGCGGCGCCAGAGGGTGACCAGCGCCAGGTACCCGCCCGCAGAGATCATAGCCAGGCCGACCAGAAACACCGCGATCTGTACAAATCCGGTTACCGGGCTGCGGTCGAGTCCGAACAAGCCGGGATCCGCCCCCAAAATAAAGACCAGTGTCCCCAATACCGAAATGGCCAGCCCGGTACGGATCCGCAGCCGAGGGTTGAACGTCTGCAGAGGCAGCATGGAAGGTGGGCGGGTATCGGGCTCTTTTTCACTCATCGCGCCTCCGGCAGAACCATTTCCAGGACCCGCTGCCAGTTCCCCCCCATGATATTGGCAATATCCGCCTGGCTGTAGCCGCGCCCCTCCAGCAGCGGGGCCAGCTGCAGCAGGTCGGCGATCGTGTCGATTCCGGCTGGCACGGAATCGAGCCCAAAACCCCCATCGAAATCGCTGCCAATCCCGGCGTGCAGCGCATCCCCGGCGGACTGGCAGATATGGTCGATCTGTGCCACGAGGTGGCCAAGTGTCACCTCGCCGCGATTGTCTCCGCGGCGCCAGCCGGCCTTCAGGAAGGTGTTGTACGGCACCACACCGACCACCGCGTCCCTGCTGAGCAGCTCCTGGAGCAGCTTTTCACTGAGGTGGCGGTTGGAATCCGAACCCTTCAGCAGGGCAATGGCGTTGGCATGGCTGGCAATGACCATCTCTGGGTAGCGGTCGAGGGCCTGGAGGGCGGCCTGCTCGTCCATGTGGCTCACGTCAAGACCGAAGCCCAGGGCGGCCATAGTCTCCAACAGCGCTTCCCCTTCCCTGGTTAATGGCCCCGGCTCGCCGGTCCCACCGCAAAAGCGAGTCCCCGCCCAGGCAGGCCCGATCAGCCGTACCCCGCGCTGCCACCATTCCTCCAATTCGGCCAGTTCGCCAACGGCTTCCGCCCCTTCCATCAGGATCGCCAGCCCGACGGGGTGGTCGTCCGGTACCGCACCGGCATCCAGCCAGGGCGCCAGCACTTCCTGGAGGTCGCTGCGAGTGTGCAGCAGCCGAAATTTTTCCGGGTGGTCCTCCGCCAGGCGGTGGTACAGGTCGAGTTCGGCGGAGTAGTGGCCGCGCGCTTCGGCGGTCGTGGAATACACCGTGCGCTCCCAATCGCCCTCTTTGCGGTGCATCGGGGCTGCGAATAGCGTGGCAAACACCGCCGCCACCCGCCCACGCCGGAAATCAGGCCAGCCGAGAAGCGTGTGCCCGTTGAAAATCGGGGCCGGGGAGCCCCCGGCCGTTTCCAGGCGGCGGGTCTCAGCGGCCGGGCGCGTGTAATCGCGGCCGAAATTCAGCATGTTGTACGCCAGGTCTTCGTGGGCGTCGATCATGAACATAGGCGGTTTTATTCGCCTCCGGGGAATGGCAATTGAAGCATCAGGGGCGGCCTAACCAGCTTCCCAGGCGTCCAGGAGCTGGCGCCAGAACGCCGTGCGCTCTCCGGGGATAAGCGGCAAGTAAAGGCTGAGACGGTCGGCCAGCCCGCTGTAGCGAAGCCGCAGGGCTTCCGCCGGCTCGGCTGACCGGCTGAGATCGACAGCAAAAGCCGCCAGGATTGTATCATCGATCACCGACGGCATTTCCTCCCAGCGCTGCCGGGCAGCCATACGTCCGAGCGCCTCGCCGGCCGACTCCCAGCCGTGGAGCGCCAGCACCGACCGGTAGCTGGGGGTGGCGGCGTAAAAAGCGATCTGTTGGCGCACTTCTTCGCGCGAGCTGTCATCGGGAATCACAAAAGCCGTCACCGAGACCTGGACGTCCTCGAGGCGGCGCCTGGCCTTGCGTGCACCGCTGGCGATCGCCGGGCGGATGACCTCCGCCAGGTAGCGTGGGGTGTGCAAGGGATGGACGTGGAAACCCTGGGCGGCTTCCCCCGCCAGCCGGGCCAGCCCGGTGTTGACTCCTGCGATGAAAATGGGGATGGCCGGATGCTCGATCGGCCCCGGATCGAAAAATGGGGGCATCAAGGTCAGGCGGTAAAACTCCCCATGGAATTTCAACGCTTTACCCTCCTGCCAGCTTTTCCAGATTGCGCGCAGTGCGCCGATCTGCTCGCGCAGCTTGCCGACCGGGGAGTCGGGCCAGGGCATGCCGAAGCGCCGCTCGACGTGGCCGCGCACCTGGGTGCCCAGGCCAAGGGTAAAGCGCCCGCCGGACTGGCGCGCCAGGTCCCAGGCGGTATAGGCCAGGGTGGTCGGGCTGCGGGCGAAGCTGACGGCGATGGCGGTGCCAAAATGAAGGCGACGGGTGTGCTCGGCGATCAGCGGCCCGGGCAGGAAAGGGTTGTGCCTTGTTTCGGCGGCCCACAGGGCCTGGAAACCGAGTGACTCCGCCAGGCGGGCGGTCTCCGGGATGCGCCGGAGGTCGTGGTCGTACGGAAGGACGGCGTCGAGCCGGATAGAGACGGGCATGCGAGCCTAATCGCCCAACAGGTAAGCGGCCAGCAAGCGCGCGGTGGCTTCCAGGGACTCGGTGTGGGTGCGCTCGTAGTGGTGGGAGGCGTCCACCCCCGGCCCGATCAGCGCCACTGCCAGGTCGCCGCCGGCCCGCCAGGTGGCCTCCCCGTCCGAGCCGTAATACGGATAAATATCGACTTTGTGCGGGATGCCGTGCCGCTCGGCCAGTGCGCGCAGCTTCTCGCTCAACCCTGCGTGGTAGGGGCCGCCGCTGTCCTTGAGACACAGGGTGGCGTGGAATTCGTCCGAAGCCTGCCCCTCCCCGACCGCGGCCATATCCACGGTCACCAGTTCGTGGACTTCGCCGGGGATGCCGGCGGATGCGCCGTGCCCGACCTCCTCGTAGTTGCTGAAGTGCAGATAGGTGGTCTGGGCGGGGGACAGGCCGGCGTCCGCCAGCCCCTTGACGGCCGCCAGGACGGCGGCAACGCAGGCCTTATCGTCCAGGTGCCGCGAGCGCACGAAGCCGTTGTTCAATTCGACGCGCGGGTCAAAGGTGACGTAATCGCCAACTTCGATCCCCAGCTCCCGGGTCTCATCGGCGGAGGTTGTGGGGTGATCCAGGCGCAGTTCCATGGATTCGTCCTCCCGTTTGAGGGTATCCACCTCGCGCCCGTGGACATGGACGGACGCTTTGACGGGCAGGAGGGAGCCGCGGCACACCTCACCGCCGCGCGTGTACACGTTGCAGCCCTCCCCCTCGACCGTGTGCCAGCTGAATCCGCCGATCTTGGTCAGCCGCAGGCGCCCGTTGGATTTGACCGCTTTGACCATAGCGCCGAGGGTGTCGACATGGGCGGTCAGGGCGCGCGGGGCATCCTCTCGCACTCCCGGCCAGCGGGCGATCAGCGCTCCTTTGCGGTTGCGGGAAACCTCCAGGCTCGAAAAGGGCTCGAGGGCTTTTTCGCAGTAATCAATCGCCTGTGCGGTGAAACCGGTCGGGCTGGGGATTTTGAGCAGCGCGGCCAGGCCGGCCAGCATGTAAGGCGTGTCGATTTCAGGTAGATCGGCCATGAGGGACTCCTGGTAGTCGTGGTTGGGAAATTATAACGGCGCTCAACCGGCGTCCGGCCCAAAAGATGGTCCGGGGATCGGCGCTTTTGGTACAATCGGGCCAACGCCTGTCTCAAATAAAACCGAGGCTCCCCATGCAGTTCGACCTCTTCGGCGAAGTGCCGCGACCCAAGAACAACCTTCAGGAACTGCTCGACGAGATGTACGCCATGGACGACGACCCGCTGGCCGAGGCGGGAACCAACGTGGTGATCTGCCGCGGCAACCCCGAAAGCAAGCTGATGATCGTCGGGGAGGCGCCCGGCCCCCAGGAGAACATCCAGGGCAAGCCCTTTGTCGGGCGGGCGGGCAAGCTGCTCGACCAGATCCTGGAGGCCATCGACCTGGACTCGGAAAAAGACGTTTTCATCACCAATTCCGTCTTCCGCATGCCACCGGGGACCGATAAGGCTTTCCGCAGGCCGACTACGGCAGAGATCGAAGCCTACAAGCCCTACCTGCTGGACATCATCCGAATTGTGGACCCAAAAATTATGCTCCTGACCGGCAACGTCGCCTGCCAGTCCATCCTGGGCAAGACCGGCATCACCAATCTGCGCGGCAACTGGACCGAGTCCAACCGCCGTTGGATCATGCCGATCTTTCACCCTTCCTACCTCCTGCGCAACCCCTCCCGCAGCCCCGGATCCCCCAAGTCGCTGATGTGGCAGGACATGAAAACCGTGCGCGAGAAAATGGAAAGTCTGGGGATGGTTTGAAGCCCGCCAGGCACCCGATGACCCTGCCGCTGCGCGCCGTCGATATCCAGCTCAATGGGACCGAACAAGGGTTTCCGTTCAACGTTCCTGTCGTGCAGGGCTGGGAAAAGCTGGATTTCGCAAGCCCGGTGACCTTTTTTGTCGGCGAGAACGGCTCCGGCAAGTCCACGATCCTGGAAGCGCTGGCAGCCGCAGCCGGTTCAATCACCGCCGGGGAGGAGAGCGCGGGGCGGGATCCGTCCCTGTCTGAAGTGCGCAAACTGTCCCGGAAAATGCGCCTGACCTGGAACAAGCGCACCCGCAAGGGCTTCTTCCTGCGGGCGGAAGCCTTCATCGGCTTCATCAAGCGCCAGGAACAGACTCGCGCCGAAATGGAGGCCGAGATCCGCCGTGTGGACGAGGAATATGCCGGACGTTCGGAGACCGCTCGGGGCCTGGCCAGGATGCCCTTTGCCGGGCAGCTGCACGCCATGAAAAACCTGTACGGGGACGGCCTGGGGCTGCGCTCACACGGCGAGCAGTTCCTCGATTTTTTTCAGGCCCGTTTTGTGCCCGGCGGGCTGTACCTGCTGGACGAGCCGGAGGCGCCGCTATCCCCGCTGCGCCAGCTGGGCTTCCTTTCCCTTCTCAAAAAGATGGTCGCCGCTGGGTCCCAGTTGATCATCGCCACCCACGCCCCGATCCTGATGGCTTTTCCGCAGGCCGAGATTTACAATTTCGACGAATCGCCCCCCAGGCGGGTCGCCTTTGACGATCTGGAGCACGTCCGCCTGACGCGCGACTTTCTGAACGACCCCCAACAATTCTTGCAGCATTTATGACCCACCCGATCCGCCAGATCATCGCCCTGGGCGGCGGCGGTTTTTCGATGGAGCCGGACAACCCCGCCCTGGACTGCTACGTTCTCGAGCAGGCCGGATATGAAAGGCCGAAGATCTGCTTCCTCCCCACCGCCAGCGGTGACTCCGACACCTATATCGCCAATTTTTACACGGCTTTTGCGCGCTACGAATGCCGTCCCTCCCATCTTCAGCTGTTCCGCCGCACGCCGGACCTGGAAAGCTTGCTGCTGAGCCAGGACATCCTCTACGTTGGCGGAGGCAACACCAGGAGCATGCTGGCGGTCTGGAGGGAATGGGGGCTGCCAGCCATCTTCAAGAACGCCTTGGAGGCCGGGATCGTGCTGGCCGGGATCAGCGCCGGGGCGATCTGCTGGTTTGAGCAGGGTGTGACCGATTCGATGGGTGGCAGGTACAGCGCGCTCAACTGTCTGGGCTTCCTGCCGGGCAGCTGCAGCCCGCATTACGATGGAGAGGCGGATCGCCGCCCGGCCTACCATCAAATGATCGCGCAGGGGCAGATCCAGCCGGGGATCGCCCTGGATGACGGCTGCGCAGCCCATTTCACCAACGGCAGGCTGAAACAGCTGGTGGCCTCCCGGCCCGAAGCGAAAGGCTATCGCCTGGCTTTGGATCATGGAAAAGTCGTCGAAACCCCCCTGGTTACCTTGAAAATCTGAGATCTGCGATCTTGGATCTGTCCCCCTAAAAAAAATCTAAAGCTCTTTCGGCCGCCAGATGCGGACCAGCTGCCCCTCGGTTTCCTCGTTGACATCGATCCAACGGGCCACGTCCAGCCGGACGACTGCGATGTTTCCGGTGGTCATCAATTCCGGCTCCCCGGTCAGGTGCTCGACCAGTTCCGCCATTCCGGGGTTATGCCCGACGATCATCACCACCGGGTTGACTTCCGGCACGGCCTGCAGCCCATCGAGATATTCTTCCACCCCGGCGTGGTAAAAAAGGCGGGTGGCCAGCAGTTCGCCTTCATAATCGCAGTACTCGGCCACCAAATCGGCCGTCGATCGGGCGCGCGCGGCGGTCGAGGTGACGATCAGGTCCGGAACCAGGTCGATCTCCTTGAGCAGGGCCCCCATGCGCGGGGCGTCGTTTTTCCCGCGCGAATTCAGCGGCCGGTCGTGATCCGTCAGGGCATCGCTGCTCCAGCTTGATTTGGCATGCCGCATGATCAAAAGGGTTTTCATCGTCCAGACCTCAAGTCTCTATTCTTCGGAAACAGTCAGGGGAGTAAAATCCCCATCCTGGAGCACCATCGCTTCGATCCCGAACTCTTCGATCAGCAGCAGAAGCAGGTCGGTCTGCATGGTTTCTGTCGTGACTGCCTTGCTTTGCCCGGGGGCGCCGAGAATCACCGTGTCCACCCTGTATTCCTGGATCACCGCTTTGAGTGCTTCCGAGAAATCGCCCTTGCGCACCACGGTCCGGGCGTCCCAGCCCGCCTTTTGCGCCCGCTCCTGGGCCATGACCAGCAGGAATTCGCCCATCTGGTCGAGTTCGGACTCGATCACAGGGGCATGGGCGGTGTGCCCCAGGTTGCCTAGAAAACGGACATCGGAGACGTACAGGAAAACCAGCTCCGCCTGGCGGGTCTTGGCAAGTTCAATCACTTTGTCCTGGTTGGGATAAGAGTTGGGGCCGCCTCGGGTGGGGTATAAAATGGTGGTCATCATGCAATCCTAGAATGCGTTGAAACGGATCATCAGCCAGAGATAGCCGATGATCAGGGTGATAAACGTAACCGGCAGCCCGATCTTGTAGAACTCTTTGAAGGAGATCGGGGTCCCGGCCTGGGCGGTGATCCCGGCGGTCACCAGATTGGCCTCCGCGCCCACCAGGAAGCCGTTGCCGCCCATTGCCGCGCCCATGGAAAGGGCATAATAAAGCACCTTGGAACTGCCCCCGGGGATGGACCCCGACAGGAATTCCACCACGGGCAACATCGATGCGGCCAGCGGGATATTGGCAATGGCGGTGGATAAGGTCCCAACACCGATGACGATCAGGAAGATCCCAAGCCCGAGATTGGTGCCGATCACGCGGCTCAGGGTGGTGGCTGCGATGCTGATCAAGCCGACCTCCTGTATGGCCCCAACCACCATGAACAGCGCCATGAAGAATACCAGCGTGGTCCAATCCACGGCTTTGATCATCGCCTGGATATCCGGTTTGAGCCAGATCAACAGCACCGTGGCCCCGATCAGGGCCGGCACCGCCGGGACGACATGGACCCGCTCCCCCAGTACAAAGCCGATCAGCGTGAATAAAAAGACGATACTGGACTTCTTTAGTGCATCCGGATCCTTGATGCGCCCGTTCTTCTCAAGGCGCTCGTAGAGAGTCTCGGAGATGCCGCCGCTGACTTTGGCCCATTCTTTGCGGTAGTGCCAGATGACATACGCACTCAGGGCTGCGAGCGCGACGAGTACCCCGACCGTCTGGTTGACCAGGAAATCGTTGAACCCGATATCGGCATAGGCGCCGATCAGGATGTTGGTGGGGGTGCCGATCAGAGTCGTGATCCCGCCCACATTGGAGGCCAGCACCTCCGGGATGATCAGGGCCAGCGGGTTGATCCCCAGCGCCAGGCCGATCTGCAGGCTGATCGGGGTCATCAAGAGCATGGTGGTGAAGTTGTCCAGCAGGGCGGAGGCCACGGCGGTCACCAGGATCAGAATCAGCACCAGGACCCAGCTTCGCCCGCCGCTCAGGCGGTAGGCCTGGAACGCGGTCCACTGAAAGATTCCGGTCCCTTCGATCACGGCGATCACGATCATCATCGCCATGACCAGGAAGATCACCTCCCAGTTGATATATGTCAGGGCGCGCTCAAAATCAAAGATAAAAAATGAAGGGGAAAAAGCTGCCGCCAGCGCAGAGACCAGGAAGATGGCGGATGCGCCCAGCAAGGCGGCTGTCGTGCTGTGCAGCTTTTCGAAGGCGATCAGCAACAGCACTGCGAAAAAGACCAGCGTGGCAACCCAAAACCCGGCTGTGATGCGCCGTTCCAGGGTGATCGCTTCCGTGCGCAGTGTGCCGGTTTCGGCCAGGGTCTGCAGGTCCGCATCGCCCAGGGTGATCGACTGGCTGTCAAAATGCGGCCGGTGGATTTCGATGACCAGGTCCTGGGGCAGATCGTCGAGTTGCAGCGACCAGGCGCCGTTCTCCTGGCTCTCCACTTCCGCCAGCGGCTCTTCCTGCCCCGGTTGCAGGGCGCTGATCTCGGCGGCGGTGATCGGTTGGGCCTGGCTGTCTACCAGCCGGCCGGTGATCAGAAACGTCCCGTTTTGGAGTGCACGGGCGTTGCCGGGCCCTGCCAGCCAAAACACGGCCAGGCCGGCCAGAATCGCGAGCAGGGGGATCCACGTTCGATGTCGATGGCTTAGGATGTGCATGGGATTGGCACATTTTGCCATTGAGTGCCCGCGGGCGCAAGGGAGAGGGCAAGGTTCGTGCCGCCGGTTTTCGGATTCCAGCGCAGGCCGCTTCCCAAGGTGTTCTCAAAGTCCGTTGACAAAAGGGCCTTTCGCGACTTTGAGAAAGCCATCCACCGCTTCCCGGCGGCCATTGACAGGCGGGCAGCAGGCGGTAAAATATGACCGCGCAGTCACATGACCGATCGGTCACAACGCTCCCACTATGCCGAAGGAAACTTTCTTCAACCTGCCCGATCCAAAACGGGCCAAAATCATCCAGGTGGCGATCGAAGCATTCGCCACCCAGGATTACAACGCGGTTTCCGTTTCCGATCTGGTGCGCCAGGCGGGCATCGCAAAAGGCAGCTTCTACCAGTATTTCGAGGACAAAAAAGACCTTTACCTGCACCTGATCGAACTGGCTTCGGCGGAAAAAAGCGCATTCTTCGCAAAAAATCCCCCGCCCGACCCCGAGATGGACGTGTTCGCATACCTACGCTGGATGTACACCGTTGGAGTTCGCTTCGAGTTCCGCAACCCCCGCATGGCGGCGATCGGCTATCGCGCCCTGTACGGGGATGCACCTCTGCCGGAGGAAACGCTGGCCATCCTGCGCGGCGGCAGCCTGCGGTTTTTCAGCGAACTGGCCGCCAAGGGCCAGGCAAAAGGGCACATCCGCCCCGAGATCGACCCTGAACTGGCTGCTTTTATTTTCAACGCGGTATTTACTCAACTCGGCGACTACATCATGCAGCGCATCGGGATCGATCCGCACTCCCTGGCTGCCGACACCGGCGCCCTGGACTCGCCTGAAAGCCGGGCGCTTTTCAACCGCGTGGTGGACACCCTGGAGTCGGGGATGGGTGTTTAGAACAGGTGCCATGTACAACGTGCAAAGGGATGCACTGTCCTTATCAACTTTCCCTTCACCTTTGTACACAGCCCATGGCACTTTGCACTCCGAAGGAAACCCATGATCGAAGTCCAAAACCTCTCCTTCACGTACACCGGGACGGATCGGCCTGCCATCCGCAATTTGAGCTTCTCGATCCGCAAGGGTGAGATCTTCGGATTCCTGGGGCCCTCCGGGGCGGGCAAATCGACCACCCAGAAAATCCTGATCGGCCTGCTCCACGAATTCGAGGGGAATGTCTCCGTGATGGGCCGGAACGTCGCACAGTGGGGCTCCGACTACTACGAGCGGGTCGGCATTTCGTTCGAAGTGCCGAACCTGTACAGCAAGCTTTCCGGGGTCGAAAACCTGACGTATTTCGGATCGCTCTATGCAACCACGCCGCGCCCACCGGCAGCGCTGCTGGACATGGTCGGTCTGTCCGAAACGGACGGCGCGCTGCTCGTCAGCCAGTATTCGAAGGGGATGCGCAACCGGCTGAACGTCGCCCGGGCGCTGATCCACGACCCCGAGCTGCTGTTCATGGACGAACCCACCGCCGGCCTGGACCCTGTCAACGCACGGCGCATCAAGGACTTGATCAAAGCCCAGCGTGAGGCAGGCAAGACCGTCTTCCTGACCACCCATGATATGTCGGTGGCGGACCAGCTCTGCGACCGCGTCGCTTTCATCGTCGATGGGGAGATCAGCCTGATCGAATCGCCCGGCGAGCTCAAACTGGCCCACGGCCAGCGCACCGTCAGGGTGGAGTTCGGGCTAAACGGTCGGGAGGGCGAGGCGGAGTTCCCGATCGAGGGGCTGGGCCGGAACGGGGAATTCATCGACCTTCTCAACCGGCAGCACGTGCGCACGATCCACACACAGGAAGCGACCCTGGAGGATATCTTCATCCAGGTGACGGGAAGGAGATTGGTTTGAATAAGAGAAACCCGGCTGCAAACCACCGGCGGAACCCATGAAAAGGCTGCTCGCGACCATCGGCTGGGACGTGCGGCTGCAGTACCGCCAGGGGTTCTATTTTGTGTCCGCCGTGGTGGCCGTTTTGTTCATCGTGCTCGCCAAACAGCTGGGCGAGATCGACTGGTCGCGCTGGTGGCCGGTTCTGATCCTCGAAAACCTGGTGGTCAATGCCTTTTTCTTCATGGCCAGCCTGGTCCTGCTGGAAAAAGGCGAGGGCACGATCGAAGCCCAGGTGGTCACCCCCCTGCGCCCGGGCGAATACCTGATGTCCAAGGCGATTTCGCTCGGCCTGCTTTCGCTGTTCGAATCGCTGCTGATGGTCGTCGTCGTAACCGGAGTGCGCTTCAACTGGCTGCTGCTGGTGGCGGGCATCGGGCTGCTGGTCATGTTTTATGGGCTGTACGGGTTCGTGGCGGTCTCAAATTACGACTCGATCGGCGATTTCATCCTGCCGTCGGTGATCTGGGTTTTCTGGTTTTCGCTGCCGCTGCTGTACTACTTCGGCTTGTGGCAGCATTGGCTCATGTTCCTCCATCCGCTGCAGCCGATGCTAGTATTGATGCAGGGGGCCTTTACCGAGATCCCGGTCTGGCAGATTGGCTACGGCCTGCTGTACGCCGGACTGTGGGTCTGGATCGCATATTGGTTCAGCCGCCGGGCGTTCCGCCGGTTCGTTCTTGCCAGGCAGGGGACAGGTAGGAAAGCATGAACACGATCAAAGCATTTTCGGTTTTGGGGCCGATCGACGCCCGAACCGTTTTCCGGGATTCCTCCCTGCGCTGGATGATTTTGATCCCCGTTGCCACCACCCTGCTGATCCGCTGGGGGGTTCCGCCGCTGGCGGAAGCGCTGATGGAACAGAACGGGTTCAACCTGGTCCCCTACTACCCGACCATCATGGCCTACTTTTTCATCATGCTGTGCCCGATGGTGTTCTCGATGCTGACCGGTTTCGTGCTGCTGGATGAGCGTGATGAAAACACTCTCACCGCCCTGGCGGTCACCCCGCTCTCGCTGAACCTGTATTTCGCATACCGAATCGCCATCCCGATCGCCCTCACGATCATCCTGCTGTTCTTGATTTTCCCGCTTTCCGGGATCGTAGCGCTCGCCTGGGGCGATATCCTGATCGCTGCCCTGGCCGCCGCCCCCACCGCTCCAATGTTCGCCCTTTTCCTGGCGTCCGTGGCCAACAACAAAGTGCAGGGCTTTGCACTGATGAAGCTGACCGGTCTGCCGCTGTTCATCCCCATCTTCGCCTACTTCGTCGACTCCACCTGGGAATACGCCTTCGGCATTATCCCCACCTTCTGGCCGATGAAGACCTACTGGCTGCTGCAGGCCGGCGAGCCGGGCGTCTGGTGGCACCTGGCGGTTTCCCTGCTCTACCAGGGCGCACTGGTGGCTGTGCTGGTGCGGCGGTTCAACCGCATCATGCACCGCTAGCGCCGGAAGCCGACCCCCTCGGGCTGCACGCATCAAGGAGAACACATGGACATCCTCACCATCCTGGGCTGGTTCCTGGTTTTATGGGGTCTGGCCACGTTTTCACTCGGTATCTTTCGCTTCGGGTTTCTGTGGCGGATCGGAAAGGTCCAGGGATTTGTCCAGATCCTGGGCGAGCGCGGTACGCAGATATTTTTCGCCGCGGTGGGCCTGGCCGCGGCGGTTGGCGGTGCCCTGATCCTGACCTGAAATGAGAACCCTGCTGACCGGCTTCGAGCCCTTCCCGGGGTATCCCCACAACCCCTCCCAGTGGGTCGTGGAAAGGCTGGGCGCGGAACCGATCCCGGGCGTGGACCTGGAGACCCAGGTGCTGCCGGTCGACTACGCCCGCGCCGGCAAGGGGATCGGGCGGCTGATCCGCGAAATCAAGCCCGAGGCGGTCCTGGCTTTGGGCCTGGCGGGGAAGCGCCGGTCGGTCCGCCTGGAGCGGGTGGCGCTCAACCTGAACGACAGCACCCGGCCCGACAACCGCGGCCGCGTGTCCGAAGGGCAGCCGATCGACCCCCAAGCGCCGGCGGCGTATTTCTCCAGCCTGCCGCTGATCGAGATTCGTGAGGCGCTGGCCGCAGCCGGCATTCCGGTCCGGATCTCTAACCACGCCGGCGCCTACCTGTGCAACCATGTCTTTTTTTCCGCCATGCACACCATCGAGGCCCTCGGCCTGGCTTCCAGAGCGGGCTTCGTCCACCTGCCGCAGGCGGCGGAATACCACCCGGATGGCGAGGGGCTTTCCCTCTCGGACCTCAAAAAGGGGGTTGAAATCGTTCTTTCAGTGCTGCGAAAAACCCGCTCAGAACGGCATGAAACACGGGAGAATCAAGAATATTCCCAGAAACCGTAATCGCAAACCACGCCCAGTTCTTGCTCGGTCCGCTCCATTTCAAATTCCTGCCGCGCCTGGAACGAACCGATTACATTGAGCACCTCGTAGCCGCCCCCCTGCCAGTCCAGCAACGCTGCCAGGACCGCCCTGGCTAAGTCCCCACGGTCCACCCAGCCGCCGCGGCAGTAGCGCAGGCTGGCCAGGGGCCGTCCGAGCGGATCAGCGCCGGCGCGCCCGTCGACGAGATGCCCGGCCCGCAGGACCAGCACAGCCATTCCGTAGGTAACGCTGAAATGGCGGGCGATGCGCTCCTGCAGGCACTTGGTCAGGTCGTAGCCGAAATCATCCCCTTCCGCTGCCACGCAATCGCCCCTCAGAGAAAGCCGCTGCCGTTCCGCCGCCGGGATGTGGACCGGCGCCGATCCAATCAGCACCAGGCGTGAGACACCGTGTCTTCGAGCGGCCTCAAACAGGCGGTAGGTCCCCTCCACATTGGTCCGGAAAAGGGCGCCGGCTTCCCGAGCGATGGCCAGGTGGACCGCGGCCCCGGTCCCGGCCAGCCAGTCTCCCCAGGATGCCGGATCGGCCACATCCGCCTTACGGAATTCGCTGAAAACAGCCTGTCGACTGTCCGGAGGGGTGTCGAGATCAAGCCCGATCACCTGCTGTCCGGCCTGGTCCAGTTGGTGGGCAATTTCGGCTGCCGCCCAACTTGTGGCCCCTGTGAGCAATATTTTCATCCGCGATCCTCTATAATGGAAAATGGAGTTCAAAAGGCCGAGAAAATCTTGATTCGGGTTAATACCGGGCAACATTTTCCGGACAGGTATATAATAAACACCCTTAACTCATGTGTGTAACGACTCTCCACTTTTCTCGTTATTATTCTTGCAAAATCCTTTATGGCCACATCCCAGGATGAAGCTCCCGATTTAGAGGTTGTCGAGCGCGCTATCCAGGGCGATGTGGAGGCGTTCGGCCAACTCTACGACCATTACCTGACCCCGATTTTTAATTTTATTCTTTTCCAGGTCAGCAGTGTCGAAGAAGCCGAAGACCTGACGGAAATCGTTTTCCTGAAGGCGTTTGAAAACCTGCCGGCGTTCCGGACCAAAAAGGTCATGGAGAATTTTCGGGCATGGATATACCGGATCGCCCGCAATCTCGTCATCGACCACTACCGGACGAAGAAACCCACGGTTCCGCTGGACCCGGATTTCCCGATCGCCAGCAACGAACCGCCCCTGGGTTCGGATCTGCAGATCAAGCAGGAATACGAGCGCACGATGGAAATGATACAAACGCTGGATGAACCTTTTCAACAGGTCCTGATCATGCGCTTTGTCCAGGACATGAGTTACCGGGAGATCGCCGACGTACTGGAGATCAAGGAAAACTATGTCCGGGTGCTGCAGTTCCGCGGTATCCAAAAAATCAGGACGTTGATGGGCATATGAATGCAATGAAAAACATGAGCAGTGAGACCGCATTCAGCCTGGCGCAGGCGCTTGAAGCGCTTGCCACCGGCAACAGCACCCGGGAAGAAGTGCTCAGGCGCTTTCCGGAGTACCGGGATTCGCTGGATAGGCTGCTGGAAACCGTTCAAGGGGCACGGGAAATGCCGCAGATCAGCCCCCGGGAACAGTTCCGCACCAACGCCCGTATCCGCATCATGAACGTCGCCCGGGCCGGCCGCACAACCGCTGCCGCCCAGGCTGCGCTCCCGGCCACCCGCACGGAGGTCCTGACCCGCAGGTTGGGTAATGTGCTGGTCACGATGAGCGTGACCTTCGTGGTGCTATTCCTCGGAGCCTGGTTCACGTTTTCTGCCAGCAACGCCCTGCCGGGTGACCCTCTCTACTCCTACAAGCAGTCATTTGAAAACCTGCAGCTTCTCAGCGCTTCCGACACGGAAGACGCCATTCTGCAGGCCCAGTTCGCCAGCGCCCGGCTGACCGAGATCCAGCTGCTGACCGTCCAACAGCGCTATGACGATATCCCCCAGGCCGTCGACGGTTTTGAGCGCAACATCGCCCAGGCCACGGCAGCACTGGCCACAGTCGCCAGGTCGAATTCCTCCGCCACGCTGCCGGTTTTCGAGCAGATGCAGGCACAGTTGAAGAACCAGTCCGAGATCCTCTCGAACATGATGGTCCTCGTGCCGCACCACACCCGGCCGGAGATCGAGCGCGCTCTGGCTGCGGCCAGCCTGTTTGTCAATGGAGACCACAATCCGGGGTAACCCCCTGCAACCTTGAGGCATTCTTGCCTCCCACCAGCCTGCGGACCAACGCCCCGCAGGCGGAGGCAAGCATAATAAAAAGAGGTTTGGCGGAAGGCACCAAACCTCTTTTTTGTTTGCATCCCGGGCGCAAACGGTCGCTGCCCAGGGGTATTAATTCAGCCTGGGGTGTCCTTCAAGGCGTTCTCAAAGTCCGTTGACAAAAGGGCCTTCCGCTGGTTGAGCAGGCCGCGAAGCGGCCGTATCGAAACCGAGAAAGGCGGAAAACTGGGTTTCGACAGGCCCTTCGACAGGCTCAGGACAGGCTCAGGACAGGCTCAACCAGCGTTTTCCGCCAGGTTTCGCGACTTTGAGAAAGCCATGGGGTGTCCTGAGGAGCTTCTTGCAAACTTAGACCGTATGTTCTATAATGGGGGTATGGACGCTGCCAGCCAGCTCAGCCTGCTTTCGCAGGATATGAACCTCGAACCCGACGCCGTCCACGAGACGGCCTGCCAGCCTGTCGTAAACGGCCGGCCGGTCGATGTCCCGATCTCGGCCCTCCAGATGCCCGGCGGCAGGCAGCTCAAGGTGCTCAAGACCCTGATCACCTCCGCCTGCGAGCGTGATTGCTACTACTGCCCTTTCCGGGCCGGGCGGGACATGCGCCGGGCGACCTTCAAACCGGACCAGCTGGCGGATGTCTTCATGGAACTGCACCGCGCCGGCCAGGTCGAGGGGCTGTTCCTGAGTTCGGGGATCACCGGCGGCGGGGTCCGCACCCAGGACAAGCTGATCGACACAGCCGAAATCCTGCGAAAAAAACGAGGCTATCGCGGCTACATTCACCTGAAAATCATGCCAGGGGCAGAAAAAGATCAGGTACGCCGCGCCATGCAACTCTCGAACCGGCTTTCAGTAAACCTGGAAGCCCCCAACACCAACCGCCTGCAGATGCTGGCCCCCCATAAGGCTTTCACTGAAGAGCTGCTGCAGCCCCTGGAATGGATCGAAGCCATCCGCAGGGAAGAATCCCCACACCGGTCCTGGAACGGCCGCTGGCCTTCGACCACAACGCAGTTCGTAATCGGCGCAGTGGGGGAAAGCGACCTGGAGATCATCCAGACCTCGGAGCACCTTTACAGCCGGCTGGGGCTCCAGCGGGCGTACTTTTCCGCCTTCCGCCCGGTCCGGGATACCCCACTGGAGGATTTGGCGCCTGCCGACCCCCTCCGCCAGCACCGCCTGTACCAATCTTCTTTCTTGCTGCGCGACTACGGTTTCGGCGTGGAGGACATGCCTTTTGACACCGACGGCAACCTGCCGCTGTCCGTCGACCCCAAGCAGGCCTGGGCAGAAGACAACCTGCGCCACACCCCGATTGAGGTCAACACCGCCGACCGCAGGCGCCTTATGCAGATCCCGGGAATCGGTCTCCGGAGCGCGGCAGCCATTGAGCAAAACCGGCGTCTAAACAAGATCGCCTCCCTGTCGGACCTGCGCAAGCTGGGGATCCGGGCTGACCGGGCGGCTCCTTACATCCTGTTGAACGGGGTGCGCCCTGCCCGCCAACTGACTCTTTTTTAGCGGTCCTGGGAAAGCGCTTCCAGCCCGACCGCCATCAGGTAACCGCGCGCCCGTTCGGTCAGGGGGTAGCGATTGACCAGCGCCCAAAATGCGGCGCTGTGGTTGGGCTCGAGCAGGTGGGCCAGTTCGTGGACCAGGACGTAGCGCAGCACCCATTTCGGCATGGTTCGGAGCCGGTCGCTCAGGCGGATATCCCCCGTGGCGGGTGTGCAGCTGCCGTAGCGCTTGCGCTGGTTGCTGACGAAACGGACCGACCGCCAGTTCAGGCGGCCTTCAAAATAATCCCGGTTGATCTGCCTGGCCAGCTTTTCCAGCTCCGCATCGGAGCGCGGCACTTTGCGGGCTTTCCACTTGCGGGCCAGCTTCCGGCGCAGCGATTCGATATGCGGTTGCAGCTCGGCCTCGGACATGCGCGCCGGCGCCCGGATCACCAGATGGCCATCTTTGATCTCTCCGCTGATCGTCTTCTTGCGCCGCCGGCTGCGGATCACAACCACCGGCAGCGTCTCGGGCGTCTGGTTATCGGGCATCGGCTTCCAGCAGATCGATATAGGCGCCTTCCAGCAGGTCCGCCGGCTCTATTCCCAGGCGGGACAATAATTTTTCCGCCTCGCGCCTGCCGGCGGCTTGGGCCTCCCCTTCCGCCATCACCACTTCCAGTTCCAGAAAATCTCCCAGCCGCTCCACCCGGTCCAGGTGGATTCGCGTGCGGCCGGAGAGGTACAGATGGCGCTCTTTTTTCACCACGCCGCGCTCCCCGAGCGCCAGGGCGAGGAGTTTCCGCAGCGCGGCGGGCCGATCGGTATCAAAGATAAAGTATTCCGAGGCCTTGGGACCTTTCCGGTCCGGGCGCTCGTAATAGATCAGCTGGCCGCGGTCTGGGGCCAGGAAACGCAGCTTCAAGCGGCCGCGGGATGTATGGAAAAACACATCTTCCTGCCGGATCCGCTCCACCTGCAAGTCGCCCAGTGCGGCCGTTGCGTCGGTCGCAGCCTGAAAGTCTTTCAGCCGGGCTTTAATTTCGATGTTGGTGGCCATCGCGTCGGGATGCGGCGCCGAGTTCGAGCATGGTCTGGCGAAAAACGGGATACGGCTGGACCCCGCGGATCAGGTATTTGTTATCAAAAATGTAGGCCGGCACTCCGGTAATGCCCAGGCGGTAGGCGCCCGTGATAGCTCTGTCCACCACGGCGCGAAAATCGCCGCGCTCCGTGCGGGCCTGCATTTCTTCCGGATCGAGCCCCACCTCTTCGGCGGCGGCCGACAAGACAGCCCAATCGTACATATCCTCCCCCTGACCGTAGAATTTCCGGAAAACCGCCCGGTGGAACGGTTCATGCCGTCCCTGCTCGCGCGCGTATTCGGATGCCTCCAGTGCGCGCCTGGAGTTGACCATCCGATCGGCCAGGACCATCGGCAATCCTTCCTCTTCTGCCAGGCGGAGAAGGTAAGCGTCTGCGCCGCTGGCGCTGTAGGCGCGCACGTAACCGGGCAGTTCTTTTCCTTCGGGGGGAATGCCCGGGTGGAGTTCGAAAGGCAGCCATTCAACTGTCGTCTCGAACTCGGACTGCAAACGCGCGACCCTAGCCTGGCCGACGTAGCACCACGGTCACAGGTAATCGGAATAAACCGTAATCTTTATCATTCTGGTGTTGATTTCTGGATTTTTTCGATCTCCGCTTCGGCGTCCAGCACAAGGCGCTCAAAGCGCAGGTTGGGGATCTCCAAATTGTAATCGCGGATCTGCGCGTTGATTTCGGCGATCCTGCGGCGAAAGACGTTTCTTGCCTGAATCCAATCCTGTGCCACCCAATCCGCCCGGCCTTCCCGGCTGAAGAAAAGCCAGCTCTGGTGTAGCGCTTTGCGGGCCGCTTCGCGATCTTTATCGATCTGACGGCCTTTTTCCATCCAGGGCAGTAAGAAGTTGTTGTCGTTCAGCAGCTTGTAGGCGAGCCGATTTTCATCTTTCCCCGGTGTGAAAGCGTCTTTTTTGATCGGTTTCCCGCTTCCGGGCAGGTTATCGAATTTACCCTGCCTGCGGGCTTCCTCGATCTGGCGGTCAATGCCGCGCTGGATCCGTCCCAAATTATCCATCGTCCGCTCCCATGTATTCGCGGTACATTTCCCGGTTGAACCCGATCAGGATCACATCCCCGACCTGCAGCGTGGGTGCCCGCAGATTTCCGCTCGGCCCGATCGCGTCGTTCAGGATTCGCTCTTTGTCATCCCGGCTCGGATCCCACTCCCGGATGGCCTTGCCGCGCGCCGTTACCACCCGGCGCACGGACGACAACTTCTCCCAGGCCGCCTCGCGCTCAATGCGCAGTTTGCGCGCGTTTTCCTCGACCCGGATCGAAATTTGATGTCCCTCGAGAAACTCTCGAGTCCTGGCGCAGGTTTTTCAGCTATTGCGGAGGAATGCCCAATCGACGTTCATCGCCAAGCTCCCATTTTGAACTGTTTGTACTTTTTATCACAAGCAGAGTATACCGGATGCGGCTGATGATGTCAAATCAACCTTCCCAATCTGACACGAAAGTGGAAAGGGTATCCAGCAGGTGATCCAACACGGATAGGCGCAGCACTTCAAATCCGTGGCTGTTGGCGCGAACATGACCGACACAGGCGATGCGGGTGATGCCGGCGCTGTATGCAGCCAGGCTGGCGTCGCTGGCCGCATCTTTGAAGACCACCGGCTGCAGCGCGGTCCCCGCCCGGCCGGCGGCAGCCATCAGGGCTTTAACCAGACCGGGGTCGTAAGGGCCGAGGTGATCTTTGACCCAGATCCCCGGCCTGCCGTCCAACCTGAGGTCCGTCTCCGGAGGCATCGGTGAACCGTCCACCGCGATGAAGACCTCCGGCTGTTCCCGCAGCACCAGGGCTTTGGCCCCATGACCGCCGACTTCTTCCCGCACAGTGAAGGCCACGACCAGCGAAAAGGCGGGCTGCAGCTTTCCGTCCCGGATCCGGGCCAGCAGCCGCAGCAGCGTGACAACACCAATCCGGTCGTCAAAGGTCCACGCGCCAACCAGGGGATCCGAGGCATCGCCGAACACGACCGGGCCGCGCCGCTCGCGCACCGGCAGCGCAAACGTGCCTGGCCGAATCCCGGCCTTTTCAAGTTCAGCCGGGGCCAGGCCGGTCAGCAGGCGGCAGTCCTCCCAGCGGATCAGGCGGTCAGCGCTGCCAGCTGTATGGGCGGACCCCATCGACAGCACTGCAGTCACAACCGAGTGATCCCCGTGCAGCTCGACCGGGCCTTCCCCCAGCTTCCAGGGCAGCAGCTCGCCCAACCGGTCCACCTCCAGGTCTCCTTCCGGCCCGATCCGGGTGACCACCATGGCGATCTCGTCCAGATGGGCCGCCAGGCAAACCCGCCCGGCTTCGGGATTTGCACTTTCCACCCGAACCAGGAGGTTGCCGGCCGGGTCAATTTCCCAGGCCCAGCCCATGTCGTCCAGCTTCGCACGCACAATGTCCTTCAGGGCGCCTTCGGCTCCGGGCGGCGATGGGACCAGTAAATCGGAAAATATTGCCATGGCGGAATGGGTTGTCGACATCATACCTCCTCGAGTTGGCCGTCCTTATCAGACAACCGCCCAGAACGGGCCGGTGAGCCCCAGGCGGGAAAAAATGGCGCGAATATCGCCCTCACTGCGTCCTGCAAAATCAGGGGCCAGGCGATCCCCATACCAACCCAGCGCCAGATCCCAGGCCTGTTCAACGTTCAGGGCAGCCCCGCGCCGGAAGCCACTCTCCAGCAGCCAGGATTGCAGGTGCGCTTCCGACCGGAAGTACAGGATGTTCGCTCAGGTGAAGATCAGGTCTTCGTACCAATCCGAAAAAGGGAGCAAAAAATGCACCAGTCCGGAGAGCGGCGCGGGCCTTCCGTTCCGAATTTCCAGCCGGTACGGTTGCGCGCAATCCGCACAATGCAATTCGATCTCCGCATCCATCCCCAGTGCAGCAGGGATCCCGAACATGTCCCAGGCGCAGTTTGCAAAGTAAGACTGGCCGTTTGCGCGCACCCGGAACGCAGTAGCAATGCACGAAAAGGGATGCGCCATGCGGATCTCGGTGGTGCCGGGGTTCAGGAAGATGAAATGGCCGCCGTGCAGCCGCAGGTAAACCCGCTCCGCTTCTTTTTCTTCGAACCCAAAATGATCTGCGGTCTCGACTTTGGAGGGCGCCCGGGCATGCTCGACGAAATGACGGTAAATAAAGTGCCGCACGGCTTGATCACCGGCAGTGAGCGGGGACATCCAAAAGCCTACGAACCGGCATACCCTTGCGGGTGCTTACTGTGCCAGGCCCAGGCCGATTCGATGATCTGGGCCAGATCCGGGTAATGCGGTTCCCAACCGAGTTCCAGGCTGATTTTTTCACTGTCCGCAACCAGTTCGGCGGGGTCCCCGGGCCGCCGAGGTCCGACGATGGACGGGATAGGATGCCCGGTGACCTTGCGTGCGGTTTCGATCACCTCCTGTACGCTGAAACCGCGGCCGTTCCCCAGATTGTAGACCCGGCTGCCTCCGTCCAGCGCGCGCAGGGCAAGAATGTGGGCTTGCGCCAGGTCGAGGACATGGATGTAGTCCCGCACGCAGGTGCCGTCCGGGGTCGGGTAATCGTCGCCGTAGATTTCGATGTGTTCGCGCTGGCCTAAGGCGACCTGCAAAACCAGCGGTATCAGGTGAGTCTCCGGATCGTGGTGTTCGCCCAGGTCCTCGCCGGCCGCGCCGCTGGCGTTGAAATACCGCAGGGCGGCGTAGCGCAGTCCGTACAGCCGGTCCATCCAGTGGAGCAGGCGTTCGATCAGGTACTTCGATTCCCCGTACGGGCTACCCGGCACGATGCGCTCCTCGGCGGTGATCGGGATGCGCTCGGGCTGGTCGAACAGGTTGGCCGTGGAGGAAAGAATGAAGCGCCGGACGCCGAACCGGACGGCGCTTTCCAGCAGGTTCAGGGCGTTCCGCACGTTATCGCCCAGATACAGGAAAGGCTTCTCGACCGACTCCCCCACCAGGGTGTTGGAGGCAAAGTGCATGATGCCATCTGGATTGTGTTTTTCTATGATTGCCTCCACCGCCCGGCGGTCGGCCAGGTCCCCACGGACGAATACAGCCGCAGGATGGACGGCCGCGGCGTGGCCTTGCTGAAGGTTGTCGAAAACGATCACCTCGTCCCCGGCCCTGATCAATTCTGTGACCACGGTGCTGCCGATATAACCGGCGCCACCGGTAACTAACACTTTCATACATCTCCTTTTATGGGGTGCGGCGCGCTGAATGGCCGCGTATGGCGAATGATAGGTCCGAATTCTACCGGAAATTTCTGCGCCCGGACCGGTCCCCAAAATCGGTTGAGCAGCTCAATTGAAATTATTGCGAGGAACGCGCCGCCTGGATCCGTTCCCGGGCCAGCTGCACATATGCTTCTTCGATCTCGAAGCCCACATAGCGGCGCCCGCTTTCGACCGCTGCAACAGCCGTCGTGCCGCTGCCGATGAAAGGATCGAGGATCACGTCCCCCGTAAAAGTGAACAACTGGATGGCGCGCCGCGCCAGTTCGACAGGAAAAGGCGCCGGGTGTCCTATGCGGCGGGCGGACTCAGGGCGTATATTCCAGACGGAGAGTGTGGCTTCCAGGAAATCGTCCCTTTCGATATCCGATTCCCCCCGATCCGGCCGCGAGTAGTCCTGCTTGGCGAGCACGAGAATGTATTCATGGACGTCGCGCAGGCGGGGAGAGCGGGCGGAAAGCCAGCTGCCCCAGGCGCAGCTGCCGCTGGCGCCGTTGGCCTTCTGCCAGATAATCTCCCCCATCGGCAGAAATCCGAGATCGATATGCAGCTGCCAGAAAAACGCCTGCATCGGGATGTAGGGCTTGCGGCCAAGTGCGGCCACGTTCAGCAGGTAGCGGCCGCCCGGCCGCAGCGTGCGGTAGACCTCCGCCCCGACCCGCCGGATGAGGGCCAGATAATCTTCCAGCGAGAGATCCTGGTCGTAAGCTTTGCTGGCGTTGTAGGGAGGAGATGTCAGTGCCAGGGCGACGCTGTTGTCCGGCACGGGATGCATGTTTTCGGCGGACTGCAGGTAAAGGCGGTCGCTCCAATCGCCGGGTTCGGGCACTGCGATTCGATTGAGTTCGTCCGGGTCAGGCTGGGAAACCGCCAGGCTGCGATAAAGCCGGCGGTTGTAAAAGTCCGACGAGTCGTGCGATTCACGCCGGCCGACTCCAAAGGGGGACGTGCGCGTCCCGCGCTGGTTTTCTAGCGTCATGAATCATTCTAGCATAATCCGCGCGCGGCTGCCTGCGCTTGGGCAAGGCGAAAATTGGGGCACGAAGGGAGTGACTTTTCACCAGAACCTTCGCCTGAAGAAGGCTCAGGACAGGGATGACAGTCACTCCCAAAAAAACCTTACCTCCCCCTCACCTGCCAGAGCGCCCACAAGAACAGCAGACCGAATACCAGCAGCGGTAGCGTATCGACGAACCAGGCCGTGGCCGCAAGCTCCCCATTGAGCACGTCGTACCAGTGGTTGAAGGCGTGGAAAAAGGAACCGAATACGCCAACGGAAATCAACAGCCGGTGGCGAGAAGGGTTTTGCGAGGCGATCAACAACCCGCCGCCCAGCGGCAGCAAGAAGCTGCCCAGGTCACCCATGTAGTGGCGGTTGAATGGCGGAAAATTCCCGATATTATCAAAAAACCACTCGGGCTGGGCCAGCAGCAGGATCCCCGACAGCATATACAGCAATCCGGCGACCAGTATGATCGCCTGAGCCAGCGCCAGGCGCGAAGAGCGCCGTTGCTCTGGGTTGCGATTCCTGCGGCCTGATCGTCTTGAAGTCATCGCTTCCTCCGGTTCAAGGTTTCGATTTACTGCGGAACATTCTCCGCAAGGTACGCTTCCCAGGTAATGGAGCCCACTTTCATATCCGGCGTGGTGTTGACGCCGCTGCGAAAGGCGCGCGCTGCGGCCCCGATAGTCGGCAGCGGAAGAATGCGCTTTTTGATTCCTCGGGCACGAGTCCAGCTGCGCGCCAGGTCCCCCATGTTTCTGACTTCAGGACCGCCGATATCCTGCGCTCGCCCCGAGGGCCCGCGCCGCACCAGTTCGACCATCCGGCGGGCCACTTCGCGTGAGTCGATCGGCTGAAAGAGGAAATCCTGGGGCACAAACCCGATAAAAGGCAGCGAAAACAATGCCGGAAAGAAAAACCGGTCCAGCAGTTCGTGAAATTGGGTGGCGCGCAGGATCGTCCAGGGCAGACTCCCCGCCTGAACTACCCTTTCGGTCTCCAGTTTGGCACGGTAATATGCCAGCGGGTGCCGATCCACGCCAACGATGGAAACATAAAAGAAATGGCCCACTCCGCTCTCTCCGGCCACTTCCAGCAGCCGGCGGGCGCCACCCGTGTCGACCTGCCGGGCCGCAAAGGGTGTGGAGGCTGCATGGATGATGGTGTCCACATCCCGGACCGCCTGCTCCAGCCCCTCACCGCGCGCCAGGCTCACCTGGGCCCATTCGGTACGGACAGGCAACCCCGCCCGTCTCCCTCCGCGGCTCGCAATGCGAACGGTAAAACCAGCTTCGGTCAAAAAAAGGGTCAGCCAGCTTCCCAGTACCCCCGTCCCGCCGGTGACCAATATGCGCTCCATAGCCAGCTCCTTTCCCGGATTAAAGGTCAATCGACCCACTTTTTCAAACTGTGCTTTAATTCAGGCAGCGCAGGCCTGTTCCAATAAGTGTACTCCAGGCTCATGGCGAATCGACACTCGGAAATGGACCCACAAATCGCACTCGACGTCCAGGACATCCATAAATTCTTCGGCGGCATCTCTGCGTTGTCCGGAGTCACATTCGATGTCCGCCGGGGGGAAACCCTGGCGCTGCTCGGGCCCAGCGGCTGCGGCAAGTCCACCCTGCTGAATGTGATCGCCGGCCTGGAAGCCCCGGAGCAGGGTGAGATCTACTGGCAGGGGCGCAGCCTGGCCGGGGTTCCAGCACACCGGCGCGGTTTCGGCCTGATGTTCCAGGATTACGCCCTGTTTCCGCACCTGAGCGTGGCCCGCAACATCTCCTTTGGCCTGGAGATCGGCGGGGGAGACCCGCAGGCGATCCGGAAAAGGGTGGACGAACTGCTCGAACTGGTTGCGCTGCAAGACTATGCGCAGCGCAAGCCGGACACGCTGTCCGGCGGCGAACAGCAGCGCGTCGCCCTGGCGCGCGCCCTGGCGCCCGGGCCGCTGCTGCTCATGCTGGACGAACCCCTCGGGGCCCTGGACCGCACATTGCGGGACGACCTGCTGGTGGAACTGCGTTCCATCCTGCAGCAGATCCACCAGACCGCCATCTACGTCACCCACGACCAGGAAGAAGCTTTCGGCATCGCCGACCGGGTTGCCGTGATGCGCGCCGGAAAAATCGAGCAGCTTGGATCCCCACGCCGGATCTACAACCGGCCGGCAAATGAATTCGTCGCCCGCTTCCTGGGCCTCACCAATTTTCTGGAAGCGCGCATCCGGCCTGGAAAAGCAGGCCCGATCGCCGAGACCCCCGTGGGCCACCTGTCCGTAGCTGCCGAGAACGGCGCACCCCTGCCAAATGAGGCGAAAATCCTGCTGCGCCCCGACGCAGCACGGCTGCAGCCTGGCCCCGAAAACAACATTCTCGGGGTCGTGGTACAAAAAACCTTCCGCGGCAGCCAGCAGCAGGTCTTGATCCGGACCGAGGGTGGAGATCTGGCATTTGAATTTTCGGCCGCAACCCGTCTCCCCGAGGCTACACAGCCGATCGAGATCACCCTGGACCCGGCGCGGATCCAGATTTTTCCGGCCGATGGGCGCCAGCACGAAGCGAACGGCGAAAACCCCGGCCGCTAGCCTGATGATCCGGGTGGGGATTTCCGTTCCCGCCGGGCTGGCTGAATGCGATAGACTATAGACAACACAGGAGTATTCATGGTCACCCCGTTTATCCAATTTGCTCCCGAGATATGCGCCTGGTGCCGCGGCAGCGGCAAGTATTTCAACGATCTCTGCCATGTTTGCAAAGGGAACGGCAGTGTGCTTGTCGCCCAGCCGGCCCGCAAGTGCCCCTGGTGTGACGGGAAAGGCAACGAACAGGATTCGGACGACCGCTGCAAAGTTTGCGCCGGCGCGGGCTGGTCCCACACCTACAAACCCGGGGTCGGCTATTAGCACCGCCCGCCTGGTAACACACTGCAACGTCGCGTGTCTGGGCGAACCCTGGTCTTGATACGCCATGCCCGGCCGCAGATCCAGCCGGGCATACCTGCCAGTCGCTGGGAGCTTTCGAACCAGGGCCGGCGGCGCTGCCGAGTGCTGGCCGGAAAGCTGGAACCTTATCTACCGGCCGCGATCGTATCCAGCACGGAACCAAAAGCATACCAGACTGCAGAAATCGTCGGACGGACCCTGGGCATCCCCTACACGCCCGCACCCGGGCTGCAGGAGCATGCCCGTGAGAAGATCCCCTATTATTCCGACCGCGAGGACTTCCGAAAAGCAGTCGTCGGCCTGATTGAAAATCCGGATGAACTGGTCTTCGGGGAGGAAACCGCCGCCCAGGCGCTGCGTCGCTTTGAGGGCGCGGTCCGCAAGGCTGTCAGGCAGCAACCGGATATCAACCTGTTCATCGCCTCGCACGGCACCGTGATGGCGCTTTTTGTCGCCAGGCACAACCCCATCTCACCTGTTGAATTCTGGACGCAACTGAAAATGCCGGATATGGTCCCCCTGCAGTTTCCGGATTTCAGGCTGCTGCCCGCAGGCGGACTCGCTTAACCGGCGAGTCGACATCGAGCAATGTGTTCAACTGGCCGGTGAGGACCGCGGCGGGGCCGGTGGTCAGGACGGTCAGCGATCCACCGACATTTCGGCCGTTGGCGAGCTCTTTTTCCACCAGCACTCTGCGGGTCTGACGGGCGATAGCCGGCGCCGGATCGATTACCCGCACACCCGGCCCGGCGATCTCGCCGATCAGCGGGATCACGAAGGCGTAGTGTGTGCAGCCCAGCACGATGGTGTCGACTCCGGCCTGGACCATCGGCTCCAGGGCCGCCTCCAGGATCGCCCGAGTGTCAGGCCCGTTCAAATCCCCGCTCTCAATCCGTTCGACCAGGCCGCGGGGCGCATGCTGAAGCACCTCCACTCCCTGCGCGAAACGCTCGATCACAGAACTGTACAAACGGCCTTGAAATGTGGCTGGTGTCGCCAGCACCCCCACCACACCGGTCTGGGTGTGCTCAGCGGCAGGCTTGACGGCTGGCTCCATCCCGACGATGGGAAGCCGGGGGAAGCCCTGCCGCAATTCGTGCAGCGCGGCCGCAGAGGCGGTGTTGCAGGCCACTACCAGCAGCTTGGCACCCTGATCGACCAAAAAGGCGCTGCTTTCAAAGGCAAAGGCGCGCACCTCTTCGATTGGGCGCGGGCCGTATGGGACCCGGGCCTGGTCCGCCAGGTACAGCATGGACTCCCCGGGCAGCTGCTCCCGCAATATCCGCAGGATGGACAGACCTCCGACTCCGGAGTCGTACACCCCTACCGGCCCGGAAGGGTCAGACCTGCTTTCCATCGGAGGCCGCCTGGACCAGGGCTTCAAACAGCGCCGGTGTGCGGTGTTCGCCGAAGATCCATTCCGGATGCCACTGGACCGCCAGCCCGAATGGGTGGTCCGGTTTCTCGAAAGCCTCCACCAGCCCGTCTGGCGCGTACGCAACCGGGACCAGGCCGCGGCCCAACACCGCCACCCCCTGGTGGTGAATACTGTTGACCTGGATTACGGGCTGATCGATGATTTCCGCCAGGCGGCTGCCTTCTTCGATGCGCACCGGATGGGCAATATAGTCGCGCGGGCTGGGAAAAGGATGATCGTGGTCCAACGCCCCCGGAAACTGCGCCTGGATGTGGCTGTACAGGGTGCCCCCCTGGGAGACGTTGATGACCTGCAGGCCGCGGCAAATCCCCAAAAACGGCTGCCGGCTCTCAATCGCCTGCTTGACGAGCGCCATCTCCTGGGCGTCACGTTGCGGATCGATGCCGCGCAGGCTGGTGTGCACCTCCCCGCCATACAGTTCGATATCGATATCGCCCCCGCCCGTGAAGACGATGCCGTCCAGGCGGCTTCTCAACTGGGAGATGTCTTCATGATCAAGCCCCAGGGGGATCAGCACGGGGATCGCACCGGCTTCCAGGATCGAGGCGCTGTACGCCTCGGTCACCGACATGTAATGATACCCGCGGCCGCTGTTGGTGCGAAAAGCGGTCAGCCCGATGAGTGGTTTGCGCATGCCTGCCCTCGATAAACTTTCCATGAAAAAAGGCGCAGCCCGTTGGCTGCGCCCTCGAATTCACAACGCGGAACCGCGGTCCGAAATTTCTCCGGAGCCTGCCGGCCGTTCCATGGGTGTTCGCCTGCCAGCTAATTGGTGAATTTTTGCTTCAGCCGAGCCCGTTTTCCGGTCCGCTCCCGCAGGTAGTACAGGCGAGCGCGGCGGACGTGCGAATGCCGGTTGATCACAACTTTCTCCAACCGGGGGGAGCGGGTCAGGAAAGTCCGTTCGACGCCGATGCCGTTGCTGGCAACCCGCCGGACCGTGAAGCTGCTGTTAACGCCGCCGTTTTTAACGCGGATGACTGTCCCCTTGAACACCTGAACTCGCTCGCGGCTGCCTTCCTTGATGCGCACATGCACATCCACTACGTCCCCGGACCGCAGGTCGGGTATGTTTTCATTTGCGGGCGCAGCGATGGATTTTAGAATGTCTTCGCTCATCATGATCACCTTTTTACACCTTTAGAACGTACGCACTGGCTGGCAGAATTCGGAAAAATGGGGGTCTGGGCGAGCTTCGTTCGCCCAGACCCCCAATTTTCCGAATTAT
>JBFKII010000002.1:0-39544 GCA_041632295.1 Anaerolineales bacterium | reverse complement strand
GCGCATCGGAAAGATAAAAAAAACGCGAATAATGGATAAGAATTATTTTCGTCTATTCTGTCATCCTGACCGAGTCATGCCCTGAGCGGCGCAACTTCGTTGCGCCAGTCGAAGGGGCAGCGAGTGGAAGGTTCTCGATCTGGCAAGATACAGACCCTTCGGCACCTTCCAGTCGCTCAGGGTGACAAGTTTTATAAAGATAGATCCTAAAACATTATTCAGGCTACTAGCTACACATCACTTTTAAGAAAATGAAGGTTGGGCATCGAACCGGATAAAATGTTTTCGCCAAAAAAGCATTTTCCGGAGGCAACGATGCCAAACAACCTTCAACTGTATCATATGATTGAACGTCAACTTTTTCAATGGCTGCCGGATGAGCGCCGCACCCGCATTCGCAATATGGCTCTGTTTTTGAGCGGGCTGTATCTGTGCGGCAAGCCGCATTTGTCCAAGATTGCTCGCAAATGGCCGCTGCTGGGCAAACTGCCGAGTTTGACGAACCGCTTGTGGCGCTTTCTGAACAATCCCAGAGTCGCTGTGGCCAAATGGTATGCCCCGGTGGCCCAGGAAATCATTGCCCGGCTGCCTGCTGGTCGTATCATTCTGGTGGTCGACACGACCAAAGTGGGCTTCTATCATCGCATGCTGTCGATCGGTGTCGCCTTCAAGAAACGCAGCCTGCCCTTGGCCTGGTCGGTGCGGCGGGGTCGCAAAGGACATACCCTGGTTGACGAACAGCTGGCCTTGTTCAAAAAAGTGGCCCAAATATTGCCCAAAAAGGTCGAAATCTGGGTGGTAGGGGACACCGAATTCCAATCGGTGCGCCTTTTGCGCTGGTTGCGCCGCCAAAACTGGCATTTTGTCATCCGCCAGCGAGGAAAAAACAAGGTCCGCTGGGCTGGACAAGATTGGCTCAAAATCAATCGCCTGCCACTGCAACCCGGCCAGACCCGCATCATCGGCTGGGTGCGCTTGACCAAGAAACACGACGCCGGCTGGTACTGGTTGATTTTGCACTGGGAAAAGGGTGAAGAGGAACCCTGGTATCTGGTCTCCGACCAGCCGGGCCAAGCAGTTCTGCTCCAAATCTATCGACGACGCATGTGGGTGGAAGAAACCTATGGCGATTTGAAAGGCCACGGCTTTGATTTGGAAGCCACTCACCTGAATGATGCCGACCGCATTGCACGCCTGGTGCTGGGTTTTTGTATTGTTTTCGTTTGGTTGATCACCCTGGGCAGCTGGGTGGTCAAGTGTGGTTACCGTCATCTGGTGGACCATAAAAGTCGTCGAGATAAAAGCTATTTTCGAATTGGCTGGGACTGGGTTGAACGCTGTTTGAGCCTAAGCCGTCCCGTTCCGCTCCGTTTCCAGCCTTATTTTTGAAAGTGATGTGTGACTAGTTTTTGAAAAAAGACCTGGCCTGAAGCGAAACAAGAGGTAAAGAAAAACGGCGGCCGAAAGGAGAGTCGCCAGGTCCCTGCTGGTATCGCAAAGGTCTGAGAACAGGATTGCCTATGTTGGAAGTGAAGAATTTGACAATGGTGTACCCCAACGGAACGGTCGCCCTGCGCGATGTTTCCTTCAAAGTTGAGGAAGGCGAATTCCTAGTGGTGATCGGATTGAGCGGCTCGGGAAAATCCACGCTGCTGCGCTGTATCAACCGCTTGATCGAGCCGACAGAAGGGCAGATCTTCTGGAAAGGCCGGGATATCACCGCACTGGACCAGACCGATCTGCGGATGGTCCGGCGGGAAATCGGCATGATTTTTCAGCACTTCAACCTGGTGCGCAGGTCGTCTGTGATCCGCAATGTGCTCTCCGGACGGCTGGGGTACACGCCCCCCGCCTGGAGCCTGATCAACCGCTTCCGCAAGGAAGATCGCGAGAAAGCCCTCCAGGTGCTGACCCGTGTAGGCATCCCGGAAAAAGCACGCAGCCGGGCGGACTCCCTGAGCGGCGGGCAGCAGCAGCGTGTCGGTATTGCCCGCGCTCTGATGCAGGATCCCAAGGTCATCCTGGCAGACGAACCCGTCGCCAGCCTGGATCCCGTGCTGGCCCACTCGATCCTGGGCACTTTGGAAAAGCTCAACCGCGAGGACGGCATTACCATCATCTGCAGCCTGCATTTTCTGGACCTGGTCCAGCGCTACTCGACCAAGGTCATCGGGCTTCGGGACGGAGGCCTGGTGTTTGAAGGCGGAAAAGAAGACATCCGAAAAATCACCGATGAGGACTTCAAAGAGATTTACGGTGAGGAAGCCGAACGGTTGGGGGCTTAGGAGGAATTTGTGGCCATGAACAACCAGCCCGGCCGGAAGCCGGGTTCCATGCTGCATGCCATTCTGTCATTCTTCGTCCCGGGCCTGGGGCAGTTCATCGCCGGGCAGCGCAGCCGGGGCATTTCCATCATCCTGAGCTTCCTGGTTTTGGGCTGGCTCAGCATCTGGACCATCGCCCAGCGGGCCCGATTCCCGGACCTGGATGTGAGCAGGCAGCTTTTCATTTTCATTTATCTCCAGACGCTGGCCTTGATGGTATTTGCGGCCGCCCTGCGATACCTCCTGTTGCGCAGGATGGCGGAGGATGCCTCCACCCGCACGATCATCAACATTGCGGTGGGGCTTGTGTATGCGTTCCTGCTCTTGTTTGTGCAGGATCGGATCTTCGAACTGGCGGGTCCGGCGGAAAACCTGAGCAAGATTTACGGCGGAACCGCCTTGTTTGCGGCAGCTGCCCTGTCTGCATTCCACATGTGGAACGTCGTCGACGGCGGCCAGGTAGGGGCGCGCCCCGCTGAGAGGCCGGCTTTCACCTGGGGGATCGCCTTTTTGTGCCTGGTGATCTTTTCCCTGGGCTGGAACATCACGAAAATTGACATGCAGAAGGCGATCGCCGAGTACAAGGACACCCAGGTTATTCTGGGCCGAATAGCGTGGCCCTGGCGGGCGGCTTTCGAATATGAGGATATCGCAGTCGAAACCACCGCCCGTGTTCAGGCGCCCTGCCCGGAGGGTGCTACCGGGCCGCCGGTCAATGAACCGGTGGAGGGGGAGGCCTGGATCAGCGTCACACCCACCTGCGGAGACATCAGCACGCGCGAGCTTTCGACCGGCGGCCTGACTTTCGGCACCGAATTGACCATCACCGGGGGCAATTTCACTCCTGAGGCGGAGGTCGACCTGCTCTGGAAAAACCCGATCGGCAATCCTTTCCGACCCCGCGGGGTTGGAGAAACCACCATTCAGATCGACGAAAATGGAGAATTCGTCACCAACATTTTCGTGCCGGAAGTAATTATCCCGTCCACGGCTGTCGGGGATCAGGTCCATACGCTGATCATCCGAGAGGAGAGCGGCAAGTTATTCACCGGCAACCTGAGCGAAGATATTGAGCTTGCACTGCAAGGCATGCTGGAAACGATCATGATTGGTCTGATGGCGACTTTTTTTGGGGTCATCCTGGCTTTCCCATTCAGCTTCATCGCCGCCCGAAACTTAATGGAGCCGATATCAGGAAGTTTCATTGAGGTCGTAGGCGGATTGGTAGGGCTGATCCCGGCCGGATGGCTGCTGGTAGTTTTGAGCCGGCAGGCTTCGGTGATGCTCGGAGGCCTAGCGGATGCCCCGGTCCAGGTGGCCGGGGTATCGCTGCTGCTCCTGCTCCTGCTCTGGATCCTTGGCTGGCGGCTGGGTACGGGTTTGTTTCGCTGGATAGGCCGGCAAACCGCCCCTTTCATCGGCCGTCTGGTGACCGCAGTCGGGATCGGCCTGCTCGCCGCCGCCTTCGGCTATATTCTGGGGATCGGTTTCACGCGTGGCATTGTTTCTATCCCGCTGGCCGGTGTCGTCCCGGAGAACCTGGAAACCCGCAACGCCCTGATCGGGGCCGCTTCGCTGGGTTTGCTGGCCGCGTTATACGGCTACCGCATCGCCCTCAACGAGTTCAGCACCGGCATGGTGGTCTATTCGATCGCAAGAACGATCATGAACATCGTGCGATCGATCGAGCCGCTGATCTGGGCCATTATCGGCACGATCTGGGTTGGCCTGGGGCCGTTTGCCGGAACGATCGCCCTTACCCTGCACACCATCGCGGCGCTCGGAAAGCTGTATTCCGAATCGATCGAGAGCATCGATCAGGGCCCGATCGAAGCCCTGCAAGCCACCGGGGCCAGTCGCCTTCAGACCATCGTCTACGCTGTCGTGCCGCAGATTCTGCCGCCATTCATCTCTTTCACGATCTACCGCTGGGATATCAATGTGCGCATGTCGACCATCATCGGGGCGGTCGGCGGCGGTGGCATCGGTTTTATCCTTATCCAGTGGATCCGGCTCTTCAACTACGAATCGGCCGGTCTGGCGGTCTGGCTGATCACCATCACGGTGGCGACCCTGGATTATGTCAGTTCCAATATCCGGGAGCGCTTCATCTAGCCTTCTCGATCTGAAAAAACCGTTTTTTGGTGGAGTGACTGTCACTACTGTCCTGAGTTTTTTCCGGAGCCGCAGGCGAAGGGAAAGTGGTGACAGTTACTCTCCTCACTCATCCGCACATCATCTGCCCGTGATACAATCGCCGCCATGTTCCGGAAGGCGATGAAAAAACTCGTCAGGCTGGCTTTTTGGGGAGCCCTGATCGCAGCAGCCCTCATTTTTGGGCCGCGCGCCCTGACGGAGCTGGTCACACTTGGCCGCATCCACAACGCAGAAGTGGTCAGCCCCCAGCCTGTTGCCATTGTGTTCGGTGCAGGCCTGCGGCGAGACGGAGGCCCCTCGGCCGTGCTGAGAGACCGGGTGCGGACGGCGTCTGAACTGTATTTCCAAGGCAAAGTCAGCAAGCTGCTGCTGAGCGGAGACAACAGCGCGCCCGGCTACGACGAGCCTACTGCCATGTACCAGTATGCCCGCTCGCTGGGCGTCCCCGAGGCTGCCCTGGTGCGTGATTTCGCCGGCCGGCGCACCTACGACACCTGCTACCGGGCCGCGGCCATCTTTCAGGTCGAAGGGGCCATTTTGGTTACCCAGGCCTACCATTTGCCGCGCGCGGTCTACACATGCAACGCGCTCGGACTCCCCTCCCTTGGCGTGCCGGCCGACGAGAGCCGCTACTGGCGCGGGGCGCTGACATTCTGGAAAATGCGCGAGCTGGTCGCCACCACTGTCGCCTTGTGGGAAGTCCACGTCACGCAGCCCCTGCCCATCCTGGGTGCGCCTGAACCCATTTCCCTGGAAGCCCAATGAAGCGAGAAGACGCTCTCTCCATCGTTCACGAATTCGTCCGCAACGAGAATCTGGTCCGGCATATGCTGGCGGTTGAGGCGGCCATGCGCTGGTACGCGCGCAAAATCGAGCCCCAGAGCGAAGCCACCTGGGGGCTGGCAGGGCTGCTGCACGATTTTGACTGGGAAATCCATCCCACGCTGGAGCAGCACCCACAGGAAGGCGCCCCGATCCTGCGACAGCGCGGCGTGCCGGAGATTGTGGTGCAGGCCATCCTGAGCCACGCCGACCATACCGGCGTGCCGCGGGAAACGCCTATGCAGAAAGCGCTGTTCGCCTGCGATGAGATCACCGGCCTGATTACAGCCTGTGCGCTGGTGCGGCCCTCACGGTCGATCCAGGATCTGGGCGTGAAATCGGTCCGCAAGAAGTGGAAGGTGAAGCAGTTCGCCGCCGGGGCAAACCGGGAAGAGATCGCCCAGGCCGTCGAAGATTTTGGTGTCGATCTGTGGGTTCATACCGGAAATGTGATCGAAGCGATGAAGGGGATTGCCCCGGAGCTTGGATTAGAAGGATAGTATAATCCCCGCATCCAAATATCGAGGGTCCAGACCGATGGCATTGGAAGGCAAAGGGATATACCTTTGGAAGATCGACAAGACCGAAGGGGGAGAGCCTGAACGGATCGCCGATCTCGCCCGAGAAGCCGGCCTGACACACGTCCTCATCAAAATAGCAGACGGTCCATACCGCTACAATTACGATTGGGCCAGAAAAGTCGACCTGGTCCCGCCGGTGGTTCAGGCACTACGCTCGCGCAACATCTCCCCCTGGGGCTGGCACTATGTGCGCGGGGACGATCCGGCCGGGGAGGCGCGCATCGCCGTCGACCAGGTGCGGTCCCTGAACCTGGAAGGCTACGTGATCGACGCCGAGGTTCATTACAAAAACAAATTTTCCGCGGCCGACTCCTTTATGCGCTACCTGCGCAAAGACCTTCCGACCACGACTATCGCCCTCAGTTCCTACCGTTTCCCCTCCTACCATCGCGACCTTCCCTGGCGCGAGTTCCTCTCCAGGTGCGATCTCAACATGCCTCAGGTTTACTGGCAGGGCGCCAGCAATCCCGACGTGCAGCTGCGGCGCTGCATGGATGAATTTCGCAAGATGGACCCCTGGCGGCCGATCCTGCCGACGGGGGCAGCCTACCGCGAGCACAACTGGCAGCCGACCAACGACCAGGTCGTCACGTTTATGGAAGAGGCCCGCAGACTCGGCCTCGCCGGTGTCAATTTCTGGGAATGGAATGCAGCCCGATCCCTCGGCTTCTGGGAAGTGATCGGGGCATATGATTGGTCCAAGCCCAAACGGGCCAGGCCCCGGCCGCCCACCTCCCCCCGGCCGGTGGATTTCGTCGAGCGTTATATCGCCGCCCTGAACTCGCGCAAACCGGATTCGGTCATGCAGTTTTACAAAGAGGAAGCCATCCATATCAGCCCTGGCCGCTCCATCCAGGGCGTGGGGGAGATCATCGGGTTCTACGCCCAGCTGTTTATGGTGTCCCTGCCGAGTGCCACCTTCCGGCTGACTGGGCTTTCCGGCACCGGGAGCGTGCGCCGCTTTACCTGGACGGCCACCTCCCCCTTGGGCAAGGTGCTCGATGGGAAGGACTTCATGGGTATCTTCGACGGAAAAATTGGCTTTCACCGCACCAGCTTTACCATCACCCAATAAAACTGCCCAACTCGTCATTTTTTCCTGGGCTTTTTCTTCCTTTTCGGCTTTTTGGGTTTTTCTGCCAGGACCGGGCGGGGGAAATCGTTCGGTTCGGTAAGCATGACGATTTTGTCCCCTGATTTCAGTTCCTGAACCACCTTGCCGTTGGATGGACGTCCCCGGACGGGGGCTTCGTCCAGGCGCACCTGTTTGGGCGCCAGTTTGGCGAGGTGGAGCGTGATGCGCTGGGTGCCTTTCCCAATCGCCAGCCCGGCCAGCCGCTCTCCGGCACCCAGTTTCCAGCCGACTACACCCTGACCGTAACGACCCTGCCTGGGGAACTGGGATGCTTTGACCCGTTTGGCATTGCCGTCCTCGCGCACCAGGAAAACCTCGTAGCGGCTGGGAAGCAAGCCCGACCCGATCACCTGGTCCCCGACCTTGAGTTTGATCCCCATCACCCCTGCGGCCACGGCCCCCATCGGTCGCACCTCCTCCTCGGAAAAGCGGATGGCCATCCCTTCGGCGGTGGCCATCAGGATTTCGTTCTTTCCGTTGGTGACATGCACCCAGCCCAGCCGGTCGCCGTCGTTGACCCGTGCGAATGTGATTATTTGGGCGGAGGGCCCCGGCAGCTCCGTGATCTCGGTCTTTTTCACCATCCCGCCCCGGGTGACGGTCAGGGCGAACCAACCCGGCTGCCGCTGCTCCCGGGGGGGCAGGTTCAGCAGCGCGGCGACCGGCGATGCGCCGCGCAGCGGGGTGATCTGCTCGACCGGCGTCCCCTCCGTGGGGGAGGCGCTTTCCGGAACGGCGTGCATGCCGAGGGCGGCCGCTTCCCCCTGCTCGTTGATGACGTACAGCGTATCGCGCGTGTTGACCTTCAGGAGCAGACTGGCCGCGGCCGAACCGCTCAGCCGGGGCGGTTTGTTATCCGGTGTGTGCGATATCCGCCCATCAGGGGAGACTGTGACCCAGACCTCTTTGTCTGGCGCCAGGTCGCGCGCCGTCAGGACAGCGGTTTTTACGTCCTCGCCGCCCCCAAGGTTTACGATCTGGGTTTTGCGGTTGTCCCCGTAGCTGGCTTTGACCGACTCCAGCTCCACACCGACCGCCTGGCGCATCTTCACAGGCGATTTGAGAAGCCCTACAAGGGTTTTTATCTGCTTTTGCAGGTCTTTGTACTCCTGCTCGATTTTCTGCCGCTCCAGGGACGCCAGGCGGCGCAGGGGCATATTCAGGATGGCAGCTGCCTGTTCCTGGCTCAATTTAAACGTTTTGCGCAGGTTGTTGTGCGCACTTTCGACCGTACGCGAACGGCGGATGATGTTAATGACATCATCCAGGTTTGCAAGTGCGGTGCGCAGGCCTTCCAGGATATGTGCCCGCTGGCGGGCCTTCTCCAGTTCAAATTCACTGCGGCGTCGGATTACTTCCAGCCGGTGTTCGATGTACACCCGCAGGACCTGCTTCAGGCTGAGCAGCCGCGGCTCCCCGTCGACCAGCGCCAGCGTGATGATGCTGAACGTGTTTTGCATCGGGGTGCGCCGGAAGAGCGTTTTCAGAACTTCATCGGAATCGGCGCCTTTGCTGAGTTCGATTACGATGCGCATTTCTTCGCGCGCCGACTCATCCCGCAGGTCGGCGATCCCTTCCAGCGTCCCGTCCCGCACCAGGCTGGCGATGCGCTCGATCAGGTTGGATTTGTTGGTCATGAAAGGCAGCTCGGTCACGATCAGGCGCGTGCGCCCACGGCCGGCCTCTTCCATGTGGACGCGGGCCTGCACGATAATCCGCCCCCGTCCGGTCCCGTAGGCGGCCTTCAAACCCTGGTCCGCTTCGTCCGACTGCAGGATCACCCCGCCGGTCGGGAAATCCGGCCCCTGGATGAACTTCATCAGGTCATCGACGTTGATGTTGTCCAGGTTCGTCCACTTCGTCAGCATGAAGATCAGGGCATCGATCACCTCGCCGAGATTGTGCGGCGGGATGCTGGTGGACATGCCGACCGCGATCCCGGTGGTGCCGTTGACCAGCAGGTTGGGGATAGCCGCGGGCAAGACCTCCGGTTCCCGCAGGGTGTCGTCGAAGTTGGACCCGAAGTCGACGGTGTCTTTCTCCAGGTCCGCGAGCAGGTCAACAGCCGGAGGCGCCATGCGGGCCTCGGTGTATCGCATCGCAGCGGGCGGGTCGCCGTCGATACTGCCGAAGTTCCCCTGCCCGTCCACAAGCGGGTAGCGGGTGGAAAACTCCTGGGCCATGCGGGCCATGGCGTCGTACACCGCCTGGTCCCCGTGCGGGTGATATTTCCCCAGGACCTCACCCACGATGCGGGCGGACTTTTTGTGTGCGGTGTCCGGCCTGAGGCTCATATCGTGCATGGCGAACAGGATGCGCCGGTGGACCGGCTTGAGCCCATCCCGGGCGTCTGGCAGGGCGCGCGAGACAATCACGCTCATGGCGTAGTCCAGGTAGGCCTGCTGCATTTCTTCGTTGATATCGATCTTTCGGAGGGTGGCGATTTCCATATCTTGCGGCTCCAAATAGAACAAATGAGTGATTGATCTTAAGCGCTTCCCGATCAGCCGTCAAGGCAGGGGAAGGGGTAGGGCCATGGCTTTCTCAAAGTCGCGAAACCTGGCGGAAAACGCTGGTTGAGCCTGTCCTGAGCCTGTCGAAGTGCCTGTCAAAGGGCCTGTCGAAACCCGGTTTTCCGCCTTTCTCGGTTTCGATACGGCTGCTTCGCGGCCTACACGACCAGCGAAAGGTTCTTTTGTCAACGGACTTTGAGAACGCCTTGAGGGGCAGGGGGGTCGCTCTGGGCGATTGGCGTGGCAGAGGATCAAAAAAAGCCCCGGAGGGTTGCTGGCCTCCGGGGCTGGTAGTTGCAGGTTATCGGCAGCAGGGTCAGGCTGCGACGGCCGGGGGAGCCGCTTCTTCCAGGGCTTCCTCCGTCTCCACCAGCGCTTCGACCGCTTCTTCGTCAGCCGGTTCGTCTTCGACCTCCCCCCCTTCGCTGATCTCATCTTCGAGCTGGGCGCCGTAACCGGTCCCGGCGGGGATGAGCTTGCCGATGATCACGTTTTCCTTCAGGCCGTAGAGGTTGTCCTCTTTGGCGGCGATCGCTGCGCCGGCCAGCACCCGGATGGTGTGTTGGAAGGAAGCGGCGGACAGGAAGGACTCCGTCGTCAGGGAGGCTTTGGTGATCCCCAGCAGGATGTCCTGGTATTTTGCCGGCTGGTTCCCTTCGGCGAGCATCCCTTCATTCAAATTGCGAAGTTCGAGGCGCTCTACGGTGTCGCCAGGAAGCAGGGTGGAGCTGCCGGGCCGCGTGACCTGGGCTTTGGACATCATCTTGGCGATGATGATTTCGAAGTGCTTGTCGTGGATGTTCTGGCCTTGGGAGCGGTACACCTTCTGGACCTCGCTCAGCAGGTACAGCTGGCAGGCTTCCCGCCCCTGGATGCGCAGGATCTTGTGCGGGTTGAGGGAGCCTTCGGTCAGGGCCTGCCCGGGCTGCACCTCATGCCCGTTTTTGACCAGCAGGCGCGCGGTGCTCGGAATTTCGTACTGCGCCTCCTCGTGTTGCTCGTAGGAGACGATCACTTTCTGGCCCTCGATGCGCACCCGTCCGGCGTTCTGCGAGGCGACCTTCGCCTCGCCCAGCGTGGCGATCACATCGCCGCTGCTGACCTCGCCGCCGTCCTCGACGGTGATCTCCCAGTCCTCGGGCAGGTCGTATTCGTCGCTGACCATTTCGCTGTGCTCGATGCGCACGATGCGAAGGTCGGCGTAGCGCTCGGACTGCTCGATGTTGGCGATCCCGGCGATCTCGGAGATGACGGCCTCGCCTTTCGGCGTGCGCCGGGCTTCCATCAGCTCTTCCACGCGCGGCAGACCGGTGGTGATGTCGCTGCCGGCTGCCACACCGCCGGTGTGGAAGGTGCGCAGGGTGAGCTGGGTGCCCGGTTCGCCGATCGATTGGGCGGCGACGATGCCCACCGCCGATCCGACGTCAACCAGTTCCCCGCGGCCCATGTCGATGCCGTAGCAGTAGGCGCACACGCCCCGTTCCATGATGCAGGTCAGCGGGGAGCGGACCTGGATCGCATCGATGTTGGCGTCGTTGATCTGGCGGACCTCGTCCCGGTCGATCAGGGTGTTCTTTTCGATCAGGATTTCACCGGTCTCCGGATCGATCACAGGCTCGGCCGTCAGCCGGCCGAACGTGCGGGCCCCGAGAGACTGTCCGGCGATATCGTCGCTGACGCGGATAGTGAGTGGTTCCTCGGTGCCGCAGTCCAGTTCGCGAACGATCACGTCCTGGGCTACGTCAACCAGGCGGCGGGTCAGGTAGCCGGCGTCCGCTGTGCGCAGGGCGGTATCGGCCAGGCCTTTGCGGGAGCCGTGGGTGGAGATGAAGTACTCCAGCGCTGAGAGGCCTTCCCGGAAATTGGAGCGGATCGGCAGCGGGATGATGCGACCGGAGGGGTCGGCGACCATGCCTTTCATGCCGGCCAGCTGGGAGATGGTCGTAAAGCCGCCCTTGGTGGCGCCCGAGTTGGCCATGGTGGCCAGGTTGCCCATCGGGTCCATCGTAGCCTGCACGGCGGCGGTCACTTCGCTGGTGGTCCCCTGCCAGATTTCGATCACCCGCTGGTTCTGTTCCTGTTCGGTCAGCAGGCCGCGGCGGTAATCCCGCTGTACGCCTTCGACCTCCTGGAGCGCCCGGTTGATGATCTCCTGTTTTTCCTCAGGGATGGAAATGTCCCCGATGGCGATCGTGGTGCCGGAAATGGTGGCGAAGTAAAAGCCGAGGTCCTTGATGTCGTCCGCAACCTGCGTGGTCACTTCGGGCCCGGCGACTTCGTAAAGCGCGGCGATCAGGTCTTTGATCCCGCCTTTGTCCAGGGTCTCGTTGACGAAATGGATCACATCCGGCAGGATGGCGTTGAACAGCACCCGCCCGACGGTGGTGTCGATCATCCGCTTGACCGGTTCCTTCAGGCGGTTGTTTTGATCGTCGAACCAGGTGTCGGTTTGGATGCGGACCGGGGTGTGGACGTTGACCAGCCCGAGCTGGTAAACCATCTCGACTTCCTCGAACGAAGAGAACGCCGGGACAAGGTCCTTATTTTGAGGCGCCTCGCCGCCGTTGATGGTCAGGTAGTAAATCCCGAGCACCATGTCCTTGGATGGGGCGATGATCGGGTCCCCGTCTGCCGGCTTGAGCAAGTTGCGGGAAGCCAGCATCAATTCGCGCGCCTCCCAGACCGCTTTCTGGGACAGGGGGACGTGCACAGCCATCTGGTCGCCGTCAAAGTCGGCGTTGAATGCGGTGGTGACCAGCGGGTGCAATTGGATGGCGTTGCCCTCGATCAGCACCGGCTCGAAAGCCTGGATGCCGAGGCGGTGGAGGGTGGGGGCCCGGTTGAGCAGGACCGGCCGCTCCTTGATGACCTCTTCCAGCACCTCCCAGACCTCTGGCCGGTTGCGCTCGATAAATTTCTTGGCGCCTTTGACGTTGGCGGCATAGTTGTTGAGGACCAGCCGGGAGATGACGAAGGGGCGGAAAAGCTCCAGAGCCATGGTCTTGGGCAGCCCGCACTGGTTGAGTTTCAGGCTGGGGCCGACCACGATCACCGATCGGCCGGAGTAGTCGACGCGCTTTCCGAGCAGGTTGCGGCGGAAGCGGCCCTTCTTCCCTTTCAGCATATCGCTGAGGGATTTGAGCTCACGGCGGCCGCGGCGGGAAAGCGCTTTGCCGCGCTGGGCGTTGTCGATCAGCGAGTCGACCGCTTCCTGCAGCATGCGCTTTTCGTTGCGCACGATCACATCGGGCGCACCCAACTCGAGCAGGCGCTTGAGCCGGTTGTTGCGGTTGATCACGCGGCGGTACAGGTCGTTCAGATCGGAGGTGGCAAATCGGCCGCCGTCGAGCTGGACCATCGGGCGGACTTCCGGCGGGATGACCGGCAGGACGGTCATGACCATCCATTCGGGGCGGTTCTTGGAGCGGCGGAAAGCTTCCAGCACATTCAGGCGCTTGGTGGCCTTGGTGCGCTTCTGCCGGCTCTTGGAGGTGCGCAGCTCGTGCCAGAGCTCTTCGCTGAGCTTGTCCATATCCAGCCGGCGCAGAATATCGTAGAACGCCTCGGCGCCCATGTCGGCCCGAAACACCTGCCCCCAGCGGGATCGCAGCTCGCGGTAGCGGTTCTCGCCCATAAACGTGAGCGGCTGCAGCTCGAGCAGCTCGTCCCGCAGGCGGGTGATCTCTGCCCGGGCGGAAGTGGCCTGCTCTTCGAGCAGATCGCGCAGCTGGCTGATGGCCATGTCCGCATCAGCTTTGATGCTTTCCATTTCGAGCTTGATCTGCTCGATCTCGTTTTGCTTTTGCCCCTGGAGCTCCTTCTCGAGGTTCTCCAGGGAGTCTTTAACGATGTTCTGAACCTTGGTGAGGTGCTCATTGCCGATCGTTTCCCCGACCTGGGCGATGATCGTGCCGGCTGCTTCGAAAACGATCTCTTTGCGGATCGTTTTGCCGTTCTTGCGGCCCAATTCGGTTTCCAGACGCTGGCCTTCGTTGATCAGCGGGGCAAGCTTGGAAGTGATCTCGTCGTTGTAGCGGGTTTCGATATCGCTGATCTGCTGGTTCTTGGCAGCCGTCTGGTGGTCGCGCATCGTCTTGAGTTCGGCGATCTTGACATTGATGCGGGTGCCCTGCTCGCGCTCGGAATTGTCCAGTTCTTCGTCCAGGCGTTTGAGCGCCTTTTCGCGGGCGTCCTCGTCCACGTAGGTGACCACGTACTGAGCGAAATAGAGCACGCGCTCCAAATTCTTCCTCGAGATGTCGAGCAGCAGGCCCATGTAGGAGGGCACACGGCGGGTGTACCAGACGTGGGCGACCGGGGCGGCCAACTCGATGTGGCCCATACGCTCGCGGCGCACGGAAGAGCGTGTCACCTCGACGCCGCACTTGTCGCACACAATGCCTTTGTAGCGGATGTTCTTGTATTTACCGCAGTAGCACTGCCAGTCCCGGGAGGGCCCGAAGATCGCTTCGCAGAACAGGCCGTCTTTCTCCGGCCGCAACCTGCGATAATTGATCGTCTCCGGTTTTAGCACTTCGCCGTACGACCAGCTTAGGATCGTCTCGGGGGATGCCAGGCTAATTCGCAGCGCGGTCAGATATTTGGTTTCCACTCGGTTGTGCCTCCTGAGCGTAGAAAAAGAGGGTGCGTTTTTTCGGGAAAATGCGTATTCGACTGAAACAGACAAAAGCAAGCACTTAAATGGTATACATTAAGCGCTTGCTGGGGGGAAAAATTTCGGATTTAGTAGGATTATACAATGGTAACGGGCGAAAATCAAGCGGAAAGTGTAAATAAATAGTAAGAAATTCGTCCTATTTGGGGTATCTCCTTACTTGAAATCCGAAATTGGCGCAATTCGAGGCTTCGTTTCGGGAATGCGCCAATCTGGCCGAAAACCCGACCGGTCGGGGAGGCGCCACACCTGCTTAACGGCCGGAGATGGTAGCGGAGACGGAAAAAGACTCGATCGCTCGCAAAGCGCGAGAGATGGGGCAGTTCTGCTTGGATACCTCGACGAGTTCGTCGAATTTTTCCTGGCTGATCCCCTCGACCACCACGCTGGTTTCCAGCTCGATTTTCTGGATCAGGGGCCCGACATCATCGCGCCCGAAATGGACCTGCGCCTGGGTGTGGATCTCCTCCGGCGGATACCCGGCGTTGGTCAGCTGCGAGCTCAGGAACATCGAGAAACAGCCGGCCTGCGCGGCCCCGATCAGTTCCTCGGGGTTCGTGCCCGGGACATCTCCAAAGCGGGTGCCGTGCGAAAAAGATACGTTGAAAGCCCCGCTGCCTACTTTCATATTCCCGCTGCCTTCGCGCAGGGTTCCCTTCCAAATTGTTTCAGCTTTGCGAATGGACATTTGCCTTTTGCTCCTTCAAATCTCCCCGGCGGTGATGCCACCGGAAGCCTTGGCCCGTTTACCCGGCAAATTATACCGAAGGTTCGGCCGGATGGGATTCTTAAATCGGCACGGACGGGGGTTCGGGCGGAAGCCTGGACGCGGCCGGAAGGATTTCCCGCCGCGTTCCCGGGCCGGCATCAGAAGCGGGGTTTGGGAAAACATTGCGGACCCGGCTGCCCGTTCCGGCCTCACGCGCTGACGGGAACTTCAAATTGAAATCAAGGCGCGGGATTTTTCAGCCAGGGCTGGGCTGGCGGCTCCCAGGATCGGGATCGGGTAGCCGGCGTAATTTTGGCCGGCTATCATCGGAAACAGGTTGTCCTGCAGTGCGATGCAGGTCCCGCCGGCTTCCACGAGAACCAGCCAGCTGGCGGCGATGTCCCAGATCTTGGGCACCGATTCGAATCCGATCACCGACAGACCGCGAGCTACGGCACACAGGTTGTAAGCCGCCGAGCCCAGGATGCGGGGCTTGATCCGTATTTCGGAGCGGTAGCGGCGGTGCAGGCGGCTGTCGGCGGTGAAGAACGCCACGCCGGCGCCATCGTCGGGGGGGACCCGCAGGGGTGCGCCGTTCAGGGTGGCGCCTTTCCCGGACTGTGCGGCGTAGAGCTCGTCAAGCATGGGGAAATAAAGGCCCGCCAGGCTGGGCCAGCCGCCTTCCACGCGAGCAATGGACACCCCCCAGTAATAAACCCCCTGGTTGAAATTCGTCGTGCCGTCCAGCGGATCGACCACCCAGGTCGAGCGCCCGTCCCCGGGGAAGCTCGTATCCTGCTCTTCGCTCAAAACGTGGTCATCGGGAAAAGCGGCCCGTATGGCGGCAGTGATGTGTTCGTTCGCCGCCAGGTCCGCCTCGGTCAGAAGCGTGCGGTCTTCTTTTTTTTTGGAGGCGATTGCAGGCCTGCCAAAATACCCCCGCAGAATTTCTCCCGTCTGGCGGACGAGCTCTCTCGTAAAATCCAGGGCCTGCGTCATGGCGGGCGAAAGTATATCACAAGGGTATCAGGGGATCGGGCGAACAGGAATTTGGATCCAGGATAGCGCTGCCGCGATTTCCATCCGGACGAACCCCTACTCGCCCTGAAATGCCCGAGTGGGGCAAATGTGTCCCCGGAATGCGATACGGATTGAGTTTCGAATTCATTCATGCCTGCCGATAAACCAGGAAACCGTCTGCACCCGTCCCGGGGTTGGCTTGCGATCGCGCGCGGGCTGCTGGCGGCAAATATGCTGCTGTGGTTTGGGGTGGGAGCCTGGATCCTGGCGGGGGGAGATACCGGGGTCAGCAGGGGCGGCGCGTGGTGGTGGATACTCCTGCTGGGTTTGCTGATCGACGGGCTGTTTTATGGCTGGGTTGTCTCGGGCCTGCCCAGGCGACCGCTTTTCTTCAGCCTGGCCGGGATGAACACCTTTCTGACCCTTTCAGACCAGATGGGCGCATTAGGTTGGGCGATGCTGGCCCTGGTCGCCGCACCGGCCGGCCCGCTGCTGGCCCTCCTGTGGCAGATGCGGGTGGCATTCAAATTCCCCAGGGCGGGATGAAATCCTCCGGCTCCACGCCCAGGGCATCCGCCACACGGTTGATGTAGTTGAAGTAGGCGATCACCTGGACGGCATCGTGAATGGCGCGGTCATCCAGCCCGGCTTTGCGCAGCGCAACCAGATCGCTTTCGGACATTGCATCGGGGTGGAGGGTCAGTTTCTCTGCGAAGTCACACAGCGCCCGATCGACAGGGCTGAGCGCGGCGGTCCGCCAGTCCCTGGCCACGGCGTGGACGAATCCATCGGGGTCATCAAATCCGCCGGGTTCCTTTGCGAGCTCTTCACGGAGATCGTGCGCGTGGGCCTGCGTTCAGTAGTGGCAGTTGTTGGCGCAGGAGACTACCGTTGCCAGCATCTCGCGCTGCCAGCGGGACAGCGGGGATTCCTTGTGCATGATGGTGCTGTAGAGGCGCATGCTGTCCCGAAGGGCGCGCGGGTGGATGCTCATCACATGCACGATGTTCCAGATTCGGCCGGCGCGGGCGATCGCCGCCTCAAGCTCTTTTTTCAGCAGGCCGCGGGCCTGTTCAAAGGGAATCTGCCGGATCCAGGGCATCGCAGTTTGGGCGATCAGCTTTGGACGATCTGGATGTAGTCTTCGGTCACGGTCTCTTCCGGAGAAGCGCCCAGCATTTCGATCAAGTCTGCGACGTACTTGGATTTCGTCTCGGCGTCGATCCGGCTCCAGGTGCGGCTTTTGATTTCCAGAAAATATCCCAGGTCCGGTTTGTCCACCCGGTCCAGGTTGATGTAAAAAGTGGTGTCTCGGAAGATGATCCGCCAGCGCAGGCGGTCCTTTTCGATAAAGATTTCACTGTCCGGCTTGAAATATTCGCGATAGAAACGCAGGCTGTGGGTGGCTGGCGCCAGGAAACGGCTGCGGGAGAGCAGTACGTCGCTGGGAAACTCCCTCTCGCGCGTCGGGCCGATCAAGGTCAGCCGGTAGCGGGCGTTGGTGACCTCGCCGCCCTCATCCACGAACTCGTCCTCGCGGTGGCGCAGGAATCCCTGCTGCAGATCGTCGAAGCGGAAATAGGTGTCGTATTCGTGGTAATGGCGCTGGTAGAGGACCTCGATCTCCGGGTTCTGCAGGTTGTCGATCACTCGCTTCGGTTCCGCAATGCGGACTTTCGCCTGGACCTCGAAACTCTCCTCTTCCATGGCGCCCCCGATGGCCACCAGCTTGGAAAGCACCGACTGCTCGCGTTTGATCAGGAAGGCGTCTATCTTATGGGCGTACGCCTGGGCTTCGGCCAGTAGGGCTGATTCGTCGATGTTTGAGAGCTGGTGATCGCGCATCACCCAGCTGCCGTTGACCATCACGTCGCTGACGTCGGTGGATTTTGCGGCGAAGACGATCTGGGCGTAGGTGCCGGCTGGGTCGCGCTGGAAGCGGGGGGCGTTGTGCAGGGGCAGGATGTCGACCAGGATCAGGTCGGCGCGCTTCCCGGGGACCAGGCTGCCGGTCAGGGCATCGAGGTGCAGGGCGCGAGCGCCGATGCGTGTAGCCATTTCAAGTGCGGTAGGCGCGTTGACCACCGTCGGGTCCCCCGAGGTCCCTTTGGCCAGGAAACTGGCCAGGCGTACCTCCTCGAACATGTCCAGATCATTGTTGGAGGAGGGGCCGTCCGTCCCGATGCCCACCGGCAGGCCGAGCTCCAGCATGCGGACGATGGGAGCGACGCCGGAGGAAAGCTTCAGGTTGGAGGAGGGGTTGTGTGCAACGCCGGAACCCACCCGCAGCAAGGTGCGCATCTCGCCCTCGTCCACATGCACGCAATGCGCGGCGATCACCTTGGCGTCAAACAGCTTCTGCTCCTTGACGTACGGGATGACGGGGATGCCGTGTTCCTTGCGGCTGTTTTCAACCTCCACGGCGGTTTCGGATAGATGGATGTGCAGCGGCACGTCGTTCTCGGCGGCCAGCCGGGCACACAACTGCAGGATCTCCGCCGTGCAGGTGTAGGGTGCGTGCGGCGCCACAGCCGGGACAATCAGCGGGTGGCCCTTCCAGCCGGCGATGAAATCCCCCGCGCGCGCCAGCGACTCCTCGAAGGAATCGGCATCCGGAGCCGGAAACTTGAGCACGGTCTGGCCGCAGACCGCCCGCAATCCCGCCTGCGCCGTGGCCTCGGCCACCTCAGCTTCGAAATAATACATGTCGTTGAAGGTGGTGACCCCCGAGCGGATCAACTCGGCACAGGCCAGCTGGGTCCCCAGACGGACGAAATCGGGCGATACGAAGGCGCGCTCCACCGGCATCATGTAGCCCAGCAGCCAGACGTCCAGCCGCAGGTCGTCCGCTAGCCCGCGCAGCAGGGTCATCGGCACATGGGTGTGGGCGTTGATCAGGCCGGGCATCAGGACTTTCCCGCCGCAGTCGACCGTCTCCGCAGCGGAATACGCGGCCAAAATATCCTGCTCCGGGCCGACCGCAGCGATGCTGTCTCCGAGAACGGCCAAAGCGCCGGGCTCGTAGAAACTCCTTTGCTCGTCCATCGTCAGAACGATGGCATTGGTCAGCAAAAAGTCCACCTGTTCCATCCGCTCTCCTTATATCTTGCGCAGCAGGTCCAGCGCGTAATTGGCAGCGCGCTGGGCGGCCAGTTTTGGGGGTCCACCGTAAGGCAGACGCAAAAATTTATTCGCCTCCGGAGTGACCAACGCCAGATAGATCTGCGATCGTTCCCCTGGAAGCAGGGCCGCACCGATACCGGCCTCGGTTTCCTGGTAGTCCCGCAGGCGGCGGGTGAGGTCCTTCAGGGTCTCGGGTTCGGCCGGCGCTGCGGGCAGCACCTGGGCGCCGCAAAACAAGCCGCCCGGGTCGGAACCGTTCGGAAAAGCGGTCACCAGGCGGCCACCCAGCCCGGCCTCCACCACGGAAAGCTTCCAGCCCTTCGCGGCCAGCCGGCGCAAAGCGACAACGGCCAGGGTTTCTTCGTCGGCGCCGTAGATCCACTCCCCAAGCCGCTGACGCAGATCGTCCTCCAGGGGGCGGATCAGGGCGTAGGCTTGCGCCTCGTTGCCGGCCTTGGCGGCAATGCGGACATCCACCTGGCCGGCGTGTGCAGCCAGCCCGACGGTCGGGTTGGATAACGATTCCAGGTCCCCGATCAGCTCGTCGATGCGCGACTCGCCGACCCCGGCCGTGTGGAGCAGGCGAATGACCAGGACCTCATCCAGGTGGAAACGCCGGCGCAGATACGGCAGCACGCTGTTCGCCAGCAGGTGCTCCATTTCGCGCGGCACGCCGGGCAGGCAGATCACCGCCCCTTTCCCGGTCTCCATCATGAAAGCCGGCGCGGTTCCCACGGGGTTTTCGATGGCGACGGCCCCCTCGGGGACGTGAGCCTGCCGCCGGTTGTTTTCGGAGGGTTTTGCCTGGAAGCGGGCGAAGCGGTCGACGACCTGCTGCCAGAGCTCGGGGCGGAATTCGGTGCTGACCGCAAAAGCCCGGGCGACTGCCTCGCGGGTCGGGTCGTCCACAGTCGGGCCGAGGCCGCCGGTGGTGATCACGATCTCGGCGCGGTCCACTGCCTGCCGGATGGCCTCCGCGATCCGCCTAGTGTTATCGCCGATGCTGGAAGTGCGGAAAATGTCCACACCAACCCGCGCCAGCTGGCGGGCGATATGGCGGGCGTTGGTATCGACGATCTCGCCCAGCAGGATCTCAGTTCCGATCGTAATGATTTCGGCGGAAGGCATGCGGGTCCTTGCCGTGGTGGAAAGCGCATCAGGCAGGGTTAATTTCAAAGATTGTAGCATATGCGCGTGCAAGCCATCTGCCGAAACGTACCATGATTCGGCTCCGGCGAAATCTCGCCGGGCTGGTATCGTCCAATCCCCCTTAGTGCTGATAGATCCGGCGGGATGGCGCCCGAAAGGCCGCCGCCTAGACCAGATCTTTGTTCAAGGTGTAGGTGCCGATATGTTCGGCCTCCCCCAGGATGTGGCCTTCCATGGCTTTGACGGCGTCGGCACCGCCGAAAGCGCCCGCCAGCCCGAGGGTCTCCACGTCCAGGGCGAAAACCTTGAAATGGTAATGGTGGATGATCTCGTCGTTCCAGGGCGGGCAGGGGCCATCGTAACTGCCGTAGTTCCCGGCCATATCCTTGTCGCCGGCAAACCAGGCGGTGTAATCGTTGATCCCGGTCACGCCGTGGGCGGTCTGGCCGATCGTCTTGCCCTTGGCCGTCACGCCGCTCGAAGCCGCGCCCTTGGAGATTTCGCGCATATTCGCCGGGATGTCGACCAGTACCCAGTGGTAGAAATCCACCCGCGGCAGGTCCGCAGGCACGGTGCGTCCTTCCTGGTTGACATCGTCCCCGCGGGAGGGGACGTCGGGATCGACCACCAGCAGGGCGAAGGATTTGGTCCCATCCGGCACATCCGACCAGCGGACGTGGGGATTCATGTTTTCCCCAAAGCTGACATGCCCGACATCCGCCGGAACGCAGAAGCAGAATTTCATCGGGATCCTGCCGTTATTTGGAAAATCCGGGATTTCGATTTTCATGCACTCCTCCTATCGTTTCCTTCGTTGGAAGGTAAATCGGAACCGGCTCGCGATTTTAACCTCGAAACAAGACGGAACCCATTTTCCCACGATTATTTTAACCTCAGTTTTGGAGAAAGCTGCCTCCCTGGAGGGAAGAGGGCCTTCACAAATATTTTTAACCCTTCCCACCGCCGATCTGGGCGGCTTCCGGCAGGGATTTCAAACGCAACATGGCCCAGATCCCGAAAAATGGTCCAAGGGCCAGCAGAGAAAATGCCCAGCGCCAGGTAAACCAGGCCTGCAGGAAAGGGAGTAACCAGATAGTCACCACCGTGATGGCAAAGCCCGCAGCCAACTGAATGGTCAGCGCGGTCCCGACATAAGACTGGTCCGCCGTTTCCGTGACCATGGTGGAAAACTGGGCCGAGTCTCCAACGATCGTAAACCCCCAGATGATTCCGACCAACAGGGTGAGGGGAAGACTAGCCTGGTAGACAAGTCCGATCAAAATCGCACAGGTCCCGGAGATGGCCATCAGCAGGATGGTAGTGTTGGTCCGGCCCCAGCGGTCTGCCAGGGCGCCGCCAACCCAGGAGCCCGCCGCACCCACGACGTACACTGCAAAGGTGGCAAATGCCGGGGCGGAAGGGAAGCTGAAATCGTGGATTTCGAATGTCTCAACGAAAAAGAGCAGGATCCAGGCGACCATAGCGAAGAGTTCCCACATGTGGCCGACATATCCGAATGTGGCCAGCCGCACCCCGCGATTCTTCAGCGCCAGTCCGATCTGCCGCGGGTCAAAGTCGGCCTGGGGGAACGGATACGGCCCCTCCCGGACGAGGAGGACAGCGATCAGGCTGCCGATCAGTGCCAGGATAGATGTTGCCGTGATCACGATGCGCCAGTCCAGCCCGCCCAGGCCATTGATCAGATGCGGGGTGCCATTGCCGAACACAATGGCGGCGGCCAGGATCCCCAGCGCCAGCCCGCGGCGTTCTTGGAACCAAGTGGAAATGAGTTTGAAAGCCGGCGGGTAGACCGCAGCGAGAAAAAAGCCGGTGGCAAATCGCAGCGGAATCCCGGCTTCAGGCCCATCCGAAAGGAGCAGCAGCGCATTGGCTGCCGCAGAACCCAGGGCCCCGACTGTGATGATATAGCGGGTCGAGATCAGATCGGCAAGGTTGAACAGGCTGGAGACGACCGCTCCGACGACGAAGCCCAGCTGGACGGCGATGGTCAGCCAAGCCACAGCGGAAGGAGTCAGGTCCCACAGGCTGCGCAGCTGGGGGACCACCGCGGAAGCCGAAAACCATGTGGAGATAGAAAAAGCCAGGATCAAGGCCAGGTAGGTCAGGTTGCGCCATCGGGCGCTTCCGCCGTCGGAAACCACATGCTCTTCAATTCCGATCATAGGATCCTGTACAGGTCGATCTTTGTTCATTGCTTCATCCCTCTCGTGTTAATAGGCGCATTTGTTTTCCTGGCGGCACCTCCAAAACCACCTTACAAAAGGCGTGCGGAACATTTTCCGCATCCAAAGACGCGATTGCCTTTCAAAAAGGAGAATAAACCTTCAAGGGTGGCAATTACAAGTCTACCTGCTGTCCCAACCCCGATCTGCGGGCGTTAGCCAGGACGATCTGGCCGGCCACGGCGTCCTGCACGGCCACCCCCACCGATTTGAAATAGGTGATGTCCCTTTCCTTCTGCCTCACCCGGGCTGCACCGCTGACCAGTTCGCCAACCTCGATGGTTGCATCCCAATCCAGAAGTCCTTGCCCGACCGCCGCGATCAACTCCCCGGCTTCCGCCTGGCAGGCGGAGCGGGAGTCGAGGGCCACGACCGCCGCGCGGCCCAGCGTTTCCGGGGGCACTTCCACCATCGCCGGTGTGTAAGATCCGATGGCGTTGATGTGGGCTCCTGGGGGCACGTCGCCGTCTGCAAAGACCGGTTCGGATGAGGTGGTCGCGGTACAGACGATGTCGGCGCCGTTCAGCGCTTCGGCCGGGCTGCCTGCCGGCTGCAGTTCAACCCCCGGCTGGCTTTGCGTCTCACGGAGAAAGCGCAAGACGTGGTCGTGATTGGGGCTGTAGACCCGCACCTGCCGGATAGGCCGCACCGCGCAGACCGCATCCAGCTGGGTGCGGGCTTGTGCACCGGAACCGAACAGCGCCAGAACTTGCGAATCATCGCGAGCCAGCAGGTCGGTGGCCGCACCGGCGCCGGCCCCGGTGCGGATGGCCGTCAGCGTTCCGCCCTCCAGGAGCGCAAGCATCTCTCCCGTCGCGGGGTCCATGACCAGGACGGCGGCGTGGATCAGCGGCAGCCCGGCGGGGACGTTTTCCGGGAACAGCGTGACGACCTTGACTGCCAGGGCATCCCCCGCCTCTCCATCACCCGGCACGAACGCAGGCATAAAAAGGCCGCTTGCGCCGCGGTCATCCAGCGCCAACCGGCCTCGCAGCGGGACCTGCGCCTCACCGGTCGACAGCGCCGCGTACGCCCGCTTCATGCCCGCAATCGCTTCGGCCATCGGCAGCGCCCGCCTGACCTCCTCTGCATTCAATACCAGCATTGCGATCCCTCTTGAAAATAAAAATCGAAGACCATCCAAACTGATCTTCGATTTTCCATGCCAGGCATCAGGTCGCCTTCAATCGATCCCCAGATACGCTTTCTGCACCACTTCGTTGGTTTTGAGATTGGCGCAGGTGTCCTGGATGACGATCTCCCCGGTCTGCAGCACATAGCCTCGATTGGCGACGGTCAGCGCCATGGTGGCATTCTGCTCCACCAGGAGGATGGTCGTGCCCTGCTTGTTGATCTCCTCGATAGTGGCGAAAATGCCTTCGACCAGGATGGGGGCCAACCCCATGGAGGGCTCGTCCATCAACAGCAACCGTGGCTTGGCCATCAGCGCCCGCCCGGTGGCCAGCATCTGTTGCTCGCCGCCGGAGAGCGTCCCAGCAACCTGGGATCGGCGCTCGAACAGGCGCGGGAAAAGTTCGTAGACATATTCCAGGCTTTCCTTGATGCCTACGCGGTCATCACGGCTGTACGCGCCCATGTCCAGATTTTCGGCCACGGTCAGCTTGGCGAAGACGCCGCGGCCTTCCGGCACCATGCATACGCCTTTGAAGACAATTTCATGAGCGCTGTAGTTGGCCAGGTCTTCCCCTTCCAGGTGCACGCTGCCCTGCCGCGGGGAGAGCAGGCCGGAGATCGTGCGCAGGGTGGTGGTCTTACCGGCCCCGTTGGCTCCGATCAGGGTGACGATCTCGCCCTCCTCGACGGTCAGGGATATGCCCTTCAGCGCGTGGATGTTGCCGTAATAGGTGTGGATTTCATGCACTTCCAGCATCGCCATATTTCACTCTCCGGACCCATCCTGTGGGTGCCCGTTTTCACGGTCCCCGGTATCCGCTGCGCCGCGGCCGAGGTAGGCCTCGATCACCCGGGGATTTCGCTGAATTTCAGCAGGGGTGCCCTGGGCGATCTTCTGCCCGAAGTCGACCACGGTGATTTGTTCACTGATCCCCATCACCACGCGCATATCATGTTCAATCAAAAGAATGGTGATCCCCAGCTCATCGCGCAGATTCCGGATGAAATTCATCATCTCTCCGGTTTCGTTGGGGTTCATCCCGGCGGTAGGCTCGTCCAGCAGCAATAGCATGGGCTCATTGGCCAATCCGCGGGCGATTTCCAGGCGCCGTTGGGCGCCGTACGGAAGGTTGCGAGCGACAGTGTCTCCCATCCCTCGCAGGCCCACAAAGCGGAGCAAACGGCGGGCCTCCTGCAGGGCGGCCTCTTCCTCTTCCTTAAAACGTTTGTTCCGGATGATGGCTTCCATCCAGCTGGTTTTCAGGCGAGGGTGTTCGCCCACCAGCACATTTTCTATCGCCGTCATCTCCGAAAACAGCCGGATGTTCTGGTAAGTGCGCGAAATGCCGAAGCGCGTGATCCGGTCGGGGGACAGACCTTGAATGGTGTGCCCGTCGAAGACGATCTCGCCCTCGTCGGGGACGTAAAAGCCCGTGATGCAGTTGAAGAACGTGGTCTTTCCTGCCCCGTTCGGACCGATCACAGCGTAGATCTGGCCTTTTTCGATCTCGATCGAGAGATTGTTCACTGCGACCAGGCCCCCGAAGCGCTTGGTGACGTTGCGAGTGGTGAGGATGGGTTCCATGGCGTCTCCTAGTCTCCGATCGGCTCGGTGACCAAATCGATTTCATCCACTGCGTGCAGCTCTCGCCTGCGGTGCGCCTCCGGCCAGAACCCTTCCGGCTTGGCGAGCATCATGACGATCAAAAGGATTCCGTACATCAGCAGGCGGTATTCGGAAAACTCGCGCAGCAGCTCCGGCATCCCGACAAGGATCAATGCGCCGACCACCACGCCGGGGATACTGCCCATGCCTCCCACGATGATCAGGGCCAGGGCATTGAGCGAAATCAGCAGGTTGAAGCTGTGCGGGAAGATATTGCCCAGGCGGGCGGAAAAGATCGCCCCGGCCAGGGCGGAGAACCCGGCCCCGATGGCGAAAGCCAGCAGCTTGGTCTGCACCAGGTTGATGCCCATCGCTTCGGCCACATCCTCGTCTTCGCGCATAGCCATCCACTGCCGGCCGAGGCGCGATTCGCGCAGGCGGATGGATACAAACGCCGCCAGCAGTGATCCGATGATCACCAGGTAATACATCAGCTCGGGGATGTTGAACTCAAAACTCCCGATGGCGGGCTCTGGGATGTGCAGCACGCCCTGGGCGCCGCCCCCCAATGGGGCCAGCCAGTCGGAGAGCGCCAGGATGCGGATGATTTCCCCGAACCCAAGCGTCACGATGGCGAGATAGTCGCCCCTCATGCGCAAGACCGGAAAACCGAGCAGCACACCGAACCCAACCCCGACAATTACGGCAACCGGCAGGGAGGTCCAAAAATTCAGCCCGCTGACGCCCAGTTCGCCGGTCGAGGTCAGGATGCCCATGGTGTAAGCGCCGAAGGCGAAGAAGGCGACATACCCCAGATCGAGCAGTCCGGCAAAACCGACCACGATGTTGAGCCCCAGGCCCATCATCACATACAGTCCGACGATGAAAAGCACCTGGCTGAGGAAGCGGCCGACGATCCAGGGCATGGCCAGCAGCAGCACGATGCCCAGAATGAGCAAGATCCGCCGGCCCTGGGTTTGCTGATCGGGGGAAAGCCGGCTCCAGCGAGTGCTCGTTCGATTTCTGACACCGAAATAGGTAAACGAAAAGATCGCTACAAACAGGATCAAGGCTGCGATCGGGTGGAGCGTATCGTTTCGAAACACCATGCGTGAGAAACCGCGTCCGAAAAGCTGCTGCAGGATGGCCCCGAAATTTTCCGAAAAAAGCCCCACTATCAGGATGAATACGGAGGCGTTGAAGAAAGCGCGCCACAGGCGGTCCGGCAGCACGACAATGCCGGACCCGATCAGGCCGAACAGGCCGCAAATCAGCAAGAGGAGCAAGCTGCCCAGCCAGAGATTATCCACCCCCAGGGTCAGGATTTCGGTCAGCGCCGGAGAGAGGTTGATAAAGATCTCTCGCAGATTGTTCAGCCCGATGGCGAGTTGTGAAAATATGATAAAGGCCGCCCAGCCCAGGAGGGCGCCCAGCAGGCCGAACAAGGCATGCCGCAGGTAGTTGCGGGGCGAATCTTTATCCCGCAAAAAGCCGGGAGCTGCCATGGCGATCAAGCCGCCCAGGATGAAAACAACCAGGACGGGTGCGCTGCGCTGCGGATCGAGAATCCATTCCGGTGGGCTGCTGAAAAAGGCCTGGATTATGGATATCAGCACGAGCAGTAACCCGGCAACCACTCCAGCCAATGCGCCGGAAAGGGCGATCGACGCTTTTGGTTTTTGGGAAATGCTGCGGGCCATCAGGATCCCGGCGGTGAAAGCGCCGCCAAAAACCATCACCTCTCCCAGGGAAATGAAAGTGCCAACCAGGTTGCGGGCTGAAAACAGCTCGGTCATGCCGATGATGGCCGTGTAAAAGCTGAGCACACCGCCGACAAAACCGTTGCGCAATATCTGTGGAATATCGAAGGATCGGTTATCGCTCATCAATCACCTCAGGCTTTCTTCTCGGCCAGCCGTTCCCCGAAAATACCCTGGGGTCTGAAGATCAGGATCAAGACCAGCATGGTGAAAGCAAAGGCATCACGCAGCTGGTTGGCGGCCGGAATTCCGAGCCCCTCGAGAATCAGGTTGGGCCCCAGCGATTCGAACACCCCCAGGAAAAGGCCGCCGAACATCGCGCCGGGGATGTTCCCGATCCCGCCCAACACCGCGGCTGTGAAGGCTTTCAGGCCCGGAAAAAATCCCATGAAGAAGAACACGCCCTGCGGGCGGAACAGCCCGTTGAGCACGCCGGCAGCGCCTGCCAGGGCGCCACCGATTGCGAACGTGAAAACTATCACCCGATCGATATCGATGCCCATCAGCCGGGCGACCGCCTTGTCCTCGGAGACCGCCCGCATGGCTTTGCCCATTTTGGTGTACTCCACAAACAGGTACAGCGCAGCCATCAGGACGACCGCTGCCACGAGCACGATGATCTGCACCCGCGGTACGTTGAAACCCAAAACGGACATGCCCTGCGTCAGCGGGCGAATGCTGGGGTAGGAGTGGAACTCCGCTCCGTACAGGCCCCGAAAGGTGTACTGCAGGGCAAATGAAGCCCCGATGGCGGTGATCAGGGGCACCAGGCGGGGTGCATTGCGCAGCGGCCGGTAGGCGATCCGCTCGAGCAGCACGGCGATGACCGTGGAGATCGTGGCCGCCAGCAGGACCAGGAGCAGGATGGCGAGGACGAGATTTTCCTGGAGAAACCCGGTAGCGGCGAAGGCGTTCGCCAGAAACATTGCCGTAAATGCGCCGGCCATATAGACTTCTCCGTGGGCGAAGTTGATCATCAGCAGGATGCCGTACACCAGCGTGTAGCCCAAGGCGATCAGGGCATAGATGCTACCCTGCGCCAGACCGGCGAAAACCAGGGTGGCCCACTGATCGCTGGAATAAGTCGCATTGCGCAGGGTACCGATGATCCCCAGAATGGCGAAGACGATGATGACGATGCGAAACAGGTTGAGGAAAAACCCAACCCAGGAAAACCGTTCCAGATAACTCTTGAGCATGTTGAACCTCGCCGCGTCGGTTGGGAATTAAAGAACATCGTGAGCCGGGGTGTTGTCCCCGGCTCACGATGTTATTAACACTTATGACGTCCGAAAAGTTGCACTAGGGGGTCCAGACGACGTTCGGGGGCCAGTTGCCGCCCTCGATTTCGTCGTTGGTGATCTGGAAGATCCCCAGCGCTTCACCGGTGGCGCAGTCGCCGGTCTCACTACAGGTCAGGTTGCCGGAGAGGCCGTTGAAGCCGGCTGTGGCTGTCATGGCTTCGCGCAGCGCCTGGCGGCCGATCAGAACCGTGCCATCGCTGCCGACCTGAGCCACCGCTTCGATGGCGTCCATCATGATGTTGGCGCCGTCATAAGCGAAAGCGTGGAAGCCGCTGGGCGGCGCGCCGCCGTATTTGGCATCCCATTTCGCCAGGAACTCGTCGTACGATGCACCCTGCAGGAACGGACCAGAGAGGTACATGCCGTCTGCGTTGGCGCCGGCATTGCCGGGGAAGCTGGAGACCAGCAGACCGTCGGCACCCATCAGTGTGGTGTTCTCAAGGCCAGCGATCTCGGAGGACTGGGCCACAATGAAGGGGCCTTCCGGCTCGAAGATCGGGAAGTAGAGCACATCCGGGCTGTCCGCGGCGACGCTGGTCAAGATGGTGCGCATGTCGGTGTCCCCGACGTTGACCGCACCCTGGAAGGTGATGGTGCCACCGAGCTCAACAAACGTTGTCGCAAAGACCTGCTGCAGCTGGTCGGCGTAGGGGCTGCCGTCGTGAATCGTGGCAGCGGTCCGGCCGCCCAGTTCGTTGTAGGCGAACTCAGCAGCCACGCGGCCCTGGAAGAGGTCGTTGTGCGCGGTGCGGTAGTAGCCGGGCTGCCAGGTGCCGTCCCGATCGGTCAGGGCCGGGGCGGTGTTGGAGGGGGAGATCATCACCAGGCCCGCGCCGCTGATCGTGCCGATGGCAGCGGTGGCCGCGCTGGAGCAGTTGGTGCCGACCACGCCCACGATGGTGGGATCGGCAGCAACTTTGGTGGCAGCCGTCTGGCCGCCCTCGGCGGAGCAGCCGGAGTATTCCACGGTCAGTTCGATCGGATGCCCAAGCAGCTCGCCGCCCCGGTCGTCGATGGCGATCTCGACACCGCCCAGGGAGTCCTCACCGAGAAAGGCGGTTGCTCCGGTTGTGGTCAGCATGGCGGCCAGGTGGATGGGTTCATCGGGCGCGATCTCGACACAGCCGATCGCATCCGTGCACTCGAGCGTGGCTGCCCCGGCACAGGCGCTCAGTACCATCGCGCCGGCGATCAGGACAAGCAAGATTGCGAAAATTCGCTTATTCATACTTCATTCTCCTCAAGCTTGATTAGGTATATGTAAAACTGAGCAAGAAAGGGTCGTAGGGGGGATTCTTTTGCGATACACCTCCTTTCCAATCAGCAGGGTAAACGATCAGAATCAAATTTTCTCGAGATTGTACCAGTTAATAAATATTTTGCCAAAATCCGCGTTTAAATTTTATGCAGTTCCTGAACCCCCAGGAAGGCAAAAACACGACGCTTTTCAGGGCGGAAAAAGTGCCCATATGGTAAAATTAAGGGTGCAATTATTTGCACACAAAAGACACCTCAGTGAAGCGTAGGAACCGATTTCGGGTGGTTTTTTTCCCCATCAGGCAGTTCAATCGCATATGCGGGAAGGGTTTTGGAATTGAAAAACGCGCCCCAGGCAGGCTGAGCGGAGCAATGTGGAGGTCATTCCATGGCAAATCAAGATATCAGCGCATACAGCGCTGAAAACATTCAGGTCCTTGAAGGGCTGGAGGCTGTGCGCCGCCGGCCCGGTATGTATGTCGGCGGAACCGACATCAAAGCGCTGCACCACCTGGTATACGAGGTGGTCGACAATTCGATCGATGAAGCCCTGGCCGGTCACTGCGACCGCATCACGGTCACGATTCACCCGGACAGCAGCGTAACGGTCACCGACAACGGCCGCGGCATCCCCGTCGACCTGCACCAGCAGACCGGCAAGCCCGCCCTGGAAGTGGTCATGACGATGCTGCACGCCGGCGGGAAGTTCGGAGGTGGGGGATACAAAGTGTCGGGCGGGCTCCACGGTGTCGGGGTCTCGGCGGTCAACGCCCTCTCCGACTGGTTCCACGTGCAGGTCTACCGCGACGGCAAGATTCACGAGCAGAAGTACCAGCGCGGCCTACCGCAGGGTCCGGTCCAGGTGGTTGGGAAAGCCCCCAAAGGGCAGACGGGCACGATGCAGACCTACCTGTTCGACCGAACGATTTTCGTCGATGAAGGGCTGGATTACCGCTTCGAGACCCTGGTACAGCGCTTCCGGGAAATGGCCTTTGTCACCAAAGGGATCAACATCCGGTTTGTCGATGAGCGCAGCGACCGCGAGATGACGTTCTATTTCGAAGGCGGCCTGTCGTCCTTCGTCCGTTACCTGAACCGCAACCGCAAGGTGCTGCACAAGACGGTCTCGGTGGAAAAAGAAGTAGATGGGCTCGGCATCGACGCCGCCATCCAGTTCACCGACGCCTATGCCGAATCGGTCTATGCCTTCGCCAATACGATCAACACCACCGACGGCGGCACCCACCTGACCGGGCTGCGTTCGGCCATCACCCGGACCATCAACGATTACGCCCGTAAAAATGGGCTGCTTAAGGAATCGGACTCGAACTTCACCGGAGACGACACACGGGAGGGGCTGACGGCCATCGTGAGCGTCAAGCACCCCGAACCGCAGTTCGAGAGCCAGACCAAAGTCAAGCTGATGAACCCCGAGGTGCAGACCTACGTGCAGCAGGTGGTCAGCGAGAGCTTTTCATCGTTCCTGGAGGAAAACCCCTCTGCTGCCAAAGCGATCATCTCCAAGTGCCTCACCTCCGCCCGAGCGCGCGCTGCAGCCCGCAAGGCCCGCGATCTCGTCATCCGCAAATCCGCCCTGGAGAGCATGACCCTGCCCGGCAAGCTGGCGGATTGCTCCGAGCGCGATCCGGAAAAGACCGAGCTGTACATTGTGGAGGGAGACTCGGCCGGTGGGACCGCCAAACAGGGCCGGGACCGCCACTTCCAGGCTATCCTGCCGCTGCGCGGCAAGATCCTGAACACCGAACGCGCCCGACTGGACAAGATCCTCTCCAACAACGAGGTCAAAGCGCTGATCTCCGCCCTGGGGACCGGCATCGGGGACAGCTTCGACCTCTCCGGCCTGCGCTACGGAAAAATCATCATCATGACCGATGCGGACGTCGACGGCAGCCACATTCGCACCCTGCTCCTGACCTTTTTCTTCCGCTACATGATCCCGCTGATCGAGAACGGCCACCTCTACATCGCGCAACCGCCGCTTTACCGCATCAGCTATAAAAACAAAGTCGAGTACGCATACACGGAAGGCCAGAAAGAGCGCGTGATCAAAGGTTTGAGCCAGCGTGCCAGCCTGCAGCGTTACAAGGGTCTTGGGGAAATGAACGCCCAGCAGCTGTGGGAAACCACCATGGACCCGTCCGTGCGCACACTGCTCCAGGTGACGATCGAGGATGCTGCCGAGGCAGATCGCACTTTCGATATGCTGATGGGGTCCGCCGTTCCACCGCGGCGCCGGTTCATCATCACCCACGCTCGAGAGGTCCGCAATCTGGATATCTAGGGTCGGGGGCAAACATCCGGTCCTCCACCTGCAAGCGAACGGCATCCAGACTCGAACGCGCCAATTCCTCGGCCTGAAAACAGGAGACTACCCATGCCCAGCAAGATGAAGCGCCCTGCTGCCCGTTCTGGTGGCATGAAATCCAGGATGCGCACCAACCGGCCGGCTGGAAACACGCGCCGGGTCGGGCTGTCAAAAGCGGCCAACTTGAACCGCAACCAGCGCCGGGCCGTCCGCCAGGAGGCCATCCACCGGCAGAGGCGCCAGACGCAGCGGGTGCGCCCGCAGGTCCGCCCGGCTGCAGCGCCGCGCAAGATCATGCCTCAACGGCGCGCCCCGGTAAATATTGCCACAGTGGCTGCTAACCGGCCGCGACGCCTGGCCCGTCCCAGCCGGGCTCCGGTGGCCCAGATTGGGCGGCCGGTTCGACCGCGTTCCCAGCCCCGGCCCGCTGCCCGGCCGCGGCCGGCAGCACAACCACGGCCGCAGCCCGGCCCGCGCGTGCGTGCGAAAGCGTCGCGGCCCGCGGCAGCCGTTGGCGCCGGGCTGGAGGCGGGCGGCTTCAATATCAACCCGGCCAGGGCACACCCTGAACTTTCCTCGGAGTTGTATGCACTGCAGTACGCCCTTTCCAGCCTGCAGAGCCTGAGCACATTCGAGGATGTGCGCGCCGACCTGGACCAGCTGGATCAGGCCCTGCAGCACGCCCTCGATCTGTTAGAGAGCGCCCGCAAACGCGGGTACCTGTACCAGAGCGACCTGGATCAGTTGGCTTACGAAACGATGGAGGTCTGGCAAAGTGTGCACCAGCCGGTGGTCACAGAGATCGAGTCCCAGCGCCACTCGTTTCAAAACCGGTTGTCCCCGCTCGAGTCGCAGCTGCCCCAGCTGAACGCTCATCTGGGCAGCCCTGCCGCGGCCTCCCCGTACCTGCGCCGGGCGGAAACGACCGTCAATGGGCTGCTCCGGGAGGTCAACCAGGTGCGCGGAAACATACGGTCGAAGTACGGGACCGTGGAACGCAATGTGATGGCGCTCAACGCCCGACTGACCGGGATTCACTGGGCGCTTTCCCAACTGGATGAAGCCCGCTTCCAGATGGGGGAGGGTGAAAACCTGGTCATGGCAGTGCGGGCCCGCCTGGATAAAGAAGGCAAGGACGATCCCGAGGGAGTCCTGTTCCTGTCCGACCAGCGCCTGCTCTTCGAGCGCAAGGAAAAGGTCGCCACCAAAAAAGTGCTGTTTATCACCACCGAGGAAGAACTGGTGCAGGAGGTGGTCTTTTCAGCCCCGGTCTCCGGCCTGGGAATGGTCAAAGCCCAGACAAAAGGCCTGTTCGGTCACCAGGATTTTTTGGAGGTCGCTGCCGGAAAGGACGGCACGCTATCCCTGCACCTGGACGGCCAGGATTCGGAGGCGTGGGCGGTGTGGATCGAGAAAGTGCGCAGCGGCAAAATCGCCGAAGAGCGCGCCTCGGAGGTCGGGCTTTCGTTCCGTGATCTGAGCGGAGAAGTCACCCAGGCTGACATCGTTTCTGTCCAATCCGAAATCAACCAGCTTCAGGATGAGCTGATGCTGGCGGAAGCCCGAGAAGAGCTTGAGGAGCTGGAAAACCAGGTCCAGAGCCTTGGCCGCAGCCTGGCCGATGTTCGGGCCCGCGGCTATGTCATCGAACGCGGGCTGGAAGGGGATATCGCCATCCTGCAGGCCCAATGGGACCGGGTCAAAGGCAATGCGGAAAAAACCATCGGACTGCAGGCCGGAATCCTGGCAGAGCAGTCCCAGAAGATCCAGGGCCTGATGGCCCAGCTGGCGGGTTTGAGCGCCAACCTGGGGGCTGCCCGCCCGGTTTTCATGCAGTTGAAATCGGCGATCGCCTCTGCGGAAGCACAGGCTGCCGCTGCCCAGGAGACCGTGTTCGGCCAGTTCGACGATTACGCCGCTGAAGTGGAAGGGATGGACGCCCACCTGGATTGGGTCGATTGGATGCTGGATGCCCTCTCGACCGCTTCTTTCCGGCTGCTGGCCACCGAGAGCGGCGTGGCTGCCACGGAGGCGGAGTTCGCTTTCCCAGGGATGGAGCCGGAAAACGGCGTGCTGTTCCTGACCGACCAACGCCTGTTGTGGGAGGATCGGGTTGGGGATTATGAATTGAAAGTGGATGTGCCGCTGGCGGCCATTGACCGGGTCAGCGTGGAGCAACCCGGTGAAGGCGCAGATGAAGGCGAAGAGGAGTTGGTGTTTTCTTTTACCGGACAGGCCCCCCTGCCTTCAGGTCGATTTGCCCTTTCCGCGCCTGTCGGGGAGGACTGGCTGCAGATGATCGGGCGCGCCCGCGGTGGGGAATACCAGTCCGATCGGGCGGTGGAGATCGACCCGGCGGAGATCGAGCGGGTCCGCAACGCACCGACACAGTGTCCGAACTGCGGGGCACAAATCACCATGCCCGTCCTGCGGGGGCAGACGGAAATCACCTGCGAATTCTGCGGCACAGTGACCCGGATCTGAGGCGCCGGGCAAAATTTGTTCCCCTGCCGGCCGGTTCACCGCCTGCTGCCATCTGTACGGCGCACCCAACTTTCCGCCATGCTGCGTACATGCGGGTTAACACCAGGAGTGATATACTCCCCCTCTGGTGCTGAATTTTCATCCGACCGGCTGGTGCACAGGGTATGACCCTCGAAAGAGACACGATCCTCCATAATCGCTACCGGATATTAGAGATCCTAGGGGAAGGGGGTATGGGCGCGGTGTACAAAGCCCACGATGAAAACCTGGGGGTCACCGTCGCGGTTAAAGAAAACCTGTTCACGACAGAGGAATATTCCCGCCAATTTCGCATTGAGGCCACGATCCTGGCCAGCCTGCGGCATCCGAATCTGACCCGCGTCACCGACCATTTCGATGAAGGCGAAGGCCAGTACCTGGTGATGGACTACATCGAAGGCGAGGACCTGCGCGATCGGATGGAGCGGGTGGGGGTGATCGAAGAGGATGACGTCATCAAGATCGGCATCGCAATCTGCGACGCACTGACATACTTACATTCCCGCGAGCCGGGTGTACTCCACCGGGATGTGAAGCCCGGCAACGTGAAAATCTCCCCCAACGGCCAGGTGTACCTGGTGGACTTCGGGTTGGCCAAGATTCTCAGCGGCGACCAGATGACGGTGACCGGCGCCCGGGCCATGACACCCGGCTATTCGCCTCCCGAACAGTATGGAACCGCCCGCACCGACGTCCGCTCGGATATCTATTCCCTGGGAGCGACCCTTTTTTCCAGCCTGACGGCTGAGCTTCCGGAAGACGGCCTGGCACGGGCGATGAACCAGACCGTGTTGACCCCTGTTCGCAAATACAACCCAAAGGTCTCGCGAAAACTCGCCGGGGTGATCGAGAAATCCCTGGCCGTCCAGCCGGATGACCGCTACCAGACCGCGGAGGAGTTCAAAAAAGCGCTGATCAACTCCCGCGGGATCACCCGCCGGCGCTACAACCTGGAAGACCTGGTTGTAGCGCCCCCGCCGGATGCCCATCCCGATGAAATGGTGGAGGTCGAAGTGGCCGAAGCCCTTTCCAAGGCGGCTGATTACGGCAGCGCCAATGGCAAGTCGAAAGCCTCCATGTCCACGCTCCCGCTGAGCGAGATCGTCGATGAGGTATACGACAGCCGTCCGAATTCTGCCCGGAACCGGCGCAGAAGGCGGCTGGGCTGCTGGACATGGCTGGCTCTGATCGTCCTGCTGCTTGGCGGTGGGACCGCCTCGGCGTTTTACTTCTTTCCCTCCCAAACCGGAGAGGCGCTTTCCTTCCTGATGGTGCCGATCCAGACTGCCACCTCCCAGGCGGATGCGACCGGGACCCACGTATCGATCGTCACCGCCACCGCACTGGCTGCCGCAACCGAACCACCAGCCACCCCGACCCCGAGCCCGACTGCGGAGGCAACCCAAACTCCCTCCCCGGTCCCCCTGTCTCCGACAGAGACCCCCACGCCCAGCCTGACGCCGACGATCACGGATACCCCCACCCAGACGAATACGCCCACCGGCGGCGGGCCGCTGCTGGCATTCGTTTCCGATCGGAGCGGAATTCCCCAGATTTACACCCTGCGGACCGACGGGTCCGAAATGCGCCAGCTGACTTTTCTGGAGGAAGGGGCCTGCCAACCGGACTGGTCGCCGGATGGGACTCGCCTGCTGCTGATCTCCCCTTGTTCAGGGGAGCAGGAGGAATATCCCGGGGCAGGGATTTTCATCATCAACGCCGATGGCACCGGACTCACGCCTGTGACGTCGTTCCCGAACGGTGATTACGACCCGGAGTGGTCTCCGGAGGGCTCCCAGATTGTATTCACCTCTCTGCGCAACCAACTGGCCCAGATCTTCCTGCTCGATTTTGTCGACAGCTCCGTCACCCTGCTGGCCGACGAAGGCCTCAAGAACATGCAGCCTACCTGGCTGGCGGATGGTTCCAGAATCGCGTTTATCTCCAGCCGCAAAGGGCCTTTCCAGGTCTGGGTGATGGATCCCAACGGGGAAAACCAGGTGCGCTTCTCCCGCAGCAGCGACTTGAAAAATATCTCACCGGTCTGGTCCCCGGACGGGACTTTCCTGATTTTTGCACAACGGGAGCAGCCGAATGGGGTGCCGAACATCATCCGGGCGCCGCTGGAGGCGGATGGGATGTCCGAATTCCGCCTGACGCCGCGCAATTCCCCCTCACGGTCACCAGCGATTTCCCCGGACGGCAAATGGCTGCTTTTCGAGAGCTGGCCGGACGGGGAAAATCACGATATTTACTTGATGGAGCTGGACACCCTGGCCGTCACCCGCCTGACCACCGACCCCGCCTTCGACTTTGACCCCGACTGGCACCCGGGCGGATGAATTCAGGCCGGCTCCCCTTGCCTCCGAAACCCCAACAGACGTATCCCGTTTAGCGAAACCAGCACGGTGCTGCCTTCGTGCCCGATCACGCTCAAAGGCAGGGCAAGCTGGAAACCGAGCACCCCTCCGATCAAGGCCACGATCACGCCCATCGCAAAAACCAGATTCTGGACCAGGGTTTTGCGGGTGGCGCGGCTGAGCTCAAACAGGTAGGGGATGTTCCCGAGGTTGTCTCCCATCAGGACGATGTCAGCGGTTTCGAGCGCCACGTCGGTGCCGGCAGCGCCCATGGCGATTCCCAGGCTGGCCGCGGCCAGCGCGGGGGCGTCGTTGACCCCATCCCCCACCATCGCAACCGGACCGTATTCACGCTCCAGCTTGCGGATGATATCCAGCTTTTCCTCGGGCATCAGGTCGGCGTAAAATCCGTCCAATCCGGCTTGTGCGGCGATCTGCCTTCCGACCCGCTGGTGGTCTCCGGTCAGCATCAGTGTTTTGATCACTCCCTGATTTTTCAACGCCTGCATGACGGCAGGCACACCCTCGCGCAGCTGGTCCGCCAGGGCCAGGGCTCCGACCAGCCGGCCGTCCACGGCCACCAGGATGCTGGTTTTGCCCTGCTCCAAAAATCCGCGCACCGCTTCCTGTGCCGCCATCGTGCCGGCGGTGTCTGATTCCTCGAAATATTTCAGATTGCCGATCTGGACCCGGCTATCCCGCAACTTGGCCGAGACCCCTTTTCCAGGGATGGCCAGGAAATCGCCCGCCTCGTCCAGGTCAAGGCCGGCCTCCCGGGCTGCGGATACGATCGCCTGGGCAAGCGGGTGCTCTGATTTCTGCTCCACCGAGGCGGTCAGGCGCAGCAAGTCGTCCTCGTGCTGCAGGCTGCTGGTTTTTTCGAACAGCAGGACGTCGGTCAGTTCGGGCTTGCCAACCGTCAGCGTGCCGGTCTTGTCGAAAGCGACCACTTTGATCGAAGCAGTGATCTCGACGTGGGCGCCGCCTTTGAACAAGACCCCCCTTCTGGCCGCATTGCCAACCGCGGAGAGCACGGTAGCCGGGGTGCTGATCACCACCGCGCAGGGGGAGGCGGCGACCATCAGAGACATGCCGCGATAGAAAGCGCTGTTGAAGTCCTCCCCCAAGAGCAAGATCGGCAAAAGAATGGCCACCGCGGTCATGGCGATCACCCCGCCGGCATAATACTGCTCCGCACGGTCGATGAACCGCTGGGTGCGGGCCTTCTCGCTCTGGGCTTCGGAGACCAGGGCGATCAGCCTGGCAATTGTGGAGTCTTTTGCCAGGTGGGTCACGCGCACCTCGATGCTGCCGAGCTGGTTGATCGTCCCCGCCAGGACCTTGTCGCCCGGCTGTTTTTCGACCGGGATCGATTCCCCGGTGATGGGCGATTGGTCCAGGGTGGTCTCTCCTTCCAGGATGGTGCCGTCCAGGGGGATGCGTTCACCGGGGCGGACGGCAACCCGGTCCCCGATCCGGATCCGTTCTACCGGCAGCCGGACCAGCTTATCGTCCAGGTACACCTGGGCGACCTGCGGACGCAGGTCCATCAGGGAACGGATGGCGCTGCTGGTCCTTTTCAGGGCGAATTTTTGCAGCACGTTGGACAGTGAAAACAGGAAGAGCAGCATGGCGCCTTCGAAGGGAGCGCCGACGATGGCCGCCCCGATGGCGGCCAGGATCATCAACAGGTCGACATCGATGGAACGGTTTCGCAGGGATCGGACCCCGGCCAATCCACCGTAAAAACCGCCCGCGATGTACGCCAGGATATAGGCGATATTCCCGGCCAGCGGGGCGGACAGCCATGCGTGGGAGACCAGTCCCGCAATCATGGCCACGAAGGTTACTGCTGTAGCGTAAATTCGGGCGGTGTCCCCGAGCAGCCACGTCCAGGCGGCGCGCAGGGTCCTACCCGGCCGGGGTGCGGAATCGGAAGGCGTGGCGGATGCCTCCGGAGTCAATCCGGCGTTCAAGGCGGCCACTTTGCGTATGATGGTTTCCGTGTCGGCCTGCGTCGGCCGGTAGTGCAGAGTCAGGCTCCCGTTCTCGAATTTTGCCGAGGCGAAATCCACGCCCGGCAGGCTGCGGATGTGCTTTTCGGCTAACTCCTGGCAGGAACCGCAGCCGGTACGGTCTCCATCTTCCCCGTTTTGCAGGCAGCCTGCCAGGTGGGCGTTGATCGCCGATGGACGGCCTCCGGGTGCCAGGGCGGGGTCAAAGTGGAAACGGATAGTGACCTGGTTGGGCGTTTTCATTTATTCTTTTTGGGTGCCCCGGCATTTGGGGCAGACACCGTAATGGAGGATCCCGGCCTCGTACAGGGTGAAACCGGTATGCTGGTGGACCTCTTTCTCCAGGGCGGAGACCGTAGGGCTGTAGAAATCGACGATATCGCCGCAGCGCACGCATTTCAAATTGATATGGGGGCGCCTGGAGAGCTCGAAGTGCACAGGCTCATCCCCGCGGCTGCCGAGTGCGTGGATCGCTCCGGCCGCGGCCAGGATCTGAAGCGTGTTGTAGACCGTCGTCAGGCTTAATGACTGGTATTGCGGCTTGAGCCGGACGAAAATGGATTTGGCGGTTGGATGGCCTTCGGCGCTTTCCAGGTAGCTGCAGATGGCCAACCGCTGTGGAGTGAGACGGTACCCGCCAGCCTGGAGGACCTGGTCGTATGTCGCATTCACCATCGATTTTCCGTAACAGTTACAAATTTGATATGATTATAATCAAAGCTTTGCCATGTGTACATGGTTGTCAGGGTCCAGACCATGGCTTTCTCAAAGTCGCGAAACCTGGCGGAAAACGCTGGTTGAGCCTGTC
>JBFKII010000001.1:0-40319 GCA_041632295.1 Anaerolineales bacterium | reverse complement strand
TGTAGATCGATCGGAAATACACCCGGTCCATCACGGGGGAAACCGGGATCCCCGCCTGGACCAGCTTTTCTCGAAACGCAAGCTGGGTTTCGTCGTCGGGTACCGCCAGGGCAAAATGATGGGTCTGGCCCACGCCCATTTTCACACGCTTGCGGGTGGCCGGGTCGCGTTCAAAATAGGTTATCAGGGTTCCCGGGGCCGCCTCCCCAACCCCCCAATACCAATGCGCCGAGTCCGGGTCGTCGAAATTGGATGTCCGTTTGACAAGGCGCATCCCGAGCAGGTCTCCAAAGAAGGCGTGGGTCCGGTGGATATCCGACCCGATGGCGGTGATATGGTGCATGCCCATTTCAAGGGCCATATCCGGGGTGATTTCCGGCACCGGCTCTTGCCAAATCTCCGCCTGGATCCGCGCTTCATCCCGGTTCCTGATCAGCATATCCGGCGGGGGCGGCCGGTATTCGACCCCAAGCATGTCGGCCGCCTCGTCGACCGTCCAGCCAGGGCCTCGGGTGGCGATTTCGATGATCGTGCCGTCCGGATCCTGAAAATAGATCGAGACAAAATAGTGCCTGTCCAGGGGACCATCTACCGCGATCCCCAGGTCGACCAACCGGCGCTTCCATTTCAGCAGCCCATCGTGGTCTGCCACTTGAAGGGCAAAGTGGTGAGTGCCGCCGATACCGGGCCGCCCTTTCCTGGCGTTGGGCCATTCAAAAAACGTGATCGCCGAACCCGGATCGCCCGCCTGGTTGCCAAAATACAGGTGGTATGTCGTGGGGTCGTCGAAATTGACCGTTTTTTTGACAAACCGCAGACCTAAAATCTGCGTATAAAACGTCACCGTACGCAGTGCGTCGGAACACCCCAGGGTGATGTGATGCAGTCCGAGAATGCTCATCGAAGCTCCTGGCTATGAAGGAAGTTCTTTGCATTTGATCTTACCAGCAGGCGTGAAGTCCGGGAACGATTCGATCAGGCAATCTTAATAATTTTCCTCACGCCGAATTGGAGCCCGGCTCCTCATTCTGGTATGTTGTTCGTAACTCTCAAGCTGTTGCAAACAGGGCAAACTGGGGGGTCCTGTTCTGGAAAGCTCTCAGCCAACCATCATCCGGCCCGAAAAAGAAACGCGGTATGATAAGCAGCGTTACCGGCTGGAATTCATGAAAAAATTCTCGATTTTAACCGCCATCCTGGTCCTCAGTGCGTTTTTTCTGCCCACCCTGAGCGGGCTATCAGCCCGGCCTGCCCTGGCCCGCCAACTACCCCAATCCGCTCCGGTGATCGAGGTGCACCCGGGGTTGGACGGTTTATGCAAATTCGAGCGCTGGATCCCGCTGCGGGTGACCTTACAAAACAACGGTCCGGATATTGATGGATCACTGGTTGCGGCGTTTGAGGCCGGGCAGCGGGAGTGGCGCTATACCAGCGAAGTGGAACTCCCCGCCGTATCCCGCAAGGAAGTCACGCTGTTCGCCTTTCCGCCGGATCGCGTCGACTCCGTCCTGATCGAGCTTTGGGACGGGAACGACCTGCTCTCGGTAAACGAGGTCGGCCTGACCTGCCTGGGTCAGGACGACGTGATCTACGGCGTTTGGGCCGCCAGCCCGTCGATCTTCAACACCCTGACGGCCGTCGACCCTCCCGGAGGTCGTGCCACCCTGGCGCAGCTTCAGGCGGCTGATTTTCCGGTCCATTTCCAGGGTTTCGCATCGCTGGACACGCTGGCGATCTCAGACGTGGACACCGGGGTGCTCAGCCCGGCCCAGCGTGAAGCCCTGGGGTTGTGGATCGCCAACGGCGGCAGGCTGATCGTGGCCGGCGGCCCGGGATGGCAAAAAACCGCAGCCGGCCTTGCGGATCTGTTGCCACTCGACCCGTCCGGGACGGTCACGCTTGACGCCCTGCCCGGAATCCAGGCGATGGCGAACACCCAACAGCCGCTGGAAGGCCAGGCGGTGGTCGCAACCGGCGAGATCGACCCCGAGGCGTTCGTCCTGGCTGCCGATGGCAGCACCCCATTGGTGGTGGAAAAGCAAATTGGTTTCGGCAGGGTGATTTATATGGCCGCCGACCCCGCCCTGTCCCCTCTGAGAAATTGGGACGGCATGGAAGATCTGTATCGCAGACTGCTGGACACAACCGTGGACCCACCTGCTTGGACCCGTGGTTTTACCAGCTGGGGGGACGCCGGGAACGCGCTGGCGAACATCCCCGGCCTTTCCCTGCCCCCGATCTGGCTGATCTGCGGTTTCCTGGTCCTTTACGTCCTGATGATTGGGCCGGTCAACTATTTCGTGCTCAGGGCATTGAAAATCCGGGAGATGGCCTGGGTGTCGATCCCGGTGGTCACCATTCTGTTTACCGGGGCTGCATTTCTGATCGGCTCCCAGATCCGCGGCAACCGGCCGATCGTGTCCCAGCTAAGCGTTGTCGAAGTCTGGCCGGAGATGGAAAACGCCTTGAGCCACGGCCTTGTGGGGGTCTTTTCGCCTTCACGCGTGGACTATCGCCTCCAGATGGAAGGCGGGCAGGTGGCTCACCCAATTATTTCCCAGGGGGTGGCCGGAAACATCACCCAGGATTGGCAGGTGGTCCAACGGGAGAATGGATTTCTCATTCCCGAGATGCTGGTCGACGTGGGCGGCATCCAGGCGACCGTGACCAGCGGCAGCCTGCCTGCGCCGCGCATCACCCATTCATTGGCTTACGAGGCCGGCAGCGGGCTGGGTCTCGGCGTTCGCGGGCAGGTCACCAACCAGAGCGCACTGACCCTCGAAGATGCCTATATCCTTGCCCCATCCGGCGCCCAGCACCTGGGCACTTTGGGTCCGGGAGAAAGCCGGCTGGTCAACCTGTCCTTCGTGCCGAATTCCGGGGCCATTCCGCTTGGCGTGAACCCGCTGAACCTCGCCCCCGCAGCGGACACCACCCTGCGGGACCTTTTTGGTACCACATCCGTATACTCCCTGCAGGAGCCCACGGAAATTCAGCGGTTTCATCTGGTGCGCTCGATCTTGCTCAACGGAACGCGCGGGAACGGAATTTACCTGTTTGCCTGGTCGACGCAACCACTCAATCCGGCCGACCTGGTCAGTGAAAGGCCAATCCGGGTGTACAACACCCTGTACATCGTCCAGTTGGAGGCCTCGATCGGACAGATGGAAGGCCAGATCTCCATCCCCCCCTCGATGTTCAGCTGGAGCGTCTTTGAAGTGCCCACGGTTTCAGGACAGGTGGGTGCTTACGAAGCCTACAGCAACCATGGCATCGGATCATACAGCCTGCGGTTCAGCCTCAACCAGCCTTTCCAGTACGAGGAAGTGCTTACCCTGGAGCTCAATCTGGAAAGCTATGGCGGGCAGGGCGCAGTCCCGTACGAAATTTCCCTGTGGGATTTCACCCTGGAGGACTGGATCCAGCAAGAAGGCCTGGTCTGGGGCACATTCCAGGTTCCGGATCCGGAAAAATACGTCAGCGCGGGGGCTGAAATCCGTCTGAAAATCGAGAACCGCAACCCGAATGATAGAATCGTGATCGAACGATCCGATTTCACACTCGCCGTCCGGCGCTGATCATGGCTCCGATCATTGAAATAAAAGACCTGACGAAAAAATACGGCCTGCGCACTGCCGTAAACCGCCTGAATCTGATCGTCGAAGAAGGCGATATTTACGGATTTGTCGGCCCGAACGGGGCAGGCAAAACATCTACCATCCGCGTGATCTGCACGCTCCTTCAACTGGATGGTGGAGAGGTTTTCGTCGACGGCCACAGCGTGCTCAGGGAACCCCGGGATGTCCGTGGCCTGATCGGCTACATGCCGGATTTTTTCGGCGTCTACGATGATATGAAAGTCTGGGAGTACCTTGATTTTTTCGGCGCCTGCTACCACATCCCGGCGGTCGAACGACAAAAGCTGATCGAAGACCTTCTCGAACTGGTTGACCTCTCCCATCGCAGGGACGACATGGTCGACCAGCTCTCGCGCGGCATGAAACAGCGCCTCAGCCTGGCCCGCACGTTGGTCCATGACCCCAAGGTGCTGATCCTGGACGAACCCGCCTCCGGGCTGGACCCACGCGCCCGGGTCGAGATCCGTGAGCTGATGCGCGAGCTTTCCCGGATGGGGAAAACGATCTTTTTTTCAACCCACATCCTGTCCGACGTGTCGGAAATCTGCACCCGCGTCGGCATTATCGAAAACGGCGAGATGGTCGCAACCGGAGGAATCGAAGACCTGCAGCAGCTGGTGATGCCACACCGGCAGGTTCGGATCACCACGCTCGGCCCGGCCGAGTCCGCAGGGACCCTTTTGAAAGAACATCCGGCGGTCTCGGAGATCGTATTGAACGGCGCATCCGGCGCCAACCGCAACCGGATCGAATTCGAGTTCGTCGGCGATGACGAAGCCCTGAGCGGGCTGCTTTCCGAGCTGATTGGCGGAGGGGTGCGCCTGATCCATTTCAGCGAAGAAACCCGCGACCTGGAAGAAGTTTTCATGCGGATCACCAAAGGGCTGGTAAGCTGAGGTCATCATGAGCGCTTTGTTGCGAAGGTTTCGCCCCGTAAGCTGGATCCGTGAAAACCCGGTCATCCTGAAAGAGATGCGCAGCCGGATGCGGGGCTGGCGGTCATTTTTGTCCCTGACCGGATTCATCATCCTGCTGGGAAGCTTCGTCGGGACGATCTACATGACTTTCGCCAGCGCCAACAACGCCTTTCCGGGCATCAACGCACGCAAAGAGTTCGGGCAGGCCTTGTTCTACACGATTTATTCGATCGAGCTGGTGGCCGTATGCCTGATTTCGCCCTCGCTGACGGCAGGAGGGATAGCTTCCGAAAAGGAGAGCCAGACCTTCGACCTCCTGCGCACCACCCTGCTCTCCGCCCGGGCCCTGGTAACCGGAAAATTGCTGGCGGCGATCTCGTTTGTGCTGCTGCTGCTGTTCGCCACGCTGCCCATCCTGAGCATCGCCTTCATGTTCGGGGGAGTGACGGTTTCTGAGTTGCTGGTCGGGACTCTCATTCTCATCCTGACCGCCCTGTTTTTTGGCGCGATCGGCCTCTTCTATTCCAGCTTCATCACCCGCGCCCGGATCGCCACCGTGCTTTCCCAGGGAACGGTGGTCTTAATCACCATCGGGCTCCCCATTTTCGCCCTCATGTCGATCTCGATCATCGAAGTCTCGACCTTCAGCAGCCCCAACTCCGTCATCCGGGAGACCATTTTGCTCATCTTCGGCTGGCTGATCGCCATCGCCAGCCCGGTGGCGACTGCCGTCGTTACCGAACTGATCCTGATCGAGGAACAGTCCCTGTTCTTTATCCGGGTGCCGATCGGCTCCGGCAACGGGGTCTTGACGCCCTCACCCTGGCTGGGATTCGTGGCGCTTTATCCTTTGCTGACCGTGCTGGTGATGTGGCTGACGGTCCGGATCGTACGGCGGACGGCGCGTCAATGAGCCCCAATACCGAACTCCACCGCCTGTTCGAAAGCTGGCTGCGCTGGTTCCGCTTTCGCCGGTCCCTGATCTGGGCCGGGCGAGGCTTGGCCGTGGGAGCCGGCGCTGCCGCGCTGTTCGGGGTCTACGCGCTGGTAGGAAAAAACGTCCTTCAGTCCGAATACCGGGTGGGCCTGGCCATTTTGATCGCTGCCGGACCGGTGCTGGGATTTGTGGCCGGGCTCGCCTGGCCGTACAGCCGGCAGCCAGCAGCCCGCTTTTTCGATCGCCGCCTGGATTTGAAAGAGCGGGTGTCCACAGCTTTCGAACTGGAGGGCGCTTCAGGAACAGGGAACTCGCGTTTTGCGCCCATCCAGGCAGCCGACGCCCTTGCCACTGCGAGGGCAGTACGCATTCGGAATCAAATGCCCCTCCGGTGGCCGGGCCGGGAGCTGCTGGCCGCAGCACTGCTGCTGGCGGTCTGCATCGGGATCTGGTTCGCCGCCGTGGACTCGTTCACCCGCGCCGCCCAGCGGCGCCAGGTGCAGGAAGCCATCGCCTCCCAGGCGGAGAACCTGGCAGAATTGATCGAGGCGATCGAGTCCTCGCCGGAGCTCAGCGAGGTGCAGAAAGACGAGCTGACCGCCCCGCTGGAGGAGGCGCTGGAGGCCCTGCAGCAGGCCGCCACCTTGGAAGATGCGGTCAACGCGCTGGAAGAGGCTGCCCAGGCCCTCAACGAGCTGGCAGACCCGGAGGCGCAAGCGCTGGCTCAGAGCCTTCAGGACGCCGGCAGCCAGCTGGCCCAGGACGTAGGCCCCCTGGAGCCTTTCGCCGAGAACCTGGCCCAGGGCAATTTTGATCAGGCAGCCCAGGACCTGCGCGAAGTCGATGCTTCTGCGATGGAGCAGGCGGAAAGGGAAAGGCTGGCAGAGCAGCTCGAATCGCTGGCCGAGGCCCTGGCGTCCTCAGACCCAGCGCTCGCGGAGCAACTGCAGGAGGCCGCCCAGGCGGCTCGCCAGGGGGACCCCGGTGAAGCTCAGCAAGCCCTCGAGCAAGCCGCGCAGGCCATCCAGCAGGCCGGAGAAGCTGGTGCCCAGGCCCAGGCGGCGGAAGGGGCAGCACAATCGCTGGAAGAAGGCCAGCAGACCCTGGTCGATGCCGGCCAGCAGGGGGAAGGCCAACCTGGAGAAGTTGCGGGGGTACCCGGCCAGGGGGAACAGCCGGGCGCTGGCGATAACGGGCAATCCGGCGAATCCGGCGGCGGGGCAGGCACAGGGGAAGGCGGCCAAAACCAACCTGGAGGCGGTCAGGAAGCGGGGGAAGGGCCGATCTCCCAGGGGAATCTGCCGGATGGAAGCGGGACGGCCGGGTTTGAGCCGATCACACCTTCCAGTATCGCCGGCGGCGGGTCCGAAACGGTCACACTGCCCCCTTCCGGGCTCGAGGGGGAAAATGTGGTCGGCCTGGGGCCGGCGGACCTCGGCAGCACCAGCCCATCCAGGGTCCCTTACACCGAGGTGCTGCCCTTTTACCAGGACGCAGCTTTTGAGGCCATCGACAGCGGCGTGATACCGCCCCAGTTCCGGGACCTGATCCGGGACTATTTCAGCTCCCTGGAACCCGATTAGGTGAGTTCTGTGTCCGAATCACAGGTCCAGAAACCCATCCTGTTGCGGGTGCAGCTGGCCTCATCTCAAAATACAGTGTACCGGGCGCTTTCGACCGCAGCGGGACGGGCGCTTTTCTGGGCGGACAGCGCCGATGAAATCGATGGCGTGGTCCATTTTCGCTTCAGCAACGGCATGACACACCAGGGAAAAATCCTGGCGCAGGAAGCGCCTAAGTATTTTGCGCTGGAGTATTTTGGGGGCAGCAGAGTGGAATTCCGGCTTGAGCCCTGGGAAGGCGGCGGGACATTGCTGACTGTGATCGAAACGGGGGTGCCCGAGGATTGGTATGCCGAGCAGCGCGCCGGTTGGGTGACCGTTTTGCTGACCCTCAAGGGGGCCGTAGATTTTAATATCGACCTGCGAAACCCGGATCCGGAGCACGAGTGGATGAACGGCTTTGTGGACGTTTGACCGGACGACGACTGCTGATAAGGTGAAAGGAAGTAGGGGGTTTGGCGATGATCAAAAACAAGTAAAATTGCGAAACACACCAACCCACAAGGATTTCGTCATGCACCGGATTGAGTCGTTCCTTTCGGCACGCCAGTTTCTCGTGCCCCAATTGGCCGGAGACCAGATCTATTTTGTCAGCAATATGAGCGGGCGGCTGAGTCTGTACCGCATGCAGCGCGGCGGAGGACTGCCCGAACCGCTGCTTCCGCCCGAGATCGCCCTGCAGAACCCCCACCTGATCGGAAACCTTTACCAGGTTTTGCCCAAATTGGGAAAGATCCTGCTCATGCTCGACCAGGACGGCAACGAGGATTACAAGCCGATGTTTATCCCGCTGGACGGAGGCTATCCGGAACCGGTGTTTACCGAGGGGCTGGCGGAGGCGCGCTTTTTTTTGGGAAAAGTCGACCGTGAAAAAAACCTGGCCTATATCGGCGCCGCTTCGCATTCCGAGCCGCGCAACGATGCATACCAGCTCGACCTGCGTTCCGGCGAGCGGACCCATATCTTCACATCTACGTACGGGGCAGGGGTCGGCAGCCACAACGATGACCATACCAAAGCCGTCCTGATCCAGGGCTATGCGGTGGCGGACAACGTCCTGTACTTGTGGGACAAAGCCAGCGGTGAGGTCCAAAATATCTATGGGACGCCGATCGAAAAGCGCGGGCCTGATCACAAAGTCGAGTTGAACGCCATCCACAGCACCCATTTTGTCTGCGACGAAAAAGGCCTGATGTTTCACACCACCTTGTTCGAAGACGGTGGGGGGCTGGGCTTCCTGGACCTCGATGGCCCTGCGGAGGTGCAGCCGGCAGCTATCGTGGGGCAGATGCACACCGGGGAGGGCGAGTTCAACGGCCTCAGCCACCTCAAGGACGACCGTTACCTGGCGCATTTCAACATCGATGGCGCCGACTGGGTCTACGAAGGTCGTTTCGACGAGAATAGGCTTTCCTTCCATTGCGACAAAGTGCTGATCGGCAAGGGGGAGCTGGCCGGCGGGGTGATCGAGTCATTGCGCTACTCCAAAACCGTTGACTCGATGGCGGTTTCTTTTTCCACCGCCGTTTCGCCAACCCAGATCTACACCCTGGATGCGGAGCGCAAATTGGAAAGCCACACCAGCGAACGGCTGCTCGGACTGGATACCAACCTGCTCTCCGCAGGCGAAGACTATCCGTTCGTGTCCCACGACGGCCTGCGCTGCTCGGCCAGGCTGTATTTGCCGGCAGAGAAGTTGGGGTACGAAGGGCCGCGGCCGCTGATCTACTACATTCACGGCGGGCCGCAGAGCCAGGAGCGGCCGGACTTCGCCTGGTTCTCCATGCCGCTGATCCAGTTCCTGACGCTCAATGGTTTTGCGGTTTTCGTCCCCAACGTGCGCGGCAGTACCGGCTACGGCCTGAAATACACCAAGATGGTCGACCGCGATTGGGGCGGGCAGGACCGGCTGGACCACGTCCATGCCATGACCGAAGTGCTGCCGAATGACGATCGCCTGGATACCAAAAGGGCCGGGGTCGTTGGGCGCTCGTACGGCGGCTACATGACCCTGACTCTGGCCGGCAGGCATCCTGAATTATGGGCAGCTTCGTGCGATATGTTCGGGCCGTACGACCTGTTGACCTTCTCGGATCGCATCCCCGCAACCTGGAAACCGTATTTCAAGATCGCCCTGGGAGACCCGGAGATCCCCGAGGAGAAGGCGTTCCTGGTCGAGCGCTCCCCCAGGACTTACCTGGAGCAGATCCGTGCGCCGATGCTGGTGATCCAGGGAAAAAACGACCCGCGTGTGGTGGAGCAGGAATCGCGCGACCTCGTTGACTATCTCAATTCCCAGGGGAAAGAGGTGGAATACCTGATGTTCGAAAACGAGGGCCATGACGTGCTCAAGTTCGAAAACAAGGTGCGCTGCTACAATGCCATCACCGATTTCTTCGTGAAACACCTGCAGCCTTAGTTTTTCCGTGAATGACTGTCACCAGTTCCTTCGCACGGCTCAGGACCAGGGTGACAATCACTCCCTTGCTCACCACCTATTTTCCTCATGATGTCTGCCACACAAGCCCCGACCGCTGCTGAAGGCGATGTCGTAATGCTCGTCGGGGTCAAACACAAGAACCACATCTTCCGCCTGGCTGCCGGCCAGTCGATGCAGACGCACCGGGGGGAGATCCCTCACGACGACCTGATCGGCCTGCCTTGGGGAAGCATCGTAAAAAGCCACATCGGGCGCACATTCCACCTTCTGCTGCCCACGGTGGCCGATCTGATCAACGAGCTTCCCAGGCGGACGCAGATCATGTACCCCAAAGATATCGGGTTTTTGTTGATGGCGATGGGCATCGAGCCCGGAAAAATTGTCGGCGAGGCGGGTACCGGATCTGGGGCCATGACTCTGGCACTGTCCACTGCGCTCGGATCCAGCGGGCACCTGTACTCGTTCGAAAACCATCCTGACAGCCTGGACCTGGCTAAAAAAAACCTGCAGCGTTTTGGTTATCCCGAGCGGGTCACGTTTCGCCAGCACGATATTTTTGAGGGACTGGAGCTGGTCAATCTGGATGCATTTTTCCTGGATGTGCCCACACCGCAGGACTACGTCCCCCAAGTACGTGCAGCCCTGAGGCCCGGCGGCCATTTCGGTTCCCTGGTGCCTACCGCCAACCAGGTGATGGCACTCCTGACCGCCCTGGAAAAAAACAAATTTGCATTTGTTGAAGTGGTTGAAATCCTGCTACGCTATTACCGGCCGAACCCGCGCCGTTTGCGACCCACGGACAGAATGATTGCCCACACCGGTTTTCTGGTTTTTGGCCGCCCCGTGTTCCAGCCGACAATCCAACAGTGATCATGGCCATCCGAGATCTGTCAGAGGAAGCGATCCGGGCGTCTCTTGAAGCCTGGCAGGGACCCCGGAAAGAAGCCCCCAGGCCGGTCAACCTGTTTAATCGGCCGCGCCGGGAAGCGGGCGTGCTGATCCCGATGACACGTTTTAAAGATGACTGGCACCTGGTTTTTATCCGCAGGACTGAGCACGAACACGATCATCACGGCGGCCAGGTAGCGTTTCCCGGGGGTGGGATCGATCCAGGGGACCGCACCCCGGCCCGGGCGGCATTGCGCGAGGCCCATGAAGAGATCGGCCTGCCCCCGGAACGGGTTCGAATCCTGGGCGAACTTCCCCGGGCCCACTCGGTGACCAATTACGTCGTCACCCCGATCGTCGGCTCGTTCGACTGGCCCGTCAGTTTCCAACCCGAACCCGGAGAAGTGGCCCGGGTATTTTCCATCCCACTTTCTTGGTTGGCGGACCGGGGAAACCACGAAATCCGGTACCGGTCGCTCTCTAATCGGGACCCCCGGCCGGTGATCTACTTCAACCATTACGACGGGGAGCTGTTGTGGGGCTTCACCGCCCGCCTGACCCTCAACCTGCTGGAGGCTCTGGGCCTGGACGGATGAGCAACCATGAAAAAGAGCGCCCTGAGGCGCTCTTTTTTTCGTTCTCTTAGGGGGAAAGAAGCCGGGCTTACTCCTCTTCTTCGTCTTCTTCCTGCTTGCCGCGTTCGATCAGTTCCGGCTCGGCATCCTCCGGCAGCAGTTCCTCTTCTTCCTCTTCCTCTTCTTCTTCGCGGGCGGCGGATAAGGCGACTGCGATCAGCGTATCGGGGTCGGTCAGAACATTGACCCCCTCTGGCAGGTCCAGATCGGTGATCGATATGCTGCTGCCCAGTTCAGTCAGCACGGAGACATCCACTTCGATGACCTCCGGCAGGTCCTTCGGCAGCACCTCGACTTCCAGGCTCTCGGTATCCTGCATCACCAGGGCGTCAAAATCATCCAGGACCGGTGCGTGGCCGACCAGCCGGATGGGGACCGTAGCCTGCAGGGTTTGCCCCATGGAGACCGCCAAAAAATCGACGTGCAGAATCATGTTCTTCAATCGATCCACCTGGCGATCCCGCACCAGGGCCAGCTGCTCCTTGCCTTCGATATCGAGCAAAACCAGCGTTGATGAAGTCACGGTGCGCAGGGACTTGGTGGCTTCGTGCATGTCCATGACGATCGGGGTCGGCTCGATGCCGCTGCCGTAAACAATGGCGGGCAGCTTCCCCTCCCGGCGCAAGACTTTAACTTTTTTGCCGATCACTTTGCGGTGGTCAGCGGGTAAGATAATCCTTTCTGACATGTTTCCTTCCTCGGGCGCCTCTCACCGACGGATTTCGGTTACCCTCGCCCTACCGGTCGATTCGCCGTCCAGGTCGGACAGCGGGGGCAATTTTAGCCGCGCCGGCGGCTGGCGTCAACCGTCTCCGCACGGATAATCATGGCTTTCTCAAAGTCGCGAAACCTGGCGGAAAACGCTGGTTGAGCATGCCCTGAGCCTGCCCTGAGCCTGTCGAAGGGCCTGTCGAAGGGCCTGTCAAAACCCAATTTTCCGCCTTTCTCGATTTCGATACGGCCGCTTCGCGGCCTACTCAACCATCGAAAGGCCTTTTTGTCAACGGACTTTGAGAACGCCTTGCAGGGATTATACTTTCCCCCATGAGCGAAAAAGCCGTCCAGGATTTTTATGAAGGGAAATACGCGGTGTGTTACGGCTGCGGCCGGCTCAACCCCCAGGGGCTGCAGATCAAGAGCTACTGGGAAGGCGATGAAGTAGTGTGCCATTTCCGCCCGCGCCCATACCACACCGCGGTTCCGGGGTATACCTACGGCGGGCTGCTGGCATCCCTGGTCGACTGCCATGCCACCGGCACGGCCGCAGCCGCCATGTACCGCCAGGAAAACCGGTCGATGGACAGCGAACCGCCATTTCGCTTCGTGACCGGCTCGCTGAACGTGCGCTTTGAGGCGCCCACCCCGATCGATTCGACCCTCATGCTGCGCGCCTGGGTCAATAAAGTCGACGGGAGGAAAGTTAAAGTTGCGGTGTCCGTCAGTGCGGATGGCAAAATCACCGTGCGCGCCGAAGTGACCGTTTTCCAGATCCCGGAGGGGATGGATATTTTTGAATGAAAAAAGACCGGCGGATCATCCACCTCGACCTGGATGCCTTTTACTGCGCCGTTGAAGAGCAGCGTCGCCCTGACCTGCGGGGCAAGCCGTTCGCGGTGGGTGGACGCCCCGAGCAACGCGGAGTGGTTGCGTCATGCTCGTACCCCGCACGGAGTTTCGGCGTTCGGTCGGCGATGCCGATGGGGCGCGCACTCCGCCTGTGCCCGGACCTGGAGGTCCTCTCCGGGGACTTCGCCGCGTATGCCAAAGAGTCTAAAAAAGTGATGGCCCGGCTGGAAAATGTGACGCCGCTCGTGGAGCAACTTTCCATCGATGAGGCCTTCCTGGATGTGACGGAAATTGATGAACCGGCGGAGATCCTTGCCCGGCGCCTGCAGCAGCAGATCCGTACGGAACTGGAGCTGCCCTGTTCCCTGGGCCTGGCGTCTAACAAGCTGTTGGCCAAGATCGCCAACGATTTCGGAAAAAGCCAGGCGGTGGGCGGATCTCCCCCTAACGCGCTGACCATCGTCCCCAAGGGAACGGAGGCCGAATTCCTGGCCCCGCTGCCCGTGCGGTCGCTCTGGGGAATCGGGCCGAAGACGGAGGCGCGCCTTGCCGAGCTGGGAATCCGCACGATCGGCGACCTTGCGGCCTCAGATCGAGGACTGCTAGCAGAAATCTTTGGAAAGCACGGCCGCGACATGGTCCAGCGGGCCCAGGGGATCGACGAGTCCCCTGTCGTGGTGGATCGGGAGGCAAAATCCTTCAGCCAGGAGGTCACATTTTCAAAAGACGTACGTTCGGCCACGCGCTTGCAGGCAGAGGTGAACCGGCAGGCCTTGCACCTGGGCCGCGTCCTGCAGCGACGCGGTAAGGCCGCGGTCACAGTCCGCATTAAGGTCCGCTGGCCGGATTTTCAGACCCTGACCCGCCAGGTTACTTTTTCCATTCCCACAGCCAGCGGGGAGGCCATCGCCGGCCATGCCTGGCAACTGCTTTCGGCAGTCTGGCAGCCGGGCAGACCGGTTCGCTTGATCGGTGTTGGGGTCAGCGGACTGGTCGATCCACCCAGGCAGATGACGTTCCTGGACGCAGAATGAGCGTGGCTTCCCCTGTCGCAGCCCAGCTTCAAGCCCTGGGCATTACCTATCGGGAGTTCCGGCATCCCGGCAGGATATTCTCCCTCGAGCAGGCCGCCCGGGAACGCGGCCAGCTGCCGGAGCAGGTGGTGCGGTCGATCGTGTTCCGGATCTCGGAGCAGGTTTATGTCATGGTGCTGGTCGCCGGGCCTCAGCAGATCGACTGGTCTGGGCTGCGAAAATATTTGGGCCAATCCCGGCTCACGATGGCCAGTCCGGAGGAGGTCCGGCAGGTGACCGGATACGAAATCGGCGCGGTTTCCCCCTTCGGTCTGCCGCATCCTCTGCGCATTCTGGTTGACTCAAGCGTGCTCGAGCAGCAAGAAATTTCCCTCGGGTCCGGCCTGCCGGGCACCACGATCTTTCTTCAAGTGAGCGATCTGATCGGCGCACTGGAAAAAGCGGAGATCGTCTCCTTAACGAGTGGAACCTGAATCCGGAACCGCCAGGGTGATTTCGGGTTCAGCCGCCGCGATCGCAAACCAGTACGTGGTCTTCATCGCCAGCGGCTGCAACATCTGCCCGGACATCGGGCCGGAAGTTGCCTTCCCGGTTATTGTCCAGGTACTCCCAGTCTGGCGGTCTGCGATCCCCCCATTTTCAAACCGGAATTCGAGCCGCAAAGCGTCCACTACCGGGCTGTAAGCTGCCGCAAAACCATCGGCGGGCACCCCGACCACCAGTACGGGTTGGCCTTCGATCGTATCGTTGAAGACAACCGGTACCTCACCGGCGATCGGATATCCGCGTACCGTGTCGCCGACCCGTATGGCAGCAACGATGTCGGCGGGCCGAAGCCGCGGGTCGCGGGCTGCCTGGCTGACCGGGAACGCCCAGGTGCCGCCGTTGATGAACTCGGCATATGAGGAAAAAGGGTCCCGGTCGTAATTGCGGGCGTAGCCCGTATCGCGAGACATCACCAGGGTGTCAGGGTACAGGTTCCGCCAGGCTCCCCAGGACGACATCACGCCGGGGAGCACGGTCAGCTGCGAACCGGTCAACGGGCCCACAATGGCGGACCCCGCTACCTGCCACCAGTAGCTGCCGGTCTGGTAATCCACCATGACCATGTCCGATTCGTACAGCGCGCTGGTGTTGCCAAAGGTGAGGACCCCCCCTGCCATCCGGCGGCTGTAGACGATGCCGCTGTAGCACAGCGGGCAATAAGAAACCAGGATCGGCTCCCCGCCTATCACCGTGTTGACGATCTCGTGGAAATTCAGAATCCGGACTGGAAAAGCCCAGGCCCCTTCCGCCGTGGCGTAACCGAGCACCATCGAATCGCTTTCCAGCCAATCGCTTTCAGCCGCGCTTACAAAGCGGGGATCGTGGATCGGGGGGATGGCGTCCAGCAGCCTTTCGATCAGCTCGGGGGAAGCCGAACTCAGCGGGACGGACCGGTTTACAGGCTGAAAGGTGTCGAAATAGATCCGGTCGAGCGGCACCCGGTGCCGGCTGGTATCCGGAGGTGGGATCGATTCTGGGATTTGCGGGGCCAGATCAAGCGGTAGATCGAGGCCCGGCTCGACCGGGGTGGGTGCAGCCAGTGTTGGATTGAAAGCGGAGGGCGTAATCGGTGTCGCTTCTGGAGTCGCGCTTTCCCCAAGCCGTGTGCAGGCTGCGAGCGCCAGCAGGAACAACAGGCTCCAGGCGCGGATGGTTAAGACCGGAAAAGCGTTTACTCCGCCGTCCAAATGATCGTATCCGGCTTGAAGACCGCCCAGGCAAACCAGAAGTGCTCCGCAGAGACCACCTGGTCAAGTTTCGTACCGGCCAGCGGGCCATCGATCGCCTCACCGAATATATTCCATCGGCTTCCTGTTTCCAAATCCAGGAAACCTTCCTCAGCAGCCTCAAAGGTCAGCACCTGCCCGTCCACGGTCCTGTGGAAGACGGCCGTCGAGCCGACCAGCCGGGCGTCATCGAAACTGCGGCTATCGAGAGCGGATCCGGTGTTGCCGGTCCACAGCACAACCACCGGCTCGCCGCCGATCTCGTCGTTAACAACCTGGGCGACTTCCAGCTCCAGGAATGGATAGGCTACATCGACCCCGTTCAACTCGACCGCCACAACCCGTTCCTTTGCGGCCAGCCGGCCGTCCAATTCGCCGTCAAACAGGAAGGGGTTGGTCAAAATATCATCATATCCACCGTAAGGGTTGGTGCCGTAGCTGCGAACGTGGCCGGTCTCCCTCGAGAGCACCATGCCTTCGGGGTGGTTGTTCTTGAAATCCTCCCAGGCAATGATCTGGGAGGGCAGAAATTCAAGGACCGTGCCGGTCATATCCCCGACCACCGCCTCACCGGTGAACTGCTGCCACCAGGAAAAAGTCTGGCGGTCGTACATGACCAGGTCCGAATTGCGCAGGTTGCCGGATGTGCCGAAATCGAGCACGGCGCCGTCCGGGAGGGTGCGGTTGAAAGCGATGGTGGCATTGCATAGCGGGCAGAAAGTCAGTGTGACCGGCAGGCCGCCGACCTCATCGTTGACGATCTCGTGCCACATCAGGATGGCCAGCGGATACGCTCGTGCATCCCCATCCCATTCGAAAAACATCACCGGCCAGTGGTCCCCAAGCCACTCATCTGCCGCATCCACGGAATCGAACACCGGGTCGTCTATCGGCGGGATGCCGTCCGGAGGCGGCCCGCCGGAAAGGAACTCGCTAAAGTCCACACTGTGCAGGCAAAAATTGGTCTCGCGCCAGAACGAGGGGTTGAAGCGCAACGATTCCCCCTCAAATGGATCTTCACAAGAAGCAGCCTCCGAGTGCGTAGCGGTCGAGTTTTCGACAGGGCCAGGCGCCTCAGTCGCTTCGTTCGTCTCCGTGGGAAGCGGCTCGGTTGTCGGCTGGGCCGCTTCGGTCGCTTCCACCGGATCGGTCTCCTCCGCAGCCGGACCGGCACCCGCCGGGGTGCAGGCCGCCAAAAAAAAGAGAAATATGGATCCGATCACGACTGGCAATCGATATTTTTTTTGCATGTGCAGGTCCTCGTTCGGTTTCGGGGTCTTTTTTTGACGATCCCACTCTTTTCAAACTTACGGTCGCCCCAAGGCGTTCTCAAAGTCCGTTGACAAAAGAGCCTTTCGCTGGTCGAGTAGGCCGCGAAGCAGCCGTATCGAAACCGAGAAAGGCGGAAAACTGGGTCTCGACAGGCCCTTCGATTGCACTCAGGGCACGTTCAACCAGCGTTTTCCGCCAGGTTTCGCGACTTTGAGAAAGCCATGACGGTCGCCCTGGTGCGACTTGCCCCCAGGCTTATTTCGTATTAGAGTCCGCTGAGGAAAGCCTCAAAACCATGACAGACCTGTCCTCCAAAATCGACGAGCTCGAGCGCCGCTTTCACATCTTTGAAGGGGAGATCCATGCCTACGCTCCTGAAAACGGGCGCTTTTCGCGCCTGCGGCGCGAGGCCCGAACGCTGGCGGAGACCTACCCTTCCCCGGATTCCCGGCCGCCCCTGTACGGAAGTCTGGTCGGTGTCAAGGATATTTTTCACGTGGACGGGTTTCCGACCCGGGCAGGCAGCCGGTTGCCCCCGGAACTCTTGCACGGACCTCAGGCCGAATCCGTCCGCCTTTTGCGCCATGCGGGCGCTTTGATCGTCGGAAAAACCGTAACGACTGAATTTGCCTATTTCGGGCCGGGTCCGACTCGCAACCCACACAACCCCGGGCACACCCCGGGCGGCTCATCCAGCGGCTCGGCGGCTGCAGCCGCGGCCGGTCTGTGCGATGCGGCGCTGGGCACCCAGACGATCGGCTCGATCAACCGGCCCGCGGCTTTTTGTGGGGTGTTCGGGTTCAAGCCCAGCCGGGATCGCATTTCCACACAGGGGGTCATCCCCCTGTCGGTTTCGCTGGACCATGTCGGGCTGCTTTCCGCAGACTTCGAAACCCTCTCCAATCTGGCTTCCATCCTATGCCGTGACTGGCGGCCGGGCGAGGCAAAGACCGGACCCGTCCTGGGCGTACCTGCAGGGCCCTATCTTCTCCGGTCGGATGAAGAGGGTCAAGCCCAATTTGAGAAGGACCGGCAGCGGCTGGAATCGGCGGGTTTTGCGGTCCGAGAGGTGCCGATGTTTGCAGATTTTGATCGGGTAGTTTCCCGCCACAACCTGGTGGTGGCTGCCGAGGCCGCCCGCACCCACCGGGAATGGTTCGAACAGCATCACGCCCGCTACCACCCGAAAACTGCCGAACTGATCGAAACCGGATCCCAAATTTCTGACGAGGAACTGTCCGCCGCCCGGTTGGAAATCTCCCAATTCCGGCAGGACCTGGTAACGGTCATGGAAAGCGAAGGCATTGACCTGTGGATCTCCCCTTCTGCTCCAGGAGCAGCCCCACTCGGGCTGGAGAGCACCGGCAACCCGGTCATGAACCTGCCCTGGACCCAGGCCGGACTGCCGACGCTGACGATCCCTTCCGGGAGGAACCCTGCAGGTCTCCCGCTCGGCCTCCAGCTGACCGGTTCCTGGTACCGGGACGAGGCCCTGCTTGGCTGGGGGGCGCGTTTGGCAGGCTTATTCGACCCGGTGCGGTTGGTGGAGCGGTGATTATTGGAAAAACGGTCTTTTGTAGCGGGAATCATTCAATAGGGCTATAATCTCAAGCATGCTTCACTTCCAGAATGAAGGAAGGTTTTTCCCTTGAGCAATCCTAAACTTATTTTAGACAGCGTCTCTGCTCGCCGGATGGAATTTGAAATCACGCAGCCAGAGACTATCATCGGGCGCGTCGCACCATCGGACCTTCTGATCCCCGGGAGCGGCGTCTCCAGCCGCCATGCCAGGCTCCTGTACCAGGACGGCAAACTCCGGATCGAAGACCTGGAAAGCACCAACGGCACATTCGTCAACGGCCAGCGCATCAGCGAAGCGGTCACCCTGCGCAACGGCGATCAGATCGGTCTGGGTCAAAATGTCCGCCTGGTCTGCAGCATCGAGGCGCAGCCCGGCGTATCGACCGAAGTGACCGATTCCGCCGCAGGTGGAACCCGGGTGGAGGCCTCGCCCGCAATGCCTTCCCCGCCACGGCCGATCGGCCGTCCCAGCGCCGACCCCCCTCCACCCCCCAAGCCGGCGCCGCCTCCCCCAGGCCCCTCCGGGGCAGCCGCGACCGTGATCGGGGAAATCGGCGGCCAGACCGGACCATCCGAGCTGTCCGTCAGCGTGGCCGGCGGTCCTTCCCAGACGTATCCCCTGAACCGGCTGCAGGTCACCATCGGCAGGGAGCAGGGGAACGATATCGTGATCGGGTCCAAGATCGTCTCGCGCAACCACGCGCGGCTGGAAAAGCGGGAAGACGGCGGATACAACCTGGTCGTGGAACCCACTGCCAGCAACCCCACCTTCCTGGACGGCGCGACGGTCACCAGGCCGACCCGCCTGCACCACGGCGCCAAAATCCGCATCGGCAGCAACGACCCCGGACTGATGGTCACCATGACCTACCTGGCCCCGTCGGAAGCTTTGAGCCGGGTGGAAACGGTGCGCTTTGGAGAAAAGTCGGTGCTGCAGATCGGTCGCGACCCTACCAACGATATCGTCCTGGACATCCCGCAGGTTTCCCGGCACCACGCCCTGATTGAAAGGGTGGGCAAACGCTACCGGGTGCGCGATCTGCGCAGTTCGAACGGCACGTTCGTCAACAACCGTCCGGTGGAAGGCGAAATGTGGCTGAATGCCCAGGACACGGTGCGGATCGGTTCCTACAATTTCGTCATGGGGGAGGACGAGCTGTCTCAGATCGATGAGAGCGGCAGTTTGGAAGTCGAGGCCGTGGGGCTGAACAAGTGGGTTCGCAAAGACCTCAACATCCTGCAGAACATATCGCTCAATTTTGAGCCGCGCGAGTTCATCGTCGTCGTCGGCCAATCGGGAGGCGGCAAGTCCACCCTGGTGGACTCGATCGCCGGCTACCGGCCTGCCACGCACGGCAAGGTGTTCGTCAACGGGATCGACGTTTACGAGAATTTCGACGCCATCCGCAACAACCTGGGCTACGTTCCGCAGAAGGACATCATCCACAAAGAATTGACGGTTTTTCAAGCCCTGGATTACTCCGCCCAGTTGCGCATGCCGCCGGACACCAGCAAGGCAGAGCGCCACCAGCGAGTGATGGAAACGTTGGAAGACCTGGACATCGCCCACCGGAAGGACACGGCCATCAGCCAGCTTTCCGGCGGCCAGCAGAAACGCGTCAGCATCGGCGTGGAGCTGCTGACGCGACCCGGGCTATTTTTCCTGGACGAGCCATCCTCCGGGCTTGATCCTGGAACGGAGACCGCCCTGATGCAGCTCATGCGGCGTCTGGCGGACCAGGGACGCACCATCGTTTTGATCACGCATGCCACCAAGAACGTCATGCTGGCCGACAAGGTGGTCTTCCTGGCGCGCGGCGGCTACCTGGTCTGGTTTGGGGCGCCGGATGAAGCGCTCTCCTATTTCAACCAGTACCGTTCCGAGCGCGACCAGCGCGCCGGGGAGATGGAGTTCGACGAGATCTACGCCCTGCTGGACGATTCCCAAAAGGGCAGTCCCCAGGAATGGGCCGAACGCTACATGCGCCACCCGGCATACAACCGCTACGTGGCCACCCCGCTGGCCGACCGCAGCCAGATGATGCAGCAGGGGGGGCGGCAAACGCCGGAAACCGGGCGGGCGGCCACTGCGGGCGATTCTCGGGCCCGCAAACAAGTCTCCGCCTTGCGCCAGTTCTTCATCCTATCGGCGCGCAACCTGAAAATCCTGACCCGCGACCGCTTCAGCCTGGCGCTGATGCTTCTGGCACCGCCGGTGATCGGCTCCCTCGACATCCTGCTGGCCAGCCTGATGGGCCGCGATCCGTTCGCCTGGGCGGATGGGGATGCCTTTGCGGTCATCATCACTCTGTTTATCCTCACCATTTACGGAGTGATGCTGGGTGGCATTTCTCAGATGCGAGAGATCGTCAAGGAGGGGGAGATCTACAAGCGGGAGCGGCTGGTCAACCTGAAGATCATCCCGTACATTTTCTCCAAGGTCTGGGTCGCAGGCCTGCTGGCCCTTTACCAGGCCATCTGGTACATCGGTATCCATTATTTCGCCTTCGACATGCCCGGAGGCGCGACCGAATTCGTGCTGATGTACATCAGCATGGCCCTGGCGACCATGGGGGGCATGATGCTGGGGTTGTTCGCCTCTGCGCTGGCCCCATCCTCGAATGCCGCACCGCTGATCGTGATCGTTTTTATGCTGCCTCAAATCGTGCTGGGGGGCGCATTGGTTCCGGTTCCGGAGTTCATCAGCGCGCCGTTTTCGACTCGCTGGGGCTTCGAAGCCTTCATGGCGATCACCGGAGTGGGCTCGGACATCGCGGCGGATCCCTGCTGGGACCTGCCTCCGGAGACCATCTCCCTCATGGACCTGGAACAGCGCACCCAGGAATGCAGCTGCATGGGCCTGAACATCATCGACCAAAGCGCCTGCCACTTCCCCGGCATGGGCCAGTTCTACGTGGAGGGGACGTTCGAGGAAACCGAGCTGCCTCCTGAGCCCGCTCCGCTGCGGGACCCGCCGCCCGAGCCGGACGTCCCGCCGCCCCCGATCGAGCCTGAAAACCAGGCGGACACGGTCGCCGTCGCCGAATACCTGGCGGCCCTGCAAGAGTACCAGGTGCTCGTGGAAGGTATCCAGGAACAATACAAAGCCGACCTGGAAGCCTATCAGGCGGAAGCAGATATCTACGCGGCGGAATTTGCAGCTTACCAGGAGGCCGTCGTGGAGCAGGAGTTCCAGCGCTTTGCTGCGGCCGCTGCGGCTGAAATTCCGGTCAGCGCTGCCGAGGGGGCTGTATACCAGATCAGGGACAGCTTCGGTTGGGCCTGGGTGGACAAAGGAAACACCGGCGAATACTACGGCCGTGTGCTCTCAACCTGGGCCGCCCAGGGGTTAATCATCGGTGTACTTCTGACCGGCACTCTGATCATGCAAAAGCGGAAAGACAACTGATGGCAGGCCGAAAGATCGCATGGATCCTAGGGGCACTTCTGCTGGCCGCCATGGCATGCTTAGGCGGCGGAGGGCAAAGCGATTCACAAGCCACTGCAGAGGCACTGGCCTTGAAAGTCGCCCAGACCGCCACCGCCCGGGCTGGCGAGTCGCCCGATCAGGGTTTCGATACAGCCGGAAACCTGGCCACGGCGGAGGCCCAGGCCACCCAGCAAGCGCTGAACGCCCAGGCCACTGCAGAAGCGATCGCCGCCCTGTCCGCTGAGCAAATCGAAGCGACCCGGCAGGCGTTCGCCCCGATCCTGGCTGAGCTGCCCAAATACGGTGTCGATCCGGAAAAAGGCCGTCCGGCCTGGATCCATCCACCCGTGACGCTCGATATCGACGGATATTTGCAATACGATTATGCCAACCAGTTTCTGGGCACGGTGGTGACCGATTTCGTCATGTCGGCGGACATCACCTGGAACACACAGTTCGGCACCTCGGGCTGCGGCTTCGCCCTGCGCAACAACGGCATCCAGGAAGCTTTTGACCAATACCTGCTGATCGCCACGCGCGGCGGGTCCGGCCGGGTGCAGTTTGCCATCATGGTGGAAGGGGAAATATTGAACAACAAGGATTTTTTCGCCTACGGCCTGGATCCGAACTTTGACTGGCGAAACGACACCACCAACCGCATGACTGTGGTCATGCGGGGGCCGATCGTCACCTTATTCACGAACGACACCCAGATCGCCCAATTTAACGTCAACGACCCTCCCCAGCGGCCCTTCATCCCCCCCGCCCCAACGCCCCCGCCCGACATCGAAACCAATCCGGATGCCAAGGAAGCGTATGATGCGGCCAAGGCGGAATACGACAATATCGTGGGACAGATCAACGCCCAGTTTCGGGCCAGCGAACAGGCCTTCCGCGAAGCGGATGTGGAGTTCGAGAAGGGCTTCGTGGTCCTTGTGGCGTTGAGCGAGTCCGGCCGCACCATCTGCCAGTTTGACAACGCCTGGCTGTTCCTGATCGAGGAATAGCCCCGTGGCATCTGCGCCCGGTTCGGGTAGAATCAGCCCCAATTCGAGAGCAAGGAGCAGGAAATGGCACAGCCCTCCTGGATAGGTTACAAACTCAACGAACGCTACGAAATCGAGCAGGAGCTCGGTTCGGGCGGGATGTCTGCGGTGTACAAGGCCAACGACCCCAATCTCAAGCGGATCGTGGCCGTGAAGCTGATCCATCCGCACCTGTCCAAGGATGGGGAGTTTGTCCGCCGGTTTGAGGTCGAGGCCGCGGCAGTCGCCCAGCTACGCCATCCCAACATCGTCCAGGTATACGATTTCGACCACGATGGGGACACATATTACATGGTGCTGGAGTTTGTCCCCGGCGAATCGCTGCAGCAGCGCCTGCGGCGCTACAACGAACAAAACCGCAAGCACAGCCCATCAGAAATCGCGGATTTAATCGCCAAGACCTGCGATGCGGTTGACTATGCGCACAAACGCGGGCTGATCCACCGCGATATCAAACCCGCCAACCTGATGATCAACGTCCAGGGCGAGCCCGTCCTGATGGACTTCGGGATCGTCAAGATCGTCGGGGAAAAGCAGCACACTGCCACCGGCGCGGTGGTCGGCACCGCTCTGTACATGTCCCCCGAGCAGATCCGCGGTGAAAGGCCGGACCACCGGGCGGATATCTACTCCCTCGGGGTCATGCTGTACGAAATGGTCAGCGGCAAGCCGCCCTACGAAGCGGACTCAGCCATGACGATTATGATGATGCACCTCAATGACCCCATCCCGGACGTGCTCAGTCTGACGCCCGGCACCCACCCGGGGTTCAAAAGGGTGATCGAGCGGGCCCTGGCCAAGGACCCGGCCCAACGGTACCAGAGCGCGGCCGAAATGGCTGCCGCACTGCGGGCCGTCAAGGACGCCCCAGCCACGGAAGAACAGCCGGCCGGCACGATGGTGGAAGGCACGATGGTTGAGGCACCGACCCCGGAGGGCACGTACGTCGAGACCCCCGCCCCGACCCCTGCCGGCACGTACGTGGAACCTGCCCAACCTGCAGCCAGTCCGCAGACTCAAGCCCCCTCCACCCAGCCGCCCCCAGCCTCCCGACCCCAGCCATCCGCTACCGGAAAAGGGATCAACCGCACTTTGCTGATTGGAGGTGGAGCCGCCGCGCTGCTCCTGTTGGGTTGCATCATCCTCGGGGCCATTTTCCTGCCAGGCCTGCTTTCTGGCGGGGACGGCACGCAGGAAGTCCTGGCGACCGCCACCGAGGCCGTAGCGATCGTCGACCCGGCCACGGATACTCCGGCGCCCTCAGCAACGGCCACGAACACCCCGCCCCCTACTCTAACCCCTACTCCTTCCCGAACGCCGACAATCACGCCCACACCGACCGCTACCGTGCCGGAAGGACCTTATGTTTTCATCTCCGACATCATGGTCCAGGGGGGCAGCTACGCAGTCACCTACGAAACTTTCAATTACGAGCCGGTCATCTCCTCGGCTTCCGGCAGCATGCACATCCATTTCTTCTGGAACATCTACGATCCGATCACGGTCGGCGTCAACGGCATTGGTGATTCGACGGGTGGCGGATCCTGGGTCCTGTATGATGTGCCCAGCCCCTTCACCCAGTTGACTGTGGGCGCCCGGCCGCAGAATGCCACCCAGATCTGCGCACTCGTCGCCCACAATGACCACTCGATTATCCTGGAAAGCGGCAACTGTATCGACCTGCCCCAAAATTGACCTCCGCTTTTCGCAGCGGAGCCCGCTTCCGGGTTCCCCGCCCGGCCGGTCCGGCTGCTGGATAAAATCGAAAAGCAGCCGGATCAGGGTGGATTAAGGTATGATCGTCCCGGCGCGTAACGAACGCCCCGGAGAAAAGGAAAAGAAACCCTGCTGCCGGACCTCCCGGCATATCGAATGGACCTGTTTATCGTTTCACTGATTCTGCTGATCCTGATCCTGCTGAATTCGCTCTACGTGGCAGCAGAATTTTCGGCCGTCAGCGCACGGAAAGCCCGATTGACCCAGATGGCAGAGAATGGCGGCACATTGGCCGGCTGGATCCTGGACATCGTGGATGATCCGGTCAAGCTGGATGCCTATGTGGCCACCTGCCAGTTGGGGATTACGGCAACCAGCCTGATGGTCGGTTTCTATGGGCAGCCGCGCCTGACGGACATGGTGTACCCGCTGGTTGCCGAGTGGGGAAACTTTTCGTTGGTTGCGGCACAATCGATCAGCGCGACGACCATGCTGCTGTTCCTGACCGCACTGCAGGTCCTGATTGGGGAGCTTGTCCCTAAAAACATCGGGCTGCAATACCCCGAACGCCTGGCGCTGACAACTTCGGCGCCCATGCGCTGGTCGATGATCGCCTTCACGCCGCTGATCTGGTTTTTCATCGGCAGCGGGCAGCTGATCATGCGGCTGTTTGGCCGGGAAATCATCGCCGAACACGCCCATATCCACTCGCCCGATGAAATCGTCATGCTGGTCGATGAGAGCGGCAAGGGAGGGCTCCTGCGGAAGGAAGAGCGCCGCCTGCTGAAAAACACGCTGCAAATGCGCAATTCCAAAGTGCGAGAGGTGATGATTCCACGCCCTCACATGCTCACTTCTCCGGCAAACCACAGCCGGGGCGAGCTGCTGGCGGCACTGGTCGCCTCCCCCTATTCCCGCCTGCCCGTGTTCCGTGGCAACATCGACAATATCGTCGGCGTTGTCCATCTCAAGGACCTGCTCTGCCTGGGGGGCGATTCCCAGGCTTCCGTTGAAACGATCATCAAGCCGGTCCCCTTCGTCCCGGAGACCACCCCGATTAAGACCGTATTTTCCCTGCTGCAAAGGCGCCACCTTCAGGTCGCCATCGTGCTGGATGAGTTTGGTGGCACGGCTGGAATGGTTACCCTGGAGGACCTGATCGAGGAGATTTTCGGGGAATTACAGGACGAATTTGACACCTACATTCCCTCCGTCCGGATCCTCTCCGAAGACCGGCTGTGGATCCGCGGGGACACGCTGGTATCTGACCTGAACCAATGGTTTAACCTGGAGCTTCCGGAGGAGGATGTCGATACGGTCGGGGGGCTGGTCCTCAATTCCATCGGCCATGTCCCGAAAGTGGGAGAGGAAATTCAAATCAACCGGCAGACATTCGAGGTCGCCAAGATGCGCGGCCGCGGGATCACCGCGGTCCACATGGCGGCGCAGCCGGAATACATCCGCAAGATCCGGGAGGGGGAGCCATGACGGAAGTGGTCATTCCGATCGGGATTATTCTGGCCCTGATCTTTTTCAACGGCCTGTTCGTGGCGGCGGAATTTGCGATCGTCTCTGCCCCGCGGACACGCATCGCCCAGAGCGCAGACCGCGGCGACGGGGCCGCCCAGCGCACCCTGAAAATCCTTTTGGAGCCTGTCCTTCAAAACCGCTACATCGCCACCGCCCAGGTCGGCATCACGATCGTCACCCTGGGGCTGGGCTCCTACGGCGAGCATGTCATCGCTGACTGGATCTTGCACTTCCTGGAAAACGCCGGCATCGGGAGCGAAGCGCTGGCTCACACCCTGGCAACCGTGCTTGCGGTCGTATCGATGACCTACTTGCACGTCGTGATCGGGGAAATGATCCCCAAATCCATGGCGTTGCAGTCCTCTGAACCGACCGTGCTGGCCCTGGCACGGCCGATGGCATTCTTTGAAATCCTGTTTTTTCCTTTTGTCTGGGGACTCAACTACCTGGGAGACTGGATCGTGCGGCTGATGGGAATCCCCCCCGCGCAGGGCAGCGACCGGCTGTTTACACCAGAGGAGCTGGAATTTATCGTCGAAGAAAGCCTGGAAGGCGGCATGCTCGATTCCTCCGAACAGCTTTTCATCGAAAATATTTTCGATCTCTCGGACCGGACGGTAGAGCAGATCATGACCCCTCGCACTCAGGTCCACGGAATCCCGCTCGGTTCAGACGAAAAGACCATCCTGCGGCGGATCTGCGAGACGCGCAAATCGCGCTACCCGGTCTACGATGAGGACATCGACCACATCATCGGCATCCTCCATATCAAGGACCTGGCCCGGGCACGAAGTTCGCAGAACGGTCCCCTGGATCTGAAATCTATCCTTCGCCCGGCGGCTTTTGTCCCCGAGAACCTGATTCTGGACCGCATGCTCCTGCGTCTGCAGAAGGAAAACATCCAGCTCGCCATCGTGATCGACGAATTCGGCGGCACAGCCGGGGTGCTGTCCATGGAAGACCTGGTGGAAGAAGTGGTCGGGGAAATTCAGGATGAATTTGACCAGGAAATTCTTCCGATCCAGGAGATCAGCGCCAACGTTCTGCGGGTGCGCGGCGATCTGCTGCTGGATGAATTATCCCAGCATTACGCACTGGACTTCGAAGAAACCGAAGCACACACGGTCGGGGGGCTGGTGATGGAACTTTTAGGGCGGATCCCGCAGTCCAATGACACGGTGGACGCGCAGGGGGTGCGTTTTGAAGTCGAGTCGACCGAGCGATTGGCAGTACAAAGCGTCATTATCCATCTGAATAAACGCAACGCTCAGGACGAGGAGGCCTCAGAAAGCTCATGAAATTGATCCCAGCTTCCGAGCACCGTTCCGAAATCTCGGTCGCCAACTCGCGCTTCCTGACCAGCATCGCACCCGCCTTTACCGCCGATGAGGCCCGGGCATTCATCCTCCGCATCCGAGAGGAATTTGAGGACGCCTCCCACAACGTCCCTGCTTTTATCATCGGCCACGGCCGGTCGGTGGTGGAGCATTGCGGTGATGACGGCGAACCCTCCGGCACCGCCGGGCGGCCTGCGCTGGCGGTCCTGCGCGGCAGCGGGATCGGGGATATCGTCGCCGTGGTCAGCCGGTATTTCGGCGGGACGAAGCTCGGCAAGGGCGGGCTGGTTCGAGCCTACGGGGATGCGGTCAAGGATGCGCTCTCCGGCCTGCCCCTGGCCCAGAAAACCGCCACGCACACGCTGCGCGTCACCATGCCCTATTCTTTTTTCGAGCGGGCCCGTGTGCTGGTCGAGTCTTTCGGCGGCGTAATTCTGGACGAATCCTTCACCTCCGATGTGACGATCACAGCCCGCCTTTCCCAAAAGAAGGCGTCTGCGTTCCGCGAGGACCTGCAGGAACTGTCCCACGGGTCCCTGCAGGCTGAAATCGTCGCCAGTGACGAAGCCACCATTTTGCCCTACACCTGAACGGGCAAGGCGCTCCCCATGAAAGCTTTTGATTTCAACGAATACCAGGCACGATCCCGTGAAACCTGGAACCTGATTCCGATGGACCATCCGATCGTTTACCCCACCATGGGGCTGGTCAATGAAGCCGGCGAGGTCGCCGGAAAGATCAAGAAAATCTTCCGCGACCGGCAGGGTCGCATCAACGAAACAGATCGGCAGCAGCTGAAATCCGAGCTGGGTGACGTGCTCTGGTACCTGGCCCAGATCTGCACCGAGCTGGATCTCAGCCTGGAGGATGTCGCCGAATACAATTTGACCAAGCTGTTCGACCGGCTGGAACGCGGGCAGATCCAGGGTGATGGAGATCAGCGCTAGGGAGCGGATCCCAGCGGCCGCCCTGGGCTGCGCCTTTCTGGGGTTCTGCACCCTGGTCGCCGCGCTTGTCGGCCTGATGCTCTATCCCGAATCCGGGGCCCCGACAGCGGTCGAACCCTCCCCCGCTGAAATCGAATCATCTCCGCAAACAACTGCCAGTTCCCCAACCGACCCGGTCCCGGCCTCAGCCACCCCACAAGAAACAACCACCCCGTCGCCAACGGCCAGCCCACAACAGGCGTTGCCGACCCCGACCCTTTTTCCCTCTATCTGGTCCGATTCCAGCCCGGCGGGCAAGATCGCCTTCACCTGCTACATCGGGGGTTTTGACCAGATATGTTTGATGTCCGCGGACGGCAGCGGCCGGGCCCAGTTGACCAACGCCGAAGCGACCAATTTCTACGCTTCGATCGGGCCGGATGGGGACCGGATCCTGTTCTCTTCCCGGCGGACGGGAAATTTTGAGATTTACCAGTATTTGATCGCCAGCGGGAAAACCAAACGTCTGACCTCCGGGATCGGCAGCCTGTTCGCCCCCGAATTTTCCCCCGACGGGAACAAGATCGTTTTTGCCAACGCCACAGGGGGCAGCCAATCGATCTGGGTGATGGACTCAGATGGGGGCAATCCACGGCCGATCACCTCGGGGTTTTGGGACGATATCGATCCCACCTGGTCCCCCGATGGATCGCAGATCGCCTTTGCTTCCTCCCGGCAGGGGCTGCGGCAATTGTACGTGATGGACGCAGACGGCGGCAATGTACGCCGGCTCACGGATCTGCCGGAAATGGGAGGCCGCAGCAGCTGGGCCCCGGATGGGCGGCGCCTGGCATTTTACGCCGGTCCACTGCCAGACAGGAATGTATACGTGATCGATGCGGACGGCCGCAATCTGGTCCAACTGACCCGCGGAGGGGACAACCTGGGGCCAAGCTGGTCGCCGGATGGCAGCTGGATCGCTTTCACCTCGTTCCGGGATGGAAACAATGAGATCTACATCGCCCACCCGGACGGCAGCGGAACCACCCGCCTGACCAACTCCCCCATTTCCGATTGGCAGCCTCGCTGGGGCCCCTGAACTCGGGTGAGCGGGAAGCATCGATCTTCGATACAATACGAAAGCGATGGAAGGCTCCGAAAGCGGCGCAAACAACACCACACTCGGTTACCTGATTCAGGAAGGCATGGCCCAGGAACCGGAGGTGTTGCGCGCGCTGATCCGTGAATACGGAGTAGCGGTTTTTCGTTTGGCCTTTGGCCTGGTTCCGCCCGACACCGCCCGCGAACGGGAAGCCGTTGACCTTACCGGATTGGCATTTCACCAGGCCGTCCGAAACACCCGCAACGCACACCATTTTGACAGCCTGCACACCTGGCTGCTCTCCGAACTGCTGAAAGTTACCAGGCGTTCATCGGGTCGTGCCAGTGCCCAGGGGGCGGCTTCGCTGGAGGAACGGGTCCAGGCGCTCCCCAACCGCTTGCGTCTGCCTTTGCTCCTGCATTACAACCAGGGAATTCCGGTCACGGACATGGCCGCCCTGCTGAAAACCAGCGAAGCCAAGGTGCGGAAACGCATGCAGCGCGCCCGCGAAGCCCTGCTCGACGAACCCCTCCCCAAAGTTCACCGGTGGGAAGAACTGCATTCATTGTTGGAAATAGGTGGTCCTGCCCGAAGTACCGTTCTGGAGGCCCACCTGGAAGGATGCGCTGCCTGCCTGCAAGCGGAACGGGCGCTGCAGGCGCTCGATTCGGAACTTCATAAGGCGCTTCAACCCTTGCAGCGCCCGCTGGACCCGCAAGAGAAAAAACGCATCCGGGAGATCGTCCAGATGGGCATCCCGGAAAACGAAAGAATTCGCACGGCCAGCCTGCCGTTAAAAGAGTTGGCCTGGATGCTCGCGGTGGTCGTGGGTTTCCTGCTTTTATTTCAGGGCCTGTCCCCGTTGTGGGCATCCAATCCCGCTGTCCATGTACGGCCTACCGCTGCTCCCGCCAGCCGGCTGGAGGTGCAAATCCGCCAGACGAGCTACGAAAACCTGATCTCCATTCTGAACGAAAACCCCGCTCCGGTCTGGGCCCGGGCCGAAGTGTTGGAAACGACCGATAATCCAACCACCGGGATCGAATTCTCCCCGGAAGGCCGCTACGCGGCGTACGGTGTTGAGGAGGAGCTCATCTTGCTCGACCTGCAGGCGAACATCCGGACGCACCTGGCCTCCCAGGAAGGGGTGATCACCACGCTTGCATTTTCGGGAGGGGATCGACAGCTGATTGCCTCCGGAAATGAGCATGGCGTTCTCCGGATCTGGTCACTGGAGGACCTGGCCGGGCGCTATTCTATCGACGATTTTCCGGGCCCGGTCCACAGTCTGGCGTTTGCTCCCGACGGGCGCACACTGGCAGCGGGAGGCAATCGCGGGGTCTGGATTTACGAGGTCGGGGTGGACGCGATCGTCCGGGTGATGGATCTGTCCTGGGATTGGATCCGGGTATTGGCGATTTCCCCGGATGGACGGTCTCTGGCGGCGGCGGATCGCGATCGCAGTATCGTTGTCTGGGACCTGGAATCTTTTGGTTTTTTAGGGCGCTTCCGCACCGGCCAGCACTACACCACGGAACTGGCTTTTTCCCCCAACAGCAGGCGGCTGGCCGTCGCCGGTTTTGACGGCACCGTGCAGGTGATCGGCCTGGTCCGGTCCACGAACGACGTCCTCAGCGGCACCCTGATCTACACCTTGGAGCACCCTTCATGGGTAAGTGACGTCGCCTGGCTGGAGGACGGCGCTTACCTGGCGAGCAGTTCCGCCGTGGGTGGCGCGGCCGGCGTGCCGGGGACAGCCCGAGGGGTCTTTACCTGGGAAATGAGCACCGGTCTGCCCGCCTCCCTGCCGCTGGTCAACAACGACGATTTCGGCACCAACCGCCTGGCTCTGACCCCCGACGGCGAGCTGCTGACCGGTTCTTTCAATGGCAGCATTTACCGTTGGCAAAACCTCTCCGGTCAGGATTCTCCCCTCTCGTTGCATTATTTTCGCCGCGAGACTGACCTTTTCGACAACCGTATCACCGGCATTCCGTCAGGTGATTTTCTAGCCATCACAGCTCCCAGCCGCAGCGATACCACCATCCTGCTGCGACCTGCCCACCCATGGCTCCAGAACATCCCGCTCGATTACCGCTATTACGGCAGTTCGACGACCAGCATTGGATCGGAGCAGTATTTTTATGTACTCAATCGCAGAGGAGAAGACACCGCAGGCGTGGCGGTGCACATCCGGCCACTTGAGGACTTGCACGACCAGCCGATGATCGATGACTACATCGGGGCCCGGGCTGTGATCAAGCCGGTGGAAATCGGCGGCACGTTCGGTGAGCTGGTCCAGGGGGAGTGGATTGAGGCGCCGATCGATCCTGATGGTGTTTTCCGCTGGATGCCCTCAGGCTGGACTCGATTCCGGTGGATACAGGATGGCTTTTTGGTCGAGGTGGGCAGCCAAGGCGAAGTTGCCGACCTCGAATCGCTTTGGCAGAGGGTTATCCAGCCGATCGCCAGCGCAGTGATCGCCGGCGGGATCAATCAGAACACCCTGCGCTACCTGGTAATGGACGGTGACACCTGCAGCAGCATCGCCGCCCGCTACGGAACGACAGTGGCCGAAATTGAGGCGATCAACGGCCTTGATGACTGCAGCCTGCTTTCTATCGGACAGGAACTGCTCGTCAGGCTGGAAACAGATCCGGAGACCATCGCCCAGACCGATCTCAACTGTGACGGGGTCCCCGAGATCATCCAGCTGATCCCGGCCAACCAGAGCGTGGACGACCAGCGTTTGATCTTCGGAATTCTTCTCAAAGCGCTCACGTCCGGTGCGGTTCAGGATTCGGGGTTTTACGCCGAGGTCTGGAGATATTCGATCGTGGAACACGATGTGGAATATTTCACCGAACCGATCCTGTTCTCACCACCTGGGGAATGCCAGGTACTGATCGCCATCAACGGGTACGGAGGCGGCGGAAGGGAAGCCGGGCTGAGTGTCTTTCAGTGGACGGGCCGAAGGATGCAGCCTATTCTGAACTCCGCCGGCGCATTGAACGGCGGCATCGACACCATTAACGCGGATGGCCTGCTCACAATGCGGACCACCCGACTCACCTTGAACGCGACACTTTCCTACTGCGTCCAGACCGATCTCGACTACATCTGGCAGAACGGAAGGTTCAGCCTGGTCAACCAGACCTCGATCGGCAATATCGACTGCTTAAGAAACGCCCCATAATTTACGGTCCGGCGAACGGACGAATTTCCCCATTTCAGGAGGAGCTGGCAATGAATTACCTGGTACGAAATTGGATGAGCACCCCCGTGATAGTGATCGATCCCGACAGCAGTGTGTCCCATGCGCTGACTTTGATGCGCCGCAGGCGGATTCACAGCCTGGTCGTCGACTTGAGCGCGGAGGGCAAAGGTTATGGGATCGTCACGTCCACCGACATTCGAGACAAGATCATTGCCCAGGAGGCCAGTCCGGCAGAAACGACCGTCAGCCAGATCATGACCGCGCCGGTCATCACAGCCAGCCAGGACTGGACCTTGAAGCAGTGTTCGATCACCATGCAGGAGGGCGGTTTTCACCATTTGCCTGTTGCGGGTGAACATGGCGAGATCGTCGGGATGATCTCGGATAAGGATATATTTATCGCCGCGGAGGAGATCGGCTGGGGAGGGTCCTAAAAGCCCGCCGTTAGCGTGGGCCCGGTATTATTTTCCGAACAGCCTGCTCCAAAGGCCCTCTTCGGCCGTATTTTCTCCGCCGTCACCGGCTTTCTGGACTTTAACCCCCTGCCAGAAGGCGACGTAATTTTCAATCTGTTTTGCGGCTGCACTGGCGTCCGGATAATACCAGGCCCCCCCTGAATTTCTTTCACCTTCCACCACGATGTCGAAATAGCTGGCAACGCCCTTCCAGGGACACACCGTCCGCCTGCTGCTTTCCTCAAAATAATCCCGGCGGATGGAATCGGGCGGAAAATAATGGTTCCCTTCCACCACCACGGTTTTTTCGCTCTCGGCCACGACTTGGCCGTTCCATATAGCCTGCATTTTCATCGTTTATCCTTTTTCGGTTTTCCAGTTCAATGTGTTAAATCGACGCAAAGACCGGCCCTAAACTTACCCGATTTTCAAACCTCAGATCCCTGTCAGGGTCCGAAAGACATGCAGTGGTGAAATATTTTCGGGGATCGCCATCGTACCGAGCATCAGGTTTGTGAGCAGCCGCTTGAGATCGGCGCGCCGCTCCGCCCAGCGGGTCAGCAAATCCAGCGAAAAAGGACGCATCCCAATCCGTTGGACGCGACCACTGAATTCAAATATCGGCTGGAAAGCTTTCCGAAGCCTGGCATCGTATTGCGAAAGGTCGGCGGAGAGGCCAGCTTCCGCCAGAAAGGTGCCGGCGATGCGCCCGGATTCCAGGGCGTAGTCGATCCCTTCGCCGGTCAGTGGGTTGACGAGGCCGGCAGACTCCCCCACGAGCATCACCCGCCCCTGATACGTCCGGGCGGTGGCAAAATCGGTCCGTAGCGGGTAGCTTTTGATCTCCCCGGCCTGTTTCAGGGTCCCCACTTCCTGCTGCAGGGCGGGAGAGTGCAGGAAGTCGTCCAGGGCGCGGCGGACGGAGGCGGTTCGCCGGTCGCGGCGGCCCGCGGGCCAGTAGCCCAGGCCGATATTCACCACCCCCTTTTCGACCGGAAACAGCCAACCGTAGCCTGGCAAGGGCACATGGTCAAAACGGAACTCCATCCGTTCTCCAATCGGGCGTTCGAATTCGAAATATCCTCGCACGGCCCGGATGACCGCTGGAATCTCATTCAAAAAGCCGGCCTGCTTCAGCAGGGGCATAGACGCTCCGGTCGCGAGGATGGCCATTTTCGCCCGGAGAACCCGTTCTCCTGCCGGCGTGCGGGTCCGCACGAGTACCCCGCCCGCGGCCTGCTCCAACCCAACGGCCTGCACCGGCGCCGCAAATTCCGCCCCCGCAAGGACGGCCTTCTCAAGGATGGCGGCATCCAAAATGACCCTCGGTATCACCCAGGCGTGTGGCGGAAACTTTCCTATCTCGGGGAGGGTGACGCGAGTGTCGAAACCGTGCGGGGAAACCACCCGCACCTGCCGGACGAGATGGGCCTGCGTGGAAAGCGTTTCATACAGGCCCATCCCGGCGAGCTCAAAAACAGCGCGTGGCGTCAGGCCGTCTCCGCAGGTCTTGTCCCGGGGAAACGTGGACCGGTCCAGCAGGAGCGTTCGAATGCCGGCTTTCGCAGCGTAAAGCGCGGCGGAAGAACCGCCGGGGCCGGCTCCGACAACCACCAGCTCAAAATCGGTCATGGCGCCACCCAGGCCCCGCTTTGCGGCGCCAGTTCGATTTCCAGGAAATCACCGCTCGATTCCACCCGGCATCCGTTCAATCGATCGCCGATGGAGCGTTCAAAAGGGTTTTCTAGCGACAGGGTTTGCGTTTGCGGCCCGGTGTTGAACGCTACCAGGAACAGGGTCCGCCCCGCCTCCCAACAGTATGCGTACAATCCACTTGGAGAGTCAACCCGGAGCAATCGGCGCTTGGCCGCCTCAGGTATCGGGTGCGAACTCCGCAGGCTGGCCAGCCGGGAGAAATAGTCCACGAGCTCCGAGTCCTGTGCACCCCCCCAGGGCATTGGAAGCCGCGCTTCGTCCAGCCCGGTACCATCGGCGATATCCAGGTCCTGGCTGAGCCCGGTCTCCGTGCCGTAATACAGCACGGGCTGACCGGAAAGGCTGTACAGCGCCAGGGCCCCGAGCTTCAAACGCTGCCGATCGCCGCCGCTGAGGTACAGGAAGCGGTTCATATCGTGGTTGTCCAGAAATGCAGGGCGGGAAAGGTCGGCATCGAAAAAGCGTTCATGGGCCTGGAGAAAAGCCTCAAAGCGACCCAGATTCCAACGCCCGAGGCCGAACGTCTGGCGCAGGGCACGGGCCAGAGCAAAATCCAGGCTGCCATGCAGATCGTAGGCATACGCCTGCTGGCGTGAGGGCGGCCGCACGACCTCCCCGAATAGCCAGCAGTCCGGCCGGACATGAAGGCAGGCCCGGCGAAATTCGACCCAGAAATTCGCCACCGGCCCTTCCACATGGTCCAGGCGAAAACCATCCACGCCCGCCTGAAGCCAGTATTGGGCGGCCTCGATCAGATGCCTTCGTGCCGGACTCCCGGGATTGAGATTGAGTTTGGGCATCGAGCGGACATCGAAATAGCATTCATAATCTTCGGGCCAATCTCGCCACAAATACCAATCCTTGAAAGGGCTGTCCCGATGGCTGCGAGCATGGAGAAAGGTAGCGTGCCGGTCAGACCAATGGTTCGGAACGAAATCGAGCAAAACCCGCATGCCCCGGTTGTGGGCATCGGCAATCATGCCTTCCAAAGCCGGGCCACCGCCGAAACGGCCGGAAACCGTAAACAGATCAGTGGAATCATAGCCGTGGTGCGAGGGGCTCTCGAAAACCGGGGAAAGCCAGACCGTGTTGAATCCCAGGCTCTGGATGTAATCCAGTTTCTGCCGGACGCCTGCCAGCGTGCCACCGAAGAACCCGGATGTGGAGGTGGATGGATTCCAGCTGGCGCCATCTCCGGGGTAAAACCGGTCCACGAAAACATGGTAAATCATGGCTTTCCGGGACCAGAGTGGAGGGCGGAAGTCCTCGAATGAAACCGCAAACAAGGTTCCCTGTTTTTCGTCTGTTGCCTGGTTATCTGCGTAGATCCAGGACCCGGAGGATAAGCGCCCGGCAACCTGGTACCACAGCAAGGTTTCTTCGGACATTGGGGGCAGTTCGGTCTCCCAGCAGCTGACGTAATCCCAGATCAAGTCGTCATATTCGACCGCTGTCCTTTCGAAAGGGAGCTCAATTGCCGGCAGGGAACCGATCCGGTAGCGGCAAACCAGCCGCTCGAATGGCAGTGGGCCGGACGTCGTGGCGTATAGTTTCAGGGAGGTGCCTGGCTGAGGGCGGGCAGGGATGCGCATTCGGGCATGCCGAATGCCCGCGAAATCCCGGATGTGCGCCTGCATGCGGAACTCCAGGCGGGACTGCTTGCCGTAAATCGGATCAGGCTCGCCCAAACTGCCTCAGGACTGGTTTACCATCACGATCCCGGAACGGGCAGGAACCTGGAGCACCAGCCGGTCGGATTCTACAAACGTGATCGCTCCGTTGTTTTCGGGCCAGACCCGGTAATAGGCCCGGGCGGCAAGGTCTGCGGACGGCAGGCTGTGCTCGGATGGGGTGTCGGCGTTGTTCAGAACCACCAGGGCCTCCGACTGCCCCAGGCTTCGGCGGAAGATCACCTGGTCTTCGCTCGCTGAGAGGAACTCCAACTGGCCTATGCGCAGCACCGGATGGGTCCTTCGCAAATCGATGGCGCGGCGGTAGAAAGCATGCAGCTGGCGATCAATTTTCTCTTCCCAATCCCATGGGAAAGCCTCGCGGCAGTACGGGTCACCGCGGGAGGACATGCCGATCTCTGTGCCGTAATAGATGCAAGGTGCACCCGGCATGGTCATCTGGAAAAGCGCGAACAGTTCGAGCGCGGACTTCTCTTCTCCCATCATCCAGAGCAGGCGAGGGGTATCATGGCTGTCCCCCATGTTTAACTGGACCTGGTTGATCCGCCAGTCATACCAGCCCATGACCTCCTGAATTCGCTGGACAAATTCCATCCCGCTGAGGGGCTTTACGTGGGAAAATTCCTGATGCTCCAGGTCCGGGCGCAGGCTGCGGCGGGCGAAAAAACCGAGGGCGGCCATTCCAAAATAATAATTCATCACCGCGTCGAACTGGTCTCCCTTTAACCAGCGGCGAGCGTCGTGCCAGATCTCCCCCACGATATACGCATCGGGGTTGACCCCTTTTACCAGCGCGCGGAATTCCTGCCAGAAACTATCATCGTCGATCTCGCCGGGTACGTCCAGGCGCCAGCCATCGGCCCCGAACTCGATCCAATGGCGGGCAACCTGGAAGAGGTGCTCCCGCACGCCCGGATCGTCAGTGTTGAACTTAGGAAGTGCCGGGTTGCCCCACCAGGCCCCGTAGTTGGCCGGATTGTTGGCATCACTGGAATAAGGGCGCAGTGGCTGCCCGTAGACGTGAAACCAGTTGACATACGGCGAGTTGGCCTGATTCTCAAGGATGTGATGAAAAGCCCAAAATCCTCTGCTTGCATGGTTGAAAACCCCATCAATCACGACCCGCATGTTACGGGCGTGGGCGCTGTCTAACAAAGCGCGGAATGCCGCTTCGCCCCCGAGAAGGGGGTCGATTTTCATGTAATCAAAGGTGTGGTAGCGGTGGTTGGCGGCCGAGGCGAAAATCGGGTTGAGATAAATCGCATTGATCCCCAGATCGGCCAGATAATCCAGCTTTTCCACAATTCCGTACAAATTCCCCCCCTGGAATCCCTGCTCCTGCGGGGGGCTTCCCCAGGGCTTGAACACCACGCCGGGCGGGTGCGTGGTTTGGGGGGAACGGGCGAAGCGGTCCGGAAAAATCTGGTAAAAAACTGCGTGCTTGACCCATTCCGGCGTTTGAATTTCGGACATTGTACGAAAAAACTCCTGGATTGGATTTTATTTTTGGAGGCTGGCTTCCAGGCGCTGCTTGATCTCCCCCAGTTGCTGGAGCAGTTCCTCATCTCCATTCGAAAAATCGGAGAACCGGGCCAGTATCAGCCGGTTGTGGGCGTTGGTAGCCTGATTAAGGATCCGTTCTCCTTTTTCGCTGAGATACAGGCGCTGTTTGCGCTTATCCCGTTCGCCCTGTTTTCGGCATACCAGCCCTTCGTCTTCGATACTCTTCACCAGGCGGGTGATATTACTCTTGTCACTGAGCATCCGTGTGCTCAGCTCCGTCATCGAGAGGCCGGGATTCTCGGCGATATTCCGAAGGGCATAAAAACGGGGAACGGTCAGCTGGTATGTATCGAAAAGCTGCCGGTCCCCGTTGTCCAGGCAAAAGTAGATTTCTTTGAGCGTGTTGTAAAGCTGTAGGGCGTCGTTATTCATGGAAAAGGGTGGGGATTAGTTGACCCGTCAACTGTATTTTGAAGTCCATAATTTGTCAAGCAAGTTCAGAAAATCGATATGGCTTTATAAAAACTGCTGCCCGAATGAGAGTTCCAGAACGCAATGCTGCAGGTTTCACTGGCCAGGAAGGCGAAAAAAGTCATTCTTCCACTTCTTCGACTGCAACAGGAATGGGATGGTAGTCCTGGCCCATAGGGTGAACTTTGCATGTCGGCTTCGCCGTTTTATGATTCCGAGTACCCTCGAGAGATGGATTGGGTACAATTACGCTCATGGAAGAGCAAAATTCGATCTGGCGCCTGCTGATCACACCGGCATCCCATGGCGCCTGGAACATGTCCGTCGATGAGGCCATCCTCGAATCGGTCGGTGCAGGGGACGCCCCTCCAACGCTGCGGCTGTATGCCTGGCAACCGGCCTGCCTCTCGCTGGGATACGGGCAGCGCGTCCGGGACGCCGACCTGGATGGGTTGTCCTCCCATGGCTGGGATATCGTCCGTCGACCGACAGGCGGGCGAGCTATCCTGCATGTCGATGAGTTGACATACGCCGTCATCGCTCACGGCGAACACCCACTGGTCAGGGGGGATATCCTGACCAGCTACGAACGGATATCAAAAGGGCTGCTGGCTGCCCTGGAACGGCTCGCTGTTCCGGCCGTCGGGGAATCGCATTACGACCGCCCCGCCGAGGGGGCATCCCCCGGGCCCGTGTGTTTCGAATTGCCGGCAAACTGGGAAATCACCGTGGACGGCAAAAAGCTGATCGGAAGCGCACAGGTCCGTCGAAAGAACGGAGTTCTTCAGCACGGCACTTTGCCGCTGCACGGAGACCTCGGCCGCATCACGCGGGCGCTGGCCTTCCCGGACAGCAGCGCCAGAGTGGAGGCGCAGGACCGGCTCAATGCGCGCGCCACGACCGTCGAACGCGCCCTGGGGCGCCGGGTTGACTGGGATCTTGCCGTGCAGGCATTTGCACAGGGTTTCAGTACAGCACTCGGTCTGAACCTGTCAAGGGGACCTCTGACAGACGAAGAGCGCCTCCGGGCGGAGGCACTGTGCGCGGAAAAATATGGGAATGAAGCCTGGACGATGCGCAGGTGAGGCAAACTGCAAAAACTGGCGGTCCGTGGACCCACTTCGAGGCTGGCTACCTTTTCGCTCTGGGCGCTACTGCTCGACGAAAATGACCTCCGGATAGCCCAGGTCTCGCAGGAGCAGTGAAAAATACAATTCCGCGTTCTTTCCGGCGGTTACCAGTATATTGTCTTCCAAAGCGGCCTGTTCGATCGACTCTTCTGCCACCCGGCGAGCTTCCGTCTCCAGGTTGACATCCCCCTTGGTCAGGAGCCCGGTTTCCCGATCGTAAACATAAGATTTTTCGTTGTCCAACGTGGCGATGAAGATCTCCGGCGGCGGCAGGCGCACATACAGGACGTTATTTTCAACCCACATGTCTTCCGGACCCAATTTCTGAAGATCGGTCCCGGCGATGACGACACCGTGCGCCACAAAAAGGAGCTTGTCGCCGAACAGGTTGGCGAAAATGCCCTGGCCACTCTCGGCGGTGATCACTCGCTCGATACTGTATTGGACCGTCTCCAATCGGGCCAGGGCGCGAACATCATGCACGATCGCGACCGGGTCCGGCAAAATGGTGGGCGTAGGGTTGAGGATTTCGGACACCTGGGTCCCGATCGGGCCGGTGGAATCCGCAACTGCGTCGAGCATGGAGTTGCGCACGGTATTGACGATCAGGAACATGCCAATTGCAGCGATCACCAGGATCCCGATCGTGAAAACCCATGCTCTTGTGTTATTCATGGAGAAAATTATACTTGGAGAAACCAGTCGGGTGATCACCACCCTAAACGCACATGGCCGTCGGTATCATTA